>JBGAIY010000094.1:0-6105 GCA_044225205.1 Myxococcaceae bacterium | reverse complement strand
CGCGGCGTTGCCGAGCGACTGGAGCACCGCGAGCGCGTACTGCGTGCGGGTGCCGAACAGCACGACCACGTCGGCGTTGGCGTGGGCGTCACGACCCAACTGTTCGTGGGCTTGGGTCTCATCGGGGCCGAGTTCGAGCATGTCGCCCAACACAGCAATCGCCCGGCCACCGCCTTTGAGCGCCTTCAGCGTCTGCAGCGCCGCGGTCATCGAAGCGGGGTTCGCGTTGTAGCAGTCGTCGATGACGGTCACCCCGCCCCGCCCGTCGAGCACCTGCAACCGCCTCGCGTGCGGCCGCGCAGCCTCGAGGCCCTGCACACACGCCTCGGGCGAATACCCCAGCGCCAGCCCCATGGCGAAAGCGGCGGTCGCGTTCATCGCGTTGTGCAAGCCGACCAGTGGCAACGACACCCGGTACGCCGAATGCAGCCATTCGACCTGCAGCGACAGGCCCGTGCGCCCATTCGGTTCGACTTTGACCAGCCGAACTTCGGCCTTGGGCGACTGCCCGAACGTGAGCACCCGCGCCGCCAGCCCCTGCGCCTGCCCGACGATGCGCGCGTCGTCGAGGTTGACGATGGCGGTGGCACCGCGCTGGAGGCCGAAGAACAACTCGCCTTTCGCCTTGGCCACCCCTTCGATGCTGCCCACGCCTTCGAGGTGGGCGCGCTGCACCGTGGTGATGAGCCCCGCGTCGGGGCGAGCCATTTCGGTCAGCCGGGCGATTTCACCCGGGTGGTTCATGCCCATTTCGACAATGGCGGCGACGTGCTTCGGTTCGAAGTTGAACAGCGTCAGCGGCACGCCCACTTCGTTGTTCAAATTGCCCTGCGTCTTCAGCGCGGGGCCACGGGTCTCGAGAATCGAAGCGATGAGCTCTTTGGTCGTCGTCTTGCCGTTCGACCCGGTGACGGCGCCGACCGGCACCTTGAACCGGTCGCGGTGAAAACGCGCGAGCCGGCCCAACGCCACCAAGGTGTCGGGCACTTCGTACACGGCGACGTCGCGCCGCTCGTCAATGGCGTGCCAGCGGCCGCGGTGCACCACGACGCCGGCCGCGCCTTGGTCGACCGCTTGTTTGAGAAAATCGTGCGCGTCGAACCGCTCGCCTTTGAGCGCGACGAACAACGACCCCGGGGCCACGGCGCGGCTGTCGGTGCACACCGCGCTGTACGACGCGCGGGCGCCGCCCCGGGCCCGCTCTCCGCCGGTCGCTTCAACCACTTGCTGATCGGAGAGCCGAATCGCCATGCCCGTTCTTTCTCAAACTTGAAAAAAACCGCGGGTTGCTCAGGCACCGAGCGCTTTGCGCGCTTCAGACAAGTCGTCGAACGGCTTCTTTTCTCCGTTCTGCTCTTGGTACGCCTCGTGGCCCTTGCCGGCGATCAGCACCGTGTCGCCTTCTTTCGCGAGCGAAATGGCCAACGCAATGGCCGCCGCCCGGTCGGCTTCGACCAGGTAGCCGCGCTCGCCCGTGCGCGCTTTCGCTGGGCTCATGCGGCGCAAACCGCCCTTTTCGAGGCCCGGCAAGATCTCGCCGATGATCTCGTCGGGGTCTTCGGTGCGCGGGTTGTCTGACGTCACCACCGGCAGGTCGGCCGACGCCGCCACTTCGCCCATCATCGGGCGCTTGCCCTGGTCGCGGTCTCCGCCGCAGCCGAACACCACGAGCAACCGGTTCTTGGTGATGCCCCGGGCCGACTCGAGCGCCTTGGTCAGCGCGTCGTCGGTGTGGGCGTAGTCGACGAGCACGGTGATGCCCTTGCCGACCACTTTGTCCATTCTCCCGGGCACGCGCGTCACCCGTTCGATGCCCTCTTGCACGTCGCGGCGACCCGCGCCGAACCCCAGCGCAATGCCCGCGGCGGTCAAAATGTTGTCGAGGTTGTGCGCCCCGACGAGCGAACTTTTGACCGGTATGTCACCCGCCGGCGTCTTGAGCGTCGCTTTGATGCCGTTGCTCGTCAGCTCGGCGCCCGCGGCCGAAATTTCGCCGTTGCCGAAACGTGAGAACTTCCACGCCATGCGCTTGAGCTGGCGCATCTCGCTGTAAATGCGGTTGGTGTACGTGTCGTCACCATTGACGACCGCCACGCCGCCCGGCGACAGGTTGTCGGTGAACAACCGGCGCTTGGCCTGAAAATACGCTTCCATGTCTTTGTGGTAGTCGAGGTGGTCGCGCGAGAGGTTCGTGAAGCCGGCCGCCCGAAAAGTGAGCCCGTGCACCCGGTCTTGCGCCAGCGCGTGGCTCGACACTTCCATCGCCACGGTGTCGACTCCGGCGTCGAGCATTTCACGCAACGTCTTGTGCAATTCAATGGGGTCGGGCGTGGTGTGCGACGGCACCCGCTTCGTGCCCGGCCACCGCACTTCGATGGTGCCGAACACGCCGACCGACGAGCCGCCCGCGGTGCAAATCGAATCGACCAGCCAGGTCGTCGTCGTCTTGCCGTTGGTGCCGGTCACGCCCAGCATCACGAGCTCGCGCGCCGGGTTGCCGTAAAAGTTGCCGGCGATGAGCGCCAGCGCCTTGCGCGTACCCGAGGTGATGAACACCGGCACGCTCAAACCCGGCAAGGGCTTTTCAGACAGCACCGCGACCGCGCCTTTTTGCACCGCTTCTTGGGCGTAGTTCGCGCCGTCGGTCTTTCCCCCTTGCATGGCGATGAAGAGGTCTCCGGCTTTGACTTTGCGCGAATCGGCGCTCAAGCCCGTGACATCGGTCTTCGCCTTCGTCGACGCGACCGGTTCGGTGCCTACACCTGCGAGCAGCTCCGTGAGCTTCATAACTGTGTCTTCCTGACCGCGTTGATGCGGCCTTCAGGGTGATGAAGAGGGCAAGTTGCCTGCCAGCTCCAACGAAATGCGACTGCCTTTTTCAACCAAACTTCCTGGCGCTGGGTGTTGTGCGACCACCCGCCCACTCCCACTCAGGCGCGGCTCGAGCGCCGCACCCAACAACTGTGCAATGGCCATGCGGCCCGCCAACCCCGACACGTTCGGTACTCGAACGGCGTCGCCCGACACCACGTCGTCGGGCCCCCCTTCGGTATCGACGCCACCCAACCCCTCAATCGCCGCCACCAGGGCGCTCTTCTCAGCTTTTTCTGCTGGAGGCCCCACCTTTTTTTGACCCAGGGCGGCCGACGCCACGGCCTCTTTCACCGACGCCGGCCTCGACGGCGGCACCGCCAAGTACGGCATCGCCGCCGCTGCAATTTCTTTGAACGCCGGAGCCGCCGACAACCCCCCAAAAATGTCGGTCTTTGGCTCGTCGATCATCACAAATATGACCACCCGCGGGTTTTCGGCCGGCACCATGCCCGCGAAGCTCGCCACCCGCTTGTCGCCGTAGCCCTTGGCCACCGGGTCGGCCTTCTGGGCGGTGCCCGTTTTTCCAGCGACGCGGTACTCGTCCATTCGGGCTTTGGGGGCGCTGCCCTCTTTTTCGACCACGCTCTCGAGCATGGCCACCACGGTTCGAGCCGTTTTTTCACTGATGACCCGGCGCATTTCAGTGGGCTTGTTCTCGAGCAGCACCACGCCGTCGGGGTCGACCACCTTGGCCACCAGGTAGGGCTTCATGAGCACGCCGCCGTTGGCCAACGCCGAGTAGCCCGCCGCCACCTGCAGCGACGTCGCCGTGAGCCCCTGCCCGAACGATTCGGTCGCCACCTGCACTTCGGCCTTGGGGTACGGCAGCACGCCGCGGCCTTCTCCGGGCAGGCCCAAACCGAACCGCTCACCGAAGCCGAAGTCTTGGTAGGCCTTGAGCAACCGGTCACGCCCCAGCTTCGCGCCGACCTTCGCCGCGCAAATGTTGCTCGAGACCTGGAGAATTTTCTCGGGCTTGAGCAACCCGTGCGGGTGGGTGTCGTGAATCTTGTGGCGGCCGATGACCATGGTGCCGCCCTCGCCGTCGAACTCCGTCTCGGGGGTAATGACGCCTTGGTCGAGCGCGCTCGCCACCACGAAGGCCTTGAAGGTCGACCCCGGCTCGAAGGTGTCGGTCACCGCGCGGTTGCGCAGCACTTGGGCCGGCGTGCCCTGGGGTGAATTCGGGTTGAAGCGCGGAGCGTTCGCCAGCGCGAGAATCTCTCCGGTTTTCGGGTCGAGCATCACCGCCGAACCGCTGATGGCCCTCGAGTCGTCGACCGCTTTGAGCAACGCCTTTTCGGTGACGTACTGCAACTGCCGGTCAATGGTGAGCGTCACCGTCGCCCCTTGCTTGGCGATCTGGTCTTCGAGCCCATTCGTCATCAACTTGCGGCCCTTGGCGTCACGAAAACCCTCGCGCTTGACCCGGTCACCCGACAATTCGTCTTCGAAGGCCAGCTCGAGCCCGTCGAGCCCGTGGGCGTCGGTGCCGACCATGCCAATGACGTGCGCGGCCAGTTCGCGCTGCGGGTAGAAGCGCCGCGGCTCTTTGGTGAAGCCCAAGCCCGGCAACGCCAACTCTTTGACCTTCGCCACCTCGGCCGGGCTCACTTGTCGCTTCACCCAGACGAAGCGGCGGCCCTTGGTGAAGCGCTCGAAGAGCTCTTTTTGGTCGACGCCCAAGACCCGCGCCAACGCTTTCGCGGCCGCCTTTTCGTCGGTCAACATCGACGGGTCGAGCCAGATCGAGTCGACGTCGACGCTCTGGGCCAACGCCACCCCGCGCCGGTCGAAAATGTCGCCGCGGCGCGCCGGTATTTCAATGTCGCGCACGTACTGGTCTTCGGCCAAACCTTTGAGCTTCTCGGTCTGGTGCACCTGCAGGTTCACCGCCCGCCCGAACGTCGCGAGCAGCCCCGAAAAGAAGCACACGCCGAGCAAGACGACGCGCAGCCGCACCCACTTGGTGGGCGGTTCAGTCGGTTTGAGTTGCTTCAAGTCGCGCATGGGTCGTTTGGCTACTGCTGAACGTGAATCACCGTGGTGGCACTCGGCGGCCCCAACCCGAACTTCGAACGGGCGGTCGCCTCGAGCCGTGTCGGCGACTTGAGCGTGGCGAGCTCAAGGCGCAATTGGTCGTTTTCTCGAGTCAATTCAGTTGTTTGCGAGTCGAGCTTCGACAGCTCGTACCCCATGCGAACGACCATGACCCGCGAGGTGACGTGAATCACGCCCACCACCGCGAGCAACATCACCGCGAGCGCCGCCGGCACGATTTCGCCGGCGATCACCGAAATCGACAAGCTCCCGCGGCTCTTCTCGACCACGACACTCATGACACCCTCTCGATGGCCCGCAGCTTGGCGCTGCGCGCCCGCGGGTTGGCGGCGACTTCGGCTTCAGAAGCCACCACCGGTTTTTTGGTCAACGCGCGAAAGTCGGCGGCTTTCGCCGCTTGCGGCATGATCGGCAAGTCGCGCGGCACCTCGTCGACCTCTCCGCAGTATTTCTTGAAGGCCTGCTTCACCTTGCGGTCTTCGCCCGAATGAAAGCTGATGATCGCCGCCACCCCGCCCCGCCGCAGCAGCCCCGGCAACGCGGCCAACGCCTCGTCGAGGTTTTCGAGCTCTCGGTTGACGCAAAGCCGCAGCGCTTGAAACGTTCGCGTCGCGACGTGCACGTCTTTGGGCCACGCCTTGCGCGGCACGGCGACTTTAATGGCTTCGACCGCTTCGAACGTCGTCTTGGGTTGGGCGTGCTTGAGCGCGCGCGCAATCGGCCGCGAAAACCGCTCGTCGCCCAACTCGAAAATCGCGTTCGCCAAGTCGTCGGCGTCGAGCCGGTCAATGAGCTCGGCCGCCGTTTCGCCCTCGCCTGACATGCGCATGTCGAGCGGCCCGTCGTGCATGAAACTGAAGCCGCGCTCGGCCTGGTCGAACTGCGGTGAGCTGACGCCCAGGTCGAGCAACAGGCCGTCGACCGGCCCGTCGACCAGCGAGCGAACGTCTTTGAACTCGCCTTTCACCGCTCGAAACCGGTCACCGAACCGTGCCACGCGAGCCGAAGCCGCCGCCAACGCCGAGGGGTCTCGGTCGATGCCCACGACCGTCGCGCCCGCTTCGAGCAGGGCTTCGGTGTGGCCTCCGCCCCCGAGCGTTCCATCGACGATCACGCGGCCTCCCTCTGGCTTGAGCAACGCCACTGCTTCACGCAGCAGCACGGTGTGGT
>JBGAIY010000680.1:0-2703 GCA_044225205.1 Myxococcaceae bacterium | reverse complement strand
GTCGAGAGCGGCACCTCGCCTTCTGACTGTGGGGTTTCGAGAAACAGGCCCGTCATCGAAAGCCGCTCGACGCCATGCCCGGCCTTGGCGACGGCCGCCAACCAGGCCGCGCCTTCTGAAGCGGCGGCGGGCGCGAACTCGGGGGCCCACGAAAGAGAGACGGGAGGCGCTCGCTGAACCCGGTCTTTGACGCGCACGACGGGGTGCCAAGTGCCACTCGACGGCACGACCACGTGCGCCCCCCAGCGGTCGTCGTCTTCGGGCTGCATGGGCACCTCGAGGGGAGCCTGGTGCGCGTCGCTCGAAAGCAACACGAGCGTCGGCGTGCCTTTGAGCGGCGGCGCGCGCGGGTCGACGTCGAGCGTCACGTGCGCGTCGTTGCCCTCGATTCTCGCGCGCACGACCCCTTCGTCGGCCACCGCGCCGGCGCCCATGGCCCACCGCACCGCCGACTCGAGCAGCGCGCGGCTCGAAGGCCACGAGCGCCACTCACCGGTTGCTGGCCCGTCGACTTCGGCGGCGAGGGCGACGCTGCGCCCCGCGCCGTGCGGCCAAAAGGCCAGCGTCGGCGCGGCGTGCTCGTCGGCCGTCTTCAGCGCCAGGCTGGCGGTGGGCCGCAGGTAGGTGAGGTTGTAGCCGTTCAGGCTGGGCGCCCCGGTCGGCGTCGGGCCCTTGCCCAACAGCGACCAGTCGGCGGCCACCGTCAGGTCGGTCTTTTGGTCGACGAAGCTCGAGCGGGTAATGGCCACGGTCTCTTGGCTGAAAATGCGTGGCAAGCTCATGACGTCTTCGGCGAAATACAACCGACCTTTGCCCCACAAGGCGATGTCGCGGAGCAGCGGTGCGTCTTTGTCGCGCGCCGAGCCCATGCCAATGACCGACACCGTGACCCCCTGGGCGACGAGCGACTCGACCGTGGCGCGGGCGTCGCCGGGCTCGACCGAGTCGGCCGCGTCGCTGAAGAGCAGCACGTGCCGCGTGGGTTTGTTCGACTTGAAGATTTCGGCTTTGGCGGCCCGCAACCCGACCCCGACGTAAATGCCGCCGCCCCCCGAAAACCCGCTCGCCACCTTCTTGAGCGGCAGCCCCTCAGACACGGGGCTCATGTCGAAAATCGAATGGTCTTCGGTGTCGACCATGTGCACCGAGGCCTCGTCGCGGTCATCGAGCAATTGGAGCGCGCCGACCACGCCCTCGGCGGCGAGCTGCATTTTCGTGCGCCCGTCGGGCACCTGCATGCCCATCGAACAGCTGCAGTCCATGATGATGCTCAGGGCCAGGGCGGCCTTTCGCTGTTCTTCGCGCACCTCGAGCGACACCGGCAGCACGGGTTCGACGGGTGACTTGCGATAGCCGCCTTCTCCAAAGCTGTGGTGGCCGCCGCTCATGACCAAGCCACCTCCGGCGAGCGACACGTACTGCGCGAGCACCTGGAGGCCCGACTCGGTCAACCGGCTCGCGTCGACGTCTTCGAGCACCACGGCGCCCACGTCGTCGAGCTGGGCCAGGCTGAGCGGGCCGGGCGAGCGCACGTCGACCTCGAGCTTCGCCTCGCGCAGCGTCTTGGCCCAGGTGCCGTCGCGGTGGTCGGTGACGAGCAGCACCTTCGGCGCCGTTTCGACGCGAACGACGCCGCGGCCGACGTCGTTCTCGGGCACGCCGTCGTGTTCGACTTCGACGCGCACCTCGTACGACAGCAAGCCAGGCTGGTCGGCGAGTTCTCGAAACGTGACGAGCGAGTCGCCTTCGGCGATGGCGCGGCGAGACGTGGCGAGCACCTGGCCGTTGCGCGAGAGCGTGAACGTGCCTTCGGTGGCGCGGGTCGACCGAACCCGAGCCGCCAGCAGAAACGGTTCGCGCGCGTCGACAACGGGCGGTACGTCGAGACCGGCCACCGCAACGTCGACCCCGGCCGACGAATCGTCACGGGCCAGGCGGCGGTAGTCGACGTCGACCCCGCGAGCCGCGAGCCGCCGTGCGGCAGCCCTCGCGTCGAGCCCGGTCGCTCGGCCGTCAGACACCAACAACACCCGACCCGAGCGCTCGGCGGGCAACTGGTCGTACGCCAGGTCGAGCGCGGCGGCGACGTTCGAACCTTCGCCGTTGACCGCGGTCGTGAAGCCGCCAAACGACGCCGTGGCCGACAGAGGGCGTTCGACCCGCGCCTCGGCACCGAACGAAACGACGCCCACCCGGTCACCCTCGCCGCGCTGACGCTCGATCAGCTGCACCAATTCGGTAGCGGCGGCGTCGGCGCGCTCGGGCATCGACCGCGAGCGGTCGACCACGACCACCAGGTCAGACCCGGCCCGCCGCAGCCGCAACGACGGCCCGGCCAACACCGCCGTCAGCAGCACCACCACCCCCAGCCGCAGCCCCGTACCCACCCGGCCCCGCCCCCGGCCGAACCGCCAGAGCAGCCCGAGCAGCGGCACCAGCAACCACAGGGCGTGCGGCACGTCGAACGTCATGTTGGGCGCCCCGGTGCCGAAGCGGTGACTGGGCGGGCCGAGGCCAGCACGAAGTCGGCGAGCACGACGGCGAGCATCAACGCGACCGCCCACCACAGGCGCGGGTGCGACGACGCTGGCGTGGGGGGCCAAGCGAGTGCGCCGGCCACCTCCGGGAGGGGCCCGCGGCTCGATACGTCAGACTCGTTGGGGTCGAGTGCCAGCACTTCGAGCGCGTCGACTTCGGCCCCGT
>JBGAIY010000679.1:0-2704 GCA_044225205.1 Myxococcaceae bacterium | reverse complement strand
AGCAACGCTGCGAATTCGGCGCCGTTCGTCGACACGTGGAGCCCCGAATTGTAGCGCGCGTACACGGCCGAAAAGCCGCCGTGGGCTTCGAGCATCGTGCCGTGGTCGTGCCCGTGCCGTGCCCACTGCAGGTCGTTCATCGACGAGCCGTGCACCAACACCAAAAGCTCGGGGCTCGGCTCAGGCACCCGCTTTCGCAGCGCGGCCTTGGTGAGCTCGAGCGGCACGCCCTCGCGGCACAGCGACATGGGCGTCGCCAGCGGGTTCTGGCGCGCGACGAGAAAGTCACCCACCACGCCATTGAGCGCGGCGATGAGCGCCAGCTGCTCGGGCAAAGGTTCGAGGTCGCCCAACAGCGGCCCCACTTTCGCCAAGGCCACGTCGAGCGAGCGGCCTACCGCCTTCGTCACTCCGCGAATGCCGCCGTACACCAGCCCCGTCACCGCTTTCGCCGGCCGCGCCAAGGGAGCCCCGAGCACCGCGGGCCCACTCGCAATGGTGGCGTGCATGTCTTCGACGACGCTCGTCACGCCAGTCGCCGCGTCGACCAACAACTGGGTCGCCGCCCGCAGCTGGTCTGCCGTGCGCCTCGCCGCCATGCGCGAGCAACCTCAGTGTTTGGTCAGCAACTTGAAAGCCGCTTGAGCCTTGGTGACGAACTCGTCCCAGAATTTGCGGTCGTCGGTCGTTCGCTCATTGAGCGCCGCGAAGCCCTTCGCCCACGCGTCGACCCGCGCCGCGCTGTGCTTGATGCCCCGCTCGGTGAGCACCGTCAGCACTCCCAGCTCGACCAGCGGCTCTTGCGGCAGCTCGCGCTTGCTGGTCAACGCCGCCGTCAGGCGCGCGTCGAGCTTCACCGCGTTCGCTTCAGCCACCCGCTCGACCACCGGCGCCACGTTCGGCAGCTCGAGCAACGGGTCGATGCGCCAGCCCGACGCGTACAACCCGGTGATTTTGCTGACTTCGGCCGAACGGTTCGACTTTGACTTGGCCGACTCGGGAGAGCTGGTGAGCTCGGTCAGCGCCTGAAACACGGGCTTTGGCAACTTGGTCAGCTCGCGCGTGTCTTTTTGGAGCGACTTCATCGCCGCTTTGCCGTCGATTCGGCCAAACCACACCTGCAAGCCGACGTCGGCCAGACGCTCGCCCAGGTCGGTTTTTGGCTTCACCATGACCAGGTTGAGCACCGCGTCTACCGCTTTGTCATTCTCGAACAGTCCAGTACCCCACGTGCCCATTGGTCAGGACTATCACACCCCGCGCACGAGAGCCATGCAGCAGTTGGCAGCGCCCACCGTGACAGCGAAAGTGTGGCGGTGACTTCTGCTCCCGACGTTGACACTGCGCGGCTGCGCCTGCGCGCTCACCGCCCCGACGATTTCGAAGCGCTGGCCACCATGTGGTCGGCCCCCGAAGTGACCCGCTTCATCGGCGGCAAGGGCTTCACCCGAGAAGAGGTCTGGTCGCGGCTTTTGCGCTCGGCCGGGCACTGGGCGCTGCTCGGGTTCGGCTACTGGGTCGCCACCTTGCGCGAGACGAATGAATTCGTCGGTGAAGTCGGTTTCGCTGACTTTCGCCGAGACCTCGAACCCAAGCTCGTGCACCCCGAAATGGGCTGGGCGCTGACGCCCCGGTTTCACCGGAGTGGCTTGGCCACCGAAGCCATTGCCGGGTTGCTGACCTGGGCCGACGCGAATTTAGAAGCCGACCGCACGGTGTGCCTCATCGACGTCGGCAATACGACGTCGGTCGCGGTGGCCCGCCGGGCCGGCTTCGTGAAGCGGCTCTCCACGACCTACCACGGTACGCCGACCGAGCTGTTCGAGCGGCTCAGGCCAGCGCGTGTTTGAGACCGAGGGCCTCACCGGCATCGACACGTACCTCGCGCTGCGGCGGGGCGCCAAGTTCGACGGCCGGCTTGGTGCGCTGACCGAGCGACGGTGGGCCCACGGGTGGTGCAGCACCTGGTTCGGGTTCGGGGGCCGGGTGCTGCTTCACGCCCTCCACACCGGTCTCGTACCGCCGCACCACTGGGCAGACCTGGCCCGCGCCGCCCACCTCGGGTGGTCGAGCGACCTCTACCTGGGCGTCGCCGGGCTGGCCGGGTGTTTGGCCGTCATCGGCGCGAAAGACCCGGTTCGCGCCCGCCCGGTGGTCACCCAGGTACGCCGCCGCTGCGAGCAACACCTGAGCCGCTTGTGGCAGCGCCACGACGAAGGGCATTCGGTTTTTCTGGGTTTCGGCCACGGCCTCATGGGTTCGCTGCTGGCGTTCGAGCAATGCAGCGCCCTGCTCGGAGAAAGCGACACCGGGCACACCCGGCACTGGCGACACCGGGTCATCGACTTCGTCGGGAGCCGCGCCCAAACACACCAGGGCCGCCCCTGCTGGCACGCCGGGTCTCGACCCACCGAAGGCGCCGCGCCGCCCAACGGCCTGTGCCACGGGGCCACGGGCATTTGCTTCTCGGCCATCTACGGGTTTCGGTACTCGGGTGACGACGCGTACGCGCCGCTCATCAACCATTCGCTCGCCGGCGTGCCGATGCTGGGCGGCGACGTGACGTTTTGCTGCGGCGTGCTCGGCCGCGCCAACGTGCTGTTCGACGCATTTCTCCTCTCCGACGAACCCGAGGCGTTGGCCGCGGCCAAACAACACGTCGCGGCCGTTTCACCCGCCGCGTTCGGGTCGTCAGAAGGGTGGG
>JBGAIY010000678.1:0-2717 GCA_044225205.1 Myxococcaceae bacterium | reverse complement strand
GACGACCTCGTTGCACGTTGCCGTCGTCAGCTCGGCCACGATGTCGAACGCTCCCGCCTGCCCGTACGGCGCGTCGACCGTCACGTACACCCGCGCCGCCGAGCGTTCGGGGTTGACCCACCCCTGTCGGTCGACCTGGCCGGCCGGCGCGTTCGCTCGCTTCGAAACGCATTGGTGTTTGTCGCACGCCGACACGCCGCCCACGGTGAGCGAGAGCAGGGGGTCGAACGACGCGTCTTTCGGGGTCACCGTCACCGTCACCGTGGCGCGCCCGGGCACGTCGACGGCGAAGACCATGTCGTTTCCTCCTCCGTACGAACAAGCCGCTTCAGCCGAGTCGAAGTCGTCGGCGAATGACGTCGTGTCTCCCCGCACGGCCACGCCGTCGTGAAGCTCAACGGCGGTCTCGCAGCGGTCGGCGTCGGGGTCGTCGAGGTACTTCAGCTCGGCCAGGTAGTCGCCCATTTGACCGTCGAGGAGGCCGTCGACGATCACGTACCCATTCACCGCTTCGTTCGACGCGTTGAACCACGACAGCGGCGCGGAGACCGAGTCGACCGCCGCGCACCGCAGCGGCTGGGGGTGACAGGCGCTCGGGTCTGGGCCCACCACCAGGCTCGACAAGGCGATGAATGCCGAACTCTGCGCGAAGAAGCGCAGGCGCTTCTTCGGAGGAATGGTGACTTGGTAGACGCGGTCGGGCCCGGGCCCGAAGTGGCAAGAATCGTTGGTGAAGTCGACGAAGTCGTTCGTCGTTCCCGCGTTGGTCTCGCTGCCGTACATGCCCGGCGTCAAAGGCTGCGCGTTCTCGCACCGGTCGGCGGGCACGCCGCCGTCGTTGAACGGCTCCACGAAGGGCACGCACTGCCCGGCGCCGCACGTCACCGCGCAAAAGCTGCAAACGCGGCCTCCCATGCCGCAGCCGTTGGCCGTGAAGCCCGACAAGCAGTACCCGTCGGGGTGGCAACAGCCGTCGCACGTGCTCGGGCCGCACGGCACGGTCGTGCAGCCTCCGAACGCGGTGCACGACGAGCCCGACGGGCACTGCGCGCATCGGTCTGCGTTGACCCCACAGGTGGCTGACGACGAAACGTGGCACTGCCCGTCGGCATCGCAGCAGCCGGTGCAGTTTTGGGCGTTGCAGTTGGGCGGCCCACCATCGGCGGCTCCAACCGGCGTGCAGGTCACGCCGTCACCACTGGTGCCCGCGGGGCAGGTACAGGTGTGACCTCCGGGCGTGTTGGTGCACGTGGCCACGGTGGCGCAGCCCCCGTGGTTGGTGGCGCATTCATCGACGTCTTGGCACGCCGCGGTCTCACACGCGTAGCCGGCGCCGCACGCCCCGCAGAAGGTGCCCCCCGCGCCACAGTGCGCAGAGTCTTGGCTGGCCGGCGCGACGCAGCTGTCGCCGCTGCAGCAGCCGGTGGGGCAGGTCGTGGCGGTACAGGTCGACGACGGCGTGACACAGCGCCCGGCCTGGCAGACACCCGGGGCGCACAGACTGTCGGCCGGAGCGTACCCACAGCGGCCCGCGGTGCACTCGCCGGTGGCCGCGAAGCTTCTCAGGCGTGCCTCGTCGAGACAGAACGGGGCGGGCGCTTGGTTGCACGTTCGACCGGCGCACGGGTCGTTCACGCACGCTCCGTTCGCGCACCCGTTGGCGCACGACAAGTCAGCCGCGGCGTACGAACAAGACCCGTTCGCGCAGCTGCCGGGCGAGCCGTACGTGCGCAGACCGTGCTCGTCGAGGCACTCGGCGCTCGGCGGCGACCGACACGAGACGCCGGCGCAGCTGTTGCCGCCGCACACTCCGTTCGCGCAACCGCTCGGGCACTCCACGACCGTCTTGGTGTACGAGCAGCTGCCCGCGCTGCAGGCCCCCGTTTCAGAAAACACCGCGGCGTGGGTCGCGTCTTCGCAAGTCAGGGCCGGCGGGCGGTCGCAGAAGACGCCTGCGCATGGCTCACCGGCGCACGCGCCGTCGACACACGCCGTCGAACATTTGACGACGACCGGTGAGTACCCACACCCTGATGCCGCGGTGCAGACCCCGAAGTGGCCGAACGCCTCGAGCGTCGTCGCCGACGTGCAGCGAGCGACCGGCGGCGTGTTGCACGCTCGGGTACAGACGGGCGCCCCTCCGTCGACGCCCCCGTCAAAGAGGTAGCGGTCGGGGTTGAGGTCGAAGCAGCCCGTCAAAATGAGGGCCACGACTGGCCCGAAGCAGCGCACCATGGTGTTCACTTTCGAGATGACTGGGCCGGGGGAAAAATGCGCAAAATCGAGTCAACTGTATGAATTTACTTGTGAAGTGACGGGTAGAACCGGGCCTGAACGAGGCGAAGGCGCAGGGGCGCTCCGGGCTTGGCGCCGCGGGGCGGGCCCAGCGCCCGCAACACGGTTTCTCCCGCCGCGAATGCGAATCGGTACTCGCAGTTCGACCCGGCGAAGAGCACCGCCGACAGCGGCAGTGCCGTGCCGCTGGGCGCCGCGGCGTCGTCGAGTGCGACGTCTTCTGGGCGAACCGCCAGCACGCCGGTTTCGTCGGGGCCCTTCGCGGCGTCTGGCAAGTCGAAGGTGACGCCCCCGCCCAGCCCCGCCACGACGAAGCGCCCCGCCTCTCGCCGCCCTACGAGCAGATTGGCGCGGCCCACGACCCCGGCGACGAAGGGGGTCGCGGGTTCGTGGTGAATGTCGTGTGGGCTCGCCAGCTGTTC
>JBGAIY010000677.1:0-2722 GCA_044225205.1 Myxococcaceae bacterium | reverse complement strand
CTTCGTCGTAGCGGCCTCCCGTCATGAGGGCGACCCCCAAGGTGTTGTACCCATTCGCGACCAGGTGCGGCGGCAAGCCTTCAGTGCGTTCGGCGAACGCAACCGAAGCCTTCAGCACGTCGATGGCTTCGACCACTCTCCCGGTCTTTCGCAAGGTGCTGCCGACGCTGCGGTTGAGCAGCATCGTCAAAAGCGGCGGGTCGCCCGCCCGAGCGACCGCCGCCCGCGCAAAGGCCACCAATTCGTTGGTTCGCTGCTGGGTCTGGCTTTGGTTGACCTCGCCCTCGAGAATCTTGAACAACGCTTGAGCCTTGGCGACGTCGTGGCGCCCGGCCTCGGCCGCGGCCAAGGCTCGCCACGCGGTCTGCGTGGCCTTCGGGCCGTCTTGAAAGTCGGCCAACAGCACCAAGGCTTCGGCTTCAAGGTAGGGCGATTGGGCCTGTTCGGCGCGGGCCAAGGCCTGCTCGGCGACCGAGACTTCCTTGAAGCGGCCGGCCGCCCGCGCGGTCTTCGCGGCGGCGATTTGTTGCCACGCGGCTTCGACGGCAGCCCGTTCGACCCCATTGACGGGTGCCGGGGCATGGTCGAGCAACGCCCGGGCATCGCAGCGGTCGAGAGGCTCGAGGCTCAGCACCAGGTCGACCGCGCGCGACACTGTGGGGCCCTCGGCCGACTCGAGCTCTTTGACGACCGTCGAAAATTCGACACGGCGGCGCTCAAAGCAGTCGACCCGAAGGTCGAGCAACGCTTCTGACTGCTCGTGTCGAACGTGGGTGGCCTCGCACGCCTTGGTGCGCTGTGACACCCAGCGTTTCGCGTAGCCGTCGAGTTCGCGGAGCACGGTGTCACCCACCGCCGACGCGTAAGGGGCCGCAGACCGCCCGAACGCGGCGGCCACGGCCGCACGGCGGTCTTCGGGCCACACCTCTGCGACGAGGCCACCCGGCTCACCACAAGGCGCGCGGTGGCTCGCCGCCCAGCCTGCGCCCACGCCGAGCGCCGCGAGCCCGACGACGGCCAGCCCGGTCACCGACCGCCGAGCCCCTGACAGGGCGCGTTGGAGTTCGCCGACCACCACCGACATGCCGGCGTAGCGCCGCGCTGGGTCGTGCTCGCACCCCCGCTTGGCGACGCCCAACAGGCGCCGCTGCAAAAGGTCGTTGGGCGTCTTGGCGAGCGCCGTGCGGAGCGTGGTGCAAAAGGCGAACTGGTCGCTCTGGGCATCGGCGTGGCCCCCGCCGAGCTGTTCAGGGGCCATGAACGCCACCGTGCCCGCACCGCGCAAGTGCGCGTCGTGAGAGGCGCGGTCGCGGGCGAGCCCGAAATCAGTGACCTTGACGTGCCCCGCTCGGTCGATGAGCACGTTGGCGGGCTTGAAGTCGCCGTGAACGAGCCCGGCTGCGTGCACGGCCTCGAGCCCACGACCTGCGGCCAGCAACGCCGCGCCGACGTCACGCGACGACCGCGGGGCGGCTCCGAGCCACGACGCGAGCGTCGTGCCTTCGACGAACTCCATGGCAATGAAGGTTCGGTTCGCGAGGGTGCCGACGTCGAAGACCGAGACGACGTTGGGGTGGTGAAGGCGGGCCATCGTTTTCGCCTCGCGTTCGGCAATGAGCCGAGCCTCGGGCGCGCGAACCGACTCGCGAATGAACTTCACCGCGACTTGTCGGTCGAGGGCCGGGTCGTACGCCGCGTAGACGATGCCCATGCCGCCCCCGCCGAGACGATGGAGCAAGACGTACCGGCCGACCTTCGTGCCCCGAATGAGCGGCAGCGCCGGCACGTCACCGGCCTCGGGCTCGTGGCCGGGGGGCGACTGCGGCCACTCGCTCACTTCGGAGACGAGCTGTTCGACCCCGCTCAACAACCGACGGCAGGTCTCGCAAGCCGCGGCGTGGCGCCGAACGTCGTCGCGTTGCGGCGGCGTGAGCGCGTCGTCGAGGTACTGAGCGAGGGCCGTGTCGGTAAGGTGCTCGTTCACGAAAGGGAGACCGCCAGCTTAGCGCCCACTCGCTTCATGGTGCGAATGCGACGCGTCACCGTACGGCCCGTTCCACTGGGCGCGGCCTTTCGTGACCGTCGGCAGCGGCAGCCACTGAAAGCGGTTTCGGGTTTGGGCGAACCGAGGGTCGCAGGTGGTACACAGGTCGGCGCCCAAGGGCTGTGACTGGCTCATCACCACCATGCCCCGCTCTCCGACTTCAAAGGTCGACACCTGCGAAACGTCGTTCGCCTCGCAGCGAAAGGCGAGCCGGCCGGTCTGAGCGTCAATGGCGGCGACGCTGACGCTCTCGCGGAGCCCGAGGGTCTGCGCCATGACCGAGAGCAGCACGTCTTTGGTGCCGGCCGACGTGGCCCACCGCGCGGCGTGCAGCTGGTTGCTGACGAGCGCCCAGGGCGCGTCGGCCTTGAACGACCACAACGGCGTACCTTCGAGCGAGGTGGCGACGACTTCATTGCCTTGGGGGCTGCCGACCAACGTTTCTTCGCCGATCACACCCATGCCGAACGGCGTGGCCCGCAGCGCGACCGTCTCGCCGGTTCGGGTCGACAGCACTTCCCGCCCTCGTTCGGGCACGAGCACCCCGCTGCCGACCGCCAATTCGCCCCCCGGCAGGCCCGCGATGACGCGCTTCCACTTCACTTGGGCGTCGGGGCCCAAGGCGAAAATCGTGGTCGACTGCGCGTTCAGGTCGGGCGTGGCGGGGTTGCCTTGAGA
>JBGAIY010000093.1:0-22336 GCA_044225205.1 Myxococcaceae bacterium | reverse complement strand
GTCTCAATGGCACTGACGGCACCGGTCGGCTGAGTGGGCTTCGGGCCGTGTCGTCAGCTGTAGGTCGCGCTGTCCCACGTGTCGCCGCGCTTCAGGTGGGCAACCCAACGCTCGTCGGCGGCCGTCAGTTCGAACATCGCCTGTGGTACCCGCTCGAGGTCTTCTGGGGCTGCACCAGCGCCAGGCCAAAAGTCGTCGGCTTCGGCAGCGCTTGGGGGCGCCGGCCAGTTCGTCGTTTCAAGTCGCCGAAACGAAGCGACGTACTTCTGCGCGGCTTGATCAGAACCAGCCCCCGACTTGCGAAAGAGCGACGCCTCGTCGAGAAACTGGTCGACGTCGAACGCCGCCTCGATGGCCGACCCTCGAACCGCTCGATTTGAGGGGTCTCGCAGCAGTCGCATCGCCGCTTGGAGGCTTTCGTCTTGGAAACCACCGGCGTCCGGGTGCACCTGCCACAGCTTCAGTACCACGACCGAATTGTTCTTCTTCATCACCTTCACGACGTGCATTTCAGACATGGGCGTTTCCTTGAACAGCGGGTTGTACGAACGACCCAGCAGTCGAAGCCCAGGTGAAATAAAACTACGCGTCAGCCGCGAGCTTCTGCAGAACGTCCCAGCGGGCGTAGAGCTGGTCGACCTTCGCCGAGGCCGTCTCGAGTTCGGCGCTCAGCTTCGCGGCTTCGGCGGCGTTCGAAAACACGGCCGGGTCGGCCAAACTGAACTCGAGCCGGTTCTTCTCGCGTTCGGCGGCTTCGATGGCGTCTTCCATGCCGCCGAGCTCGCGCTGGTCTTTGTAACCGAGCCGAGCCGCTTTCTTCGCCGCTGGCACGCGGCCGCGGCGGCCGGTACAGGAGCAGGCACGTTGAAACCCTTCGACGAACCCGCCTGGGCACCCGACTTGCCCGACGTGAGCCGCCGGTACATGTCGTAGTTGCCCTCGTACCGGGTGACGCGGCCCTCGCCTTCGAACACCAGCGCGGTGGCGATTTTGTCGAGAAAGTACCGGTCGCGGCGACGAGCAGCACGGCCCCGGTGAACTCGCTGAGCAGCCGCTCGAGCACGTTCAACGTCACCAAGTCGAGGTCGTTGGTGGGCTCGTCGAGCACCAACACGTTCGCGCCCTCGAGAAACAGCCGCGCCAACAACAGCCGGGCATGCGCTCGCCGCCCGACAGCGCCTTCACCTTCATGCGCTGCATCGGCACGGGAAAAAGGAGGTCGTCGAGGTAGTCAGACACGCCGCACCTTCTTGTCGCCGAGCGTGACCCAGTCGTCGTCCCACGCGGCTTCGAAGACGGTCTTGTCTTCGTCGAGCGCGGATGTTCTGCAATTGGTCGTAATAGACGACCTTGGTCTTGGGCCCGAGGCGCACTTCGCCGCGGTCGGGGGCGATTTCACCCAGCAAGGTGCGCACGAGCGTCGTCTTGCCGGCGCCGTTCTTGCCGACCAGCGCCAGCCGCTCTCCCGGCTGAACGATGAGGTTCACGTCGCGCAGCACGTGGTTGTCACCGAACGACTTCGACACGTGTTTCGCTTCGATGACGGTCTGCGACAACCGGGGCGCCGCGGCCAGTTGCAGCTCGGGCACCTTCGGGCGCTGAAACCCCTTTTCGGCGAGCAGCTTGCGCGCCCGGTCGATGCGCGCTTTCGACTTCGTTCGCCGGGCTTGTGGGCCCCGGCGCAGCCACGCCACTTCTTGCGCGATCCACCGTTGGCGTTTGTGTTCGGCGGTCTGGCCCTCTTCCATCTTCACGAATTTTTGCTCGAGGTAGGCCTCGTAGTTGCCGGGGTAGCTGACCAAGCCGCCGGGCTGTTCGGGAGAGACGTACGGCTCGACTTCGACGATGCGGTCGACCAAGTCGTCGAGAAAGTAGCGGTCGTGGGTCACCAACAGCAGCGACGACTCGCGAGAATCGAGCTCGTCTTCGAGCCACTCCACCGTTTCGGCGTCGAGGTGGTTGGTGGGTTCGTCGAACATCAACAAGTCGGCGTGGCTGAGCAGCGAGCGCGCAATGGCGACGCGCTTCTTCTGGCCACCCGACAGCTCGGCGATGGGCTGTTCCCACGTGGCGGGGTCGACGCCCAACCGGTCGAGCAGCTTCTTCGCTTCGTGGCCGGTGTCCCACCCGCCCAGGTGTTCAATGGTCTCCGACAGCGTCGACAAGCGGGTCAGCAACCGTTCTTCGTGGCTGGTCTCGAGCTGCTTCGAGAGCTGAGCGTGTTCGTCGAGCGCGGCCCGCAGGGGGGCTTGGGCGACCGCCAATTCGCTCGCTGGCGTCGCCCCGGGTGGAAATTCGGGCTCTTGCGCGAGCCAGGTCATGCGGGTACCGCGCTGCATTTGCAGGGTGCCCGAGTCGGGCTTCACGGCGCCGGCGAGCACCTTCAACAGCGTCGACTTGCCGCACCCATTCACTCCGACCAGACCGACGCGTTCACCGGCTTCGATGACGAGCTCGAGCTTCGAGAACAGCGTTCGGCTGCCGAAAGACAACGACACATCAAAAGCGCGGAGCAACGTCACCCTTCGGGCCTCTACCTCAGTGGTTCGAGCGCGTCACCTCGTCGCCTCGCACCCCGCCGAAATACACGAATGAATTCATGCCTCTGCACCCCAAGGCGAATCACGCCCGACAGTAGGGCGCGACGTCGCGGCGAAATTCGGGCGACCAGGGCACGGGCCGCTTCGTCACCGGGTCGACGCAGACGATGGTGCGGGTACCCTTCGCGTGTTCGACGTCTTGGCCGTGAGCAACGATGCTGAAGCCGAACGTCAGGCTCGACGTGCCCAGGTGGTCGACCCAGACGCGCACGTTCAACAAGCCCGTGCCTTCGACCGCGCGCAGGTACTCGATGTGGTTGGCGCGCACCAGGTGGTAGCGGTCGGCGGTGCGGAGCAACTGCGGTGTGGCGGTGAAGCCCAGCTTGGCCCACAGCCCGCCGATGGTTCGCTCGGCCAGCAGCAGGTAGCGAACGTTGTGCAAAATGCCGACGGCGTCGAGGTCGTCGAAGAATACTTCGTGTACGGCTTCGTGAATGCTCAAGGCGCTTTGCTATACCACGCCGACCCATGTCGACGCTGCCGAGGTTGCCCCAGTCGTTGCCCGCTCGCGCGTTGCTGGGAGTCTCTCTGGTGGTCGGCTTGGTGATGCGGGTTCGCCTGGTCTTCAGCGACGACGGCATCTACTGGCCCGACGAAATTTACCAGTCGTTCGAACCGGCCCACAAACTCGTGTTCGGCTACGGCGTCATACCGTGGGAGTTCATTCAAGGCGCCCGCACCTGGGCGCTGCCCGGGCTCGTCGCCGCGGTGTTGAAAGTCACGGCGTTGCTGGGGGGTGACACGCCGAACGCGTACGTGCCCGCCGTGAAGCTCGTCTTCGTCGCCGCGTCGGTCGCCACCGCGTACGGCGTGTACCGGCTCTCGCAGCTGCTGAGCGCCGACGCGCTGACCCCCACCGCCGAACTCGCCTCGGCCGCGGCGGCGTCGCTGTGGGCGCTCTGCTCGGTCGCGCTGTATTTCGCTCCGCGCGCCATGAGCGAAAACGCGTCGAGCGCGGCCATTGTCTGGGGTCTCGTCTGGGTGCTGAGCCCGACTTCGTCTCGGCGGCTGGTGGTGGCCGGGGCCTCGCTCTTGGGGCTCGCCGTGCTGTTTCGGCTGCAGTCGGTCGTGTTCTGCGTGGGCGTGTTGATCATGCTGCTGCAAAGAGCCCTGGCAGCGAAGCGGGCCTCGGCCCCGGTCGACTCGACGTGGAAGACCGCGCTCGTCACCTTGCTGGCGTGGGCCCTGGGCTATGGCCTGCTCGACGCGGCCACCTGGCATGACGCTCCGGGCGCCAGGGTGGGCGGGCTGTTTCACTCGGTCGTCGTGTACGTGAAGTTCAACCTCATCGAAGGCCAGGGGGCGAGGTGGGGCACGGCGCCGTGGCAGTACTACGCCGAGCACCTCTGGTCGGCCATGCCGGCGGTCACCTGCGTGTTCGCCGTGGCGTCGGTCGTGGCGCTCGCTCAACCTCGCACGCGCGGGCTCATGGTGACGTCGCTCGCGTTCGTCGCCATTCATGCCGCGGTGGCCCACAAAGAGTACCGGTTTCTGTTACCCGTGCTGCCGGTGGTCTGTGCCTTGGTCGGCCCCGCGGTGGTGACGGTGAGCCGGGTGCCCGCGCTGCGCTTCACCGCGCTGGCGACCGCGGCGGTGGCGGCCTGGTCAGCCTCTTCGGCTCCGGCCCTCACCATGGGCGACCTGGGCGCCTACCCCGAACGCCCTCGCTCGAGCGCGTGGGGCGACTTCGCCAACGTCAACCGGTTGATGAAAATCGCCGGGCAGCGGCCCGACTTGTGCGGCCTGCGCATCGACATCGTTCACCTCGCGTGGACCGGCGGGTCGACCTACGTGCACCGACGAGTGCCGCTCTACATGCCCGGCACTCCGGTGAATGGCGGCCACTTCAACTACGCCATTGTCTGGCCGGGCAGCGGCGGTGAAGTCATCGCCCAAGACTCGGGCATCGAATTGGTGCGAATACCGAACGCCGCCTGCACGCCCGACCCGTCGTACTCCTGGCGGCTGCCCTAACCCCCAAGGGCACTTCGCCTGCTCCGGGTCTTGGCCGACTCGTTTCTCAGGCAAGCCAATGCCATGCTGTTTGCCCAGACCACCACAGAACCATGACAGACACGCACTTTCAGGCCGGTACTGTTGTCACCTCGACGTGGGCAAACGACGTCAACAACCATGTCTATGGGACGGTGCCGACCCGCCTCGCGCTCAAGGCACTCGACCCAGAGCGAATTCGACTCTCCACGCTGACCGAGAGTGGTCGCGAGGGAACTTTCGTTTGGGCCACTGGCGACCATTCCGCGCAGGTCGCAGCCGACACGCAGGATGGCATCTACCTTCAGGCCAGCAACACCAGTGCAAACCAGGGCGCCTGGGTGCGTCAACTCGCATCAACCGACCTGTGGCAGCTCGACTGGTTTTCGGTACCACTCGCAAACTCGAACGGCACTGGCCCCGACGCTGCTCCTGCCTACAACGCGATGATGACCATCGCGAACCTTGTCAAGCCAACGGGCCTTCACTTCTCTTCGGGCATCTACGCCTTTGACTCGAAACCGAAGACACCGACCTTCAAGCCGCTGATGCGATTCTCGTCTGGCGGCGCCCAGCCCACCGTCATCGTCAAGCGCTACCTCGACACCAACGCGGGGGTGCTCTCGTTCGAAAACTACGGAGTCTCCTTCGAAGGTGACGTCTACCTCACACGCACCATGGTGCTGTCGACGTCGGGCGGAGCGCTTCTTTCGGCAAACACGAATTGGGTCGCCGTCGGCGAGTGAAGGCTTGAAGAATGACCGGAGTACGCCTCAACTCGGGGCATGCCCAACACCGTGTTCACCCAAGGCACTCTGGTTACCTCGGCTTGGCTCAACGACATCAACCAAAGTGCCTACGGCCCAGCGGCCCCCAACGATTCTCTGCACCGCCGAGTCATTGCAGTTTCTCGCTACCCTGGTGCCGACCCCACCGGCAAGACTGACTCGGCGCCGGCCTTCGCCGCTGCCGTTGCCGAGGCCCAACTCCGGGGGCACTGCACCATTCTCATCGACCCCGGCGTCTACCGACTCGACTCACCGATCGTCATCAACGCACCCGCCGCGCCCGCTCGGCTCGACTTGCCCTCCTTCATCGGCGGCGGCATGAACACCTGCATTCTCAAGCCGACTTTTCAGGGCGCCACCATTTCGGTCCGAGGCATTCCTCCCCGTGATGGCAGTGGGAGCCAATCGGGCACCTGGTTCTACTGGGGGGGCGAGCTGTCGTACTTCACCATTGATGGGGCCCTGGCCCCCGCGGCCGGTGCCCCTTTCGCCGGCGGCCAAACCGACGGCATCGAGTTGCTGGGGGTGTGGCACACCCGCGTTCATCACGTTCGCTTTGTGCACCTCCGGCATGGAGTGTCGATGCCCAGCGACCTGCAATACAACCCCAACCCAGATTGGTCAGCACCCGGCAAGGGGTCGGTCGACCACTGTTCCTTCGAACGAATGCATGGGTGGGGGCTCTACAACCCACACATTCAAGGCGCCCCCTCGTGGACGGTTGAGGAAAACGTTTTTACCCTGTTGGGCTCGGGCGGCATTCTGTGCAGCTCGAGCGATTGGGAAATCAAGAAGAACGGCTTTGGAGCCATGGGGTGGGTTGACGAAGTCACTGCTGGAGGCTCGGCCACGGGCTGCTGCATCGAATACGCGGGCGCGGTCACTGCGAACAGCAAGCACGTGGTGCACAACAACGAATTCGACGGTTCTCGAGGAGCCAGTGTTCGGCTCGTGAATTGTGGGCCCTCGCAGTTCTACGAGAATCGCCACATCCCTCGGTACCAGTCATTGCCCGGTGCCAGCGCCGGCCAACTCTACCCACCCCGCGCCTTTCACCTGGCACCCAACGACGCCACCAATGCGGCTCGCGGCGTCGTCGCACAACACGAAATCGTCAGAATTCAGAACCCTGGCACGTTCACCTACGCCGAATTCACCAACACCGCGAACGTCGTCGACGTCGCCTTCTTGGCACCCACGTTGTCTGACCAAACCTCAGGCGCGGCCATCGTTCGACACCAGACGGGAGCCACTGTCAGCAACATGCACGTGCGGCAGGGTTACCGCGTCACGGGCACCGACTTGGCCAATGCAGAACAACTCGGAGGGCGGCCTCCGCCCGGGTACCTTGGCAAGCTCGCAGGCACACCACAGACCACCACGACCGAAACGAAGCTCGCCTTCGATGCACCCGATGCGGTGCTGAATCAAATCTGGCCCGGGCTGTACGCCGATGGGGTGTTTCTTGCGCCAGCCCACGATTGGTACGAGGTGCATGCGCGCGTGGCGGTCGTCCCCTCCGGGGCGGGCGAAACACATGAGATTCGACTGTACGTCAACGGAGCGCTCACCATGGCCGATGTCAAACTCAGTGCAGGCACGACGCGCGTGTTCCCCGAAATTCGCATGAAGGTGTGGGCTGAAAAGGGCCAAGCCCTCGAAGTCCGAACCTTGTCGAGCGCGGTTCGTACCGTCACCGGCGCCTACTCGTACCTGTCAATCAGCCAACGTGGGTGACGACTAACTGAGAAGGGTCATGCAGTCGGCAGTGCCCACATCGGCATACGGTGCGCTGCCGGCTGCACATTCGGCAGCCCCACCGTCGAGCGGTTCGCCCCCAGCATCGGGCACTCCCGCATCAGACCACCCAGCATCAAAGCCAGCATCAGCAACGACGACACCGCCGTCATCGTGCCCCACGGGAACCGCACACGCTCCGACGAGGCCTCCAGTGGCAATCAAGACTGCGCGACGGGTCAGGTGCATCGCTCGAACGTAGCTCAATGCGAATGCACGTGCCCAGCCGCAGCGGTGGCGCTGGCCGGGCACCGGCGGTGAAGTCGTCGCCAAGACTCGAGCCGCGAATTGATTGGTGCGCCTACCGAACGCCGCCTGCACGCCCGACCTGACGTACTCCTGGCGGCTGCCCTCACCCCGAGTTGGTCACTGGCACGGGCTGCCCGCGCGGTTGATCAGCCCCGCCGAAAAACGATGCAGCGGGTGGCCGCGCCGAAACGCCCCCGGCCCCAGTTCGACCCACGAGAGGCCCTCGTCCGTGCTCCGAAGCAGGGTCTGTCGTTCGTACCCTTGCCACACGCTGCCGACCGCCACCAACGTGCCCTTCACGCTCACGCCCACCGCGCCGAGTGACGTGGGTTTTGACATCGCCGTGGCGTGCCAGCTCACCCCGTCGGCGCTGTGAAACCGCGTGCCGGTGGTGCTGAAGACCAAGAATTGGCCGCCCACGAACGCTCCCCAGACGTTGAGCGGCTCACTCGTGATGGTGTGGAGTGACCAGGTGTTGCCGCCGTCGGCGCTGCGGCACGCCCGGCCACTGGAGGTGACGATGAGCGCGACCCCGTTGCCCGAGAGAATTTGTTGCGCATTGCCGATGCCTTCGGTGCAGCCGCTGGGCACGTTCGCCGGCGAAAACCAGCTCTCGGCGCGGTCGGCGCTGACGCGAAGCTCGTCTCCGTCGAGCGCTCCGATGAAGCGGGCCCCGCTCGGGGTTTGAACGACCTCGAACGCCCGGGGGCTCACCCACGACTGGCCTGGCCCGTTGAAATTCGCGAAGCCGCCGTTGCGCCAATTCACGCCGTCGTCACTGACCTCGGGCTGTGACGAGAAGTGCACGAAGCGCCCCGCGCCGTACACGATGTTGGGAAACAGCTCGCTGCCGTCGAAGGCGTGCGAGTTCACCCAGCCCGCCCCGTCGGTCGACCGCATGATGATGCCAGGGTGCCCCCAGCCGAAGTTCGCCAACAGTTGCGCACCGGCGATGGCGACACCTTTTGCGTAGCCTGGGTGGTGCAAGCAGTCACACACGGCGGCCACCGTGCAGCTGCCGTCGGCTTGCTTGAGTCGACACGACGACTCGTCACAGCGAACTTGCTGGGTGTCACCACACACCATGTCGTTGGCGGCGGTCACCCGGCCCTGCCCGTCGACCTCTTCACGGTCGAAACTTCGGTCGGAGACCCAGGTTTGGCCGTCGTCACACGAAAGCATCGTGCGGCCCATCACCCCTTGAGCCACCAAGACGGCCACCAGGCCGGAGTCGGCGGGTTCGAAGCCCGCGTCAACGGGCGTCACCAAGCCAGCGTCGGAAAGCGTGCCCGCATCGAACGATGACACCGCGGCGTCGGGGCGCGTCGCGCCAGCATCGGGCCGCGTTTCTCCCGCGTCGGGAACCCCCACCGAAGCGTCGACGACCACCCCGGCGTCGCGGGCCGGCGGCATGCGGGCGGCGGGAGCAAGCTCGCTCACTTCTCCAGCCACGCACCCGGCCGTGCCGACGCACAGCCAGGCCACCACTGCCAACAGCGGGCGCCCCAAGTACCAGTCGACCATGCCCCCATCTCAGCAACCTCGGTGCCGAGGGCGTCACCAAGCGTCACACGGGGTTGCCCCACCTGCTGTTGCACCGCTGCAACACTTCGGGGGTCGTGGCCCTCGCCACTGCGGCGCGTCAGTGCTCGACCGGGTATTCGCCGTCGGGGTACGTCACCCGAACCTGACCACCGTCGAGCAACGTGAAGTCGACCTGCAGGCTCGTCAGCCCCACCATGGTGGGGTCGGCTCCATTCACCGCGATGGAACCGGTCGGGTCGGCCGAGGCCACCGCCGGTGCGAGCGCCGAACAGGCTTGGTCTGAATACCCCGCGCCGCCTCCGCCCGCCCAAGAGCCGCCAACGACATTGAGCCCAACCGGAGTGCTGCCAAATTGCGATTGCAACTGAATGCGCGCACACGAATCGGGCGCCCCGCGCGACAAGGTGAGGTACTTGAGGTCAGACCCACTGATGACGACGTGCACGCCAAAGCCACCAGGGCCGGCGTCGGTGCCGGCGTCGACGGTCGGGCCGGCGTCGCTTGGCGCACCAGAATCAAACCCAGAGCCCCCAGCGTCGAGCGCAACCGTGCCGCCGTCAGGCGCTCCGCCGTCGACAGCCGCCACTCCAGCGTCGAAAACGCCCGCGTCGACGAACATGCCGGCGTCGACCGGGGTGCCTGCATCGACGGTGGCGCCCGCGTCAGCAGCACCGACGTGACCTGCGTCAACGGCACCCGCGTCGAACGAACCTCCGTCGACGCCGCACGGGGGCCCGCACGTCAGAGTCTGGTGGCACGCGACGACCTGACCGCACGTGAGCCCGGCCTCGGCGCAACTGAAGACACAGTCGGGCAAGCCGCCGTCGGCGAGCGTCTCGCTGTAAAAACAGCCACCGCAGCCGACCAACGCCACCAACAGAACTCGTCTCATGCCGGTCTATTTGTCGTCGGCGCCAGAATCTGTCACGGCGTCTTTCGTCGCTTGCTCGACGACTGGCAAAAACAGGCTCTCGGGGTATCGGGCAGCAAACCGAACGGCCCGGCGCTTGGCTTCGGGCAATTCGCGCGCTTGGGCCAGGGCCTGAACCCACAGCACGTCGCGTTCTTCAGCCAAGGCCCCGTCGGGAAACTGACGTTCGTGGGTGGCCACGAGCGTCAGGGCATTTGCCGTCAAACCGCGCGCCAGGGCTGCCCGGGCGGGCTCGAGCAGCCGGCGTTCGGCTTCGAGCGTCGTCTCGGTCACGGGTTGAGGCGTCGCCGCGGGTCGGCGCACAGGCCTCGCTGGGCCGGGAGGGGCTGTCTCGGGCGCTGACGCCACCGGAGCGACTTCGCGTACGACCTCGACCGACGATTCTTTCGCGGGCGACACGGTCACCGGCGGTGGCGGCGGTGCGGCGAGCTTCGCATGCAACAAAGCCCCTGAACCCACGCCGGCGGCAAACAACCCCGCTCCGAGCAACACCGGCAGTTTCACCAACCCCACCGACCCCAGCGCACCTGTGGCCGGAGCCCCAGTGCCCGGTCGCGGCGACACCGCCGGAGCGCCCACTTCAGCCGCGGCCACCAGCAACGACCCGTCGAGCCGCTCGAGCAACCGCGCCTCGGCACCGGCCGGCGGCAAACGCGCCGGTTCGGCCTCAATCAACGCTCTCAGCTCGTCTGGCATGGGCTCCAGGCTCACGGGCTGCTCCTTTCGCGCCACTGCGCGGTGGCGCGCATCACGTCGGCCCGCGCGAGCCGAATGCGCGAGTAGACGGTGTTGAGCGGTATTTCCAAACTCCGGGCGATTTCGGGGGCGGCGAAGCCGTCGAGGTCATGCATGACGAACGCCGCTCGACGCTCGGGGCTGAGCGACTCAATCGCCTGAAGGAGCACGCTTCGTTCTTGCCTCAGGCTCGCGTTCGCCTCGGGCGACGCACTCTCGTCAACGACGCTCTGGAGCGATGGGTCGTTACCCTCCGAGGCTTCTTGCTTTCGGCGAACGTTCAACATGAGCCGGTACGCAATGCCAAACAACCACTGGCGCAGCGGCCGCTGGGGGTCGTAGTCGTGCCTCTTGCGAAATGCAGTCATGAACACGTCGTGGCAGCGGTCTTCGACGTGCGGGGGGCGCGCGCCCAGGCGTTCGACCGTCGCCCACACGTAGGCCAATTCGTCGCGGTACATCTCGCGAAAGCCCTCGGGAGACGTGAGGTCCACCCTGGGGGTTTGTGCCGCCGGCGCTTTTCCGTCACGCGGGGGCGCCGTCATGGCTCGGGTCGAACTCCCGGGCCGACTTCGAAGGCCAAACCCACGTTGGCGGCCACGGGAGGCGTGACCCAGACTTCGGTCGGGCCGACGTTCAACCCGGTGCGCGCGAGCGCGCCCAAGACCTCACCGAAGACGACCAGGCCCAGCCAGGGCAACACCGCCCACTGCCAAGCGAGCCGCCCACCCAATGACACGAGCGGGGTCTGTGCCGAGGTGGCCGCGGCCAGGTCGACCGCGCGGCTCCAGAGCACCCCGAAGCCGACGACACCGCACCCCCGAAGGCCTCGCCACCGAAAGCACGGCACCCCCCGCAAGGCCAACGACGACACCTCGATTCGGCCCGTTTCGACCGCGAGGCTCGCGGGCAACACCCCAATGCCTTCGAGCGACAACGCAAAAGCACCATGGGTGAGGCCCAAACCCACCCCCACCCCGGGCGCAACCGTCGGCGCCGCGCCGAACGCCGCGAAGGCGCCGCCAGTGCCCCAGGCGCGCCACGGCACGACCGGGTCGGGCATTGGCGGCGGAGGCACCGAGGGGGGGCCAACCCGAGGTTCGGCCGTCGGCCCGAGCCGAGCTGGCGGCGGCACGGCAGCAAATGCCTCAATGGCGACGCTGAGCGCGAACGGCAGCGTGGTGGCCAAGTCTCCGCAGTCGGGGCGACCACCGGTCAACACGCGCCGCCGCGCCGAGCCCGACTCGTCAACCAACGTGACCCGCGCTTCGTACCCGCTCGCCAGCGCGACCACTTCGACCGACAGTCGCGCGGGAGCGTGGTCGTCGAACGGGTCGAACCCCAACCGCTCGACCACCGCACTCTTGACGCTGGCGGCATCGGGGCAGCCCACCGCTTCGCCGCGCTCATAGGCGAGTTGCACCGGGCGCAAGGGCGCCGCGGCCACCGGAGCCACGAACACCAACGACAACACCAAGAGGCGGCCGGTCATCATCGCGGGTCGCACACCCTATCTGGTTTGTGAATTCGGTGGGTCGCACCGCCGCACTTTGGAGTAAGGCTCCGAACGACCCATGCTGCTCGAACGAGCGCTTCACAGTCAGGGCTTCGGTTCACGCAAGGCCTGTCGCGCGCTCATCGAGAGCGGCCGCCTGAGCATCGCCGGCGCCGTTCACTCAAACCCCGACGAAGAAGTGCCCGTGCGCGACTTGGTGCTGACGGTCGACGGCGTGGCGTGGCCGTACCGGGAGCACCTCTACCTGGCGCTCCACAAACCGGCGGCGTTCGAGTGTTCGCACCAGCCGACCCACCACCCGAGTGTGTTCACACTGTTGCCGCCCCACATGGTCGCGCGCGGCATTCAGTGCGTGGGCCGGCTCGACGCCGACACCACTGGCCTGTTGCTGCTCAGCGACGACGGCGCGTTCGTGCACGCACTCAGTTCACCGAAACGGCACGTGCCCAAAGTGTACGAAGTGCACACCGCCGACGAAGTCACCGACCAACAGCTCGAGCGCCTGAACGCGGGCGTCGTGCTGCGCGACGACCCGGTGGCCGCCCGCGCCGAGACCCAACGGCTGGGGCCCCGAGCCGTGTTGCTCACGCTCGACGAGGGGCGCTACCACCAGGTCAAGCGCATGCTGGCCGCCGTGGGCAACCATGTCGAACGGCTGCACCGACAGCGCATCGGCGCGTTCGCCTTGCCGGCCGAGCTGCCGCCTGGGCGCTGGGTTGAAGTCGAACCCACGGTCGTTGGCGCCCAAGCGCGGTAGCGATGGCCGACTTTGCTTTTCCTTCGTTTGGGCTCGCGGCCAACGAACCCGTAGCCTTCGCTACGAATCGCGAGCGCTGTTCGAAGCGCTCGTGACCGAACCGCTTCTTACGGCCTGTTCGCCATGAACACCGGAGCCGGCCCGGCCTTGAACCACTTCGACGTCTCCGAGCCCTTTTCGGTGGTCTTCAAGTACAGCTCGCCGCGCCAAGAAGACTTCTTTCTTGGTGGTCGAGCCCTTCGCGGTGATGTCGTACTCGGGGCGGGCGACGTGCATTTTTCACGCTGAAGCCTTCGCGCTTTCTGTGCGAGCGAGAAACTCAGCTGATCAACCAACGAAAGAGCGACATGGGGGCCTTGTAGGGCGGGTAGCGCACCTTGAGGTCGAGCAGAAACGGCTTCGAGACGACCGACCGCCGGTGCGAGAACGCGTCGAAGCTGTGGCGCCCATGGTACGCGCCCATGCCACTGTGGCCGACGCCGCCGAACGGCAGGTCGTCGCCCACGAAGTGAATGATGGTGTCGTTCACCACCGCGCCACCGCTCAACACCCCGTTCAGCACGCGGTCGACCGTCGCCGAGTTGCGAGAAAAGACGTACAGCGCCAATGGGCGTTCACGCTCGGCCGCGAAGCGAATCGCCGCGTCGATGTCGGGCACGTCGATGACCGGCAACAAGGGCCCGAAAATTTCTTCTTGCATCAACGGGTGGTTCAGTTGCACGTCGGTCAGCACGGTCGGGGCGAAGTAGCGCGTCGCTTCGTTCATTTGCCCGCCGGTCACCACCCGCCCGCCGTTCATGAGCGTCTGCAGCCGAGCGAAGTGCCGCCCATTGATGATGCGACCGTAGTCTTTGCTGGTGGCCGGGTCGGGCCCGAAAAAGTCGCGCACGGCGTTGGCCAATTCGTCGAGCAGCCGTTGCTTCACCTTCTGGTGCACGAGCACGTAGTCGGGCGCCAGACAGGTTTGACCCGCGTTGTAGCACTTGCCCCACGCGATGCGCCGAGCCGTCGTCACGAGGTCGGTGTCTTCGTCGACGATGCAGGGCGACTTGCCGCCCAATTCGAGCACGACCGGCGTCAGGTGCTTCGCGGCGGCCTCCATGACGATTTGGCCCACCTTCGTCGAGCCGGTGAAAAAGATGGTGTCCCACCGTTCGGCGAGCAACGCGGTCGACACCTCGGGCCCACCCTGCACCACGCTCACGAGCCCGCCTTCGCCGAACGCCGAACGCAGGCACGAGTCAATGGCTTGGGCCGTCGCGGCCGACACCTCGCTCGGCTTGACCACCGCGGTGCACCCGGCGGCAATCGCTCCGACCAACGGCGAGAGCGCCAGCTGCAGCGGGTAGTTCCACGGAGCGATGATGAGCGCGGTGCCCAGCGGCTCTGACTGCACGAAGGCCGACGCCGGCTGAAACACGAGTGGAAACGGCTGACGGGCCGGGCGCACCCATGACTTGAGGTGCTTGAGGCTCAAACGAATGTCTCGGTACACGATGCCGATTTCGGCGGGGTAGGCCTCTTGGGGCGGCTTGCCCAAGTCGGTCATCATCGCGTCGAAGAACTGCTTTTCGTGCGAGCGCACCGCCGCCTCGAGCGCGCGCAAGTGCTCGACCCGCGCCGCGTACGGCTTCGAGCGCCCGCTGCGAAAGTACGAACGTGCGCGCTCTGCCACCACCGCTACCGATTCAGTCGCCATGGGCACGTCTTACTCTTCGGCGAAGAAGCGGTCAGTTCGAACAGGCAGGGTCGAGCAGTTCGGGCTCACGCACACTGGTGCGCAGCCCATCGCACACCGTGTGGAGCTCTCGGTCGAGCCGCGCGGCCGACGCCGCGTGGAGGCGCCGCAGCTCAGCCACCGCGTCGCGCACGTCAAGCACCGCCTCCACCAGCACATGCCGCCCGTCGAAACCCCGCAGGTCTGCTTGCGGCACGCCGCCGTCACTCCAACGGGCCAGCACGTCGGCGTTCAACCCGAACTGTTCTCGTGCGAGCGCGTGCCCCGGTGCACCCGCGTCGAGCGCTTGGAGTTCTCGCTGCCAATGCGCCGCGGCCAGCCGGTAGTCGTCGAACGGGAAGACGTGAGTGCGCAAGAACCCGAGGCGGGCGACGACCATCGCCTCGAGCGCCAAAACGCGGGAGCCCGTTCGAGGCGCCCGGCGACCGACGGCGGCTTTCGAGACGTACCCGACGCGACTGCGGTGACTGGGTTCGCTCGCCCACCGCACCCGGAGGTACTCGTCGGGCACCAGCGTCGCCAGTGGGCCACAGCGGTCTTTTGGCAGCACGGCGTGGCTAACGTCTTCGGGGCCCAGTTCGACGAGCAGGTCGCCTTCGGTCAACGAGTCGTGCGTCGAGGGTGGGTTCGTGGGCAGGGCCGACCACACCGCGTCGGCTTTCGCGTACCACACGTCACCGGGCGCCCCGAGCGTGCAGAGCATCAACACGGTCAACACAGGGGCCCCCACCTCACCGAGATGCCGCTGCGTGGTCGCTGATCAACCGCCGAATGACGGCGGCCAACATGGGGGCGCACCCCACCCGCTCGACCGTGAACGACAGAGGCGTCGCCGGTGGCGGCACGCTGTCAGACACCATCACCCGCGCCAGCGGCAACGCCCCCAACCGCTCGTTCGCCGGGCCGACGAACAGCCCGTGCGACGCGACGACGGTGACCGACTTCTGCGCCCCGGCCGCGATGACGGCATTCACCGCGGCGACCAACGTGCCGCCGGTGCTGATCATGTCGTCGACGACGATGGCGTGTCGCCCCCCGACGTCGCCCACGACGCCTTGGGCCTGCACTTCGGCTCCCGACAAGCGCTGCTTGTGTACGACCGCGACCGGCAGCCCCAACGGTCTCGCAAACAGCTCGGCACGTTTCACCGCGCCCAGGTCGGGAGACACCACCACCGCGTTCGCCGGCAACTTCGATTTGAGCGCGTCGACCAGGCCCGGTATCACGCTCGCGTGTTCGACCGGCTGCAAGAAGCAGCCTTCGACCGCCCGTGAGTGCAAGTCGAGGCACACCAGACGCTCGACCCGCGCCGCCGCCAACAATTCGGCCATGACCCGCGCGCCCAACGGTTCGGTGCTCGACTCGCGCCGGTCTTGCCGCGCGTAGCCCAAGTACGGCACCACCGCCGTCACCCGAGCCGCCCCGGCGCGGTGGCAGGCGTCGGTCAACAGCGCCAATTCGAGCAGATGCTCACCGACCGGCGCGTGCAGCGACTGCAGCACGAACACGTCGGCGCCCCGCACGTCTTCAATGACGTCGACATCGCACTCCCCGTCGGGAAACTTCACGACGCTGCACGCCCCCAACGGGAGCGCCAATTCGGCGGCCAGGGCCTTCGCCAGCGCCGGGTGCGACGAGCCTGCCAGCAGCACAGTGTGCATGCCCACGTTGTGCCACACCTCATGGCGGCCGAGCAGCAAAGACGACCCCGAACCTGGGTCGAACACGCAATTCGTCGTGCGTGCCGGTGAATTGGGCGCTAACCCACCACCCATGCGTGCACTCGTCGTTGGCGCGGGCCCCGGAGGCCTCTGTGCCGCCGTCAACCTCGCCGGTCTCGGCCTTGACGTGACCGTCGTCGAAAAAGAAGCGCTGCCCGGAGGCCGAATGCGGGGGCTCACCATGCGCTCGGCCGGCGGTCAGTCGTACACGGTCGACACCGGGCCCAGCATTTTGCAGTTGCCGCAAGTGCTCGAGCGGGTATTTCGGCGTGCCGGCAAGCGCATCGAAGACTACGTCGAACTCGTTCGGCTCGAGCCGAACACCCGCATTCACTTCTGGGAGGGTTCTCACCTCGACACGTCGGGCGACCCCACCCGAATGCGCGCCGAAGTCGTTCGGCTCAACCCCGCGCTCGGGCCACACTTCGACCGCTGGCTCAAGGTGTCTGAAGAAAAGTACCGAATCGCGTACGAAAAATTCATCAGCCACCCGGCCGACTCGCTCGGCTACTACTCGCCGTTTCGGTTGTGGCCGACGCTCAAGTTCAAGCCCTGGCAAACCCTGTACGGCCACCTCGACGAATTCTTTCACGACGACCGGCTGTCGTACGCGTTCAGTTACCCTTCGAACTCCCTGGGCCTTCACCCCACGACCTGCTCGTCGGTGTTCAGCGTCATACCGTACCTCGAGCTCGCGTTCGGGGTGTGGCACGTCATGGGCGGGTTTCGGGCGCTCGCGCAGGGGCTCATGCGGTGCGCCCAAGACTTGGGCGCGGTGTTCAAAATGTCGAGCCCGGTCGCGAACGTCGTCATCGAAAACGGGGTGGCGCGCGGAGTGCGGCTCGAATCGGGCGAAGTGCTCTCGGCCGACGTGGTGGTCGTCAACGCCGACCTGCCCTACGCCGCGCAGCGCCTCGTCGACCCGCAGTGGCGTGAAACGACCCGGCTCAGCGACTCGTCACTGCAGAACGCTCAGTACAGCTGCAGCACGTTCATGCTCTACCTGGGCCTCGACACCGTTTACCGCGACCTGCCCCACCATTTGATTTACCTCTCGAACGCCGCCCGCCGCACCGATTCGGCCGCGCTCAACGACGAGGCCGTCGACACCGACGACCCGCCTTTCTACGCCCTCAACCCCACCCCGACCGACCCCGCCGGCGCGCCGCCCGGCCATTCGGTCATGTATGTGCTGGTGCCCACGCCCAACACGGGCCGGCCCGTGAATTGGGCGCAGACCGAAGCCGAGCTGACGGCCAAGGTGCCGCGCTGGCTCGAGAAGGTGGGCCTCCGAGACGTGGCGAAGCACATCACCGTGAAGCGCGCCTTCACCGCCGAAACGTGGCGTGACGACTTTCACGTCTTTCGCGGGGCGGTGTTCAACCTCTCGCACACTTGGCTGCAGTTGGGGCCGTTGCGGCCTCGGGTCGAATCGCCGCACGTCGACGGGCTCTACTGGGTCGGAGGCGGTACCCACCCCGGCTCCGGGCTCCTCACCATCATGGAGAGCGCGAACATTTGCGCGAACGCCATCGCCCGCAAACACTTGGGGCAACCGGGGTTTTCAGGGTGGCCGTACACGCCGCCCCTCGGGAGCGAGCCGAGTTCAGCGTCACGGTAGCGACAAGGCCCCTCGAACCACGCCGTCGGCCCTCACCGCGAACGCCAGCGGCACGAGCGACACTCCGTATTTCTTGGCCAGGTCACGGCGCTTCGACACGTCGACGTTCACGACCGACTTGCCTTGCGCCGACAACGCCGGGCCAACCTCTTGGCAGTCGGCGCACAGCGGGTGGGTGAACAACACCACCACGTCGCTCGAAGACGACGAGACGCCCAGCGCCTCCAAGTCGATTCGGTCGATTCGGCCCCCGCGAATGCCGCGGAGCTTCGCGACCAAGGCATACAACTCACAGCCGACGCACAACCCCGACACCGCCGCCAAGCTCGCCAGACCCGCGACCACCGACCCCAACACCACCCCCACCGTGGCGAAGCCGAGCGCGTACGCCAACCCCGCCGCCGACAAGAAGATCAGCTCCAATGGTGAACCGCGGCGCCTGAAAGTCTTCGACACGCCCTTCGCCGGTCGCGGCTACTGCCTGAAAATAAAACACGCACGGCAGGCAGTACTGACGGCCGAACAGCACACTCACCGCCAGCTGCGCGCCGAGCAGCGACCAGAATGGGCCAGGCGCGGTCAACACCGCGACCAGCGACCCCACCGCCACCACCGTTTGGTTGAACCGAGGCGCCCGCGCGTCAATGACCGACAAGTCGCGCCACGGGTCTGCTCTGCGTGAAAACGTCGTCGAAGTCGTGGTACCCATGCGTGCCGTCTAATATAACGGACGAAACGTCTATTCACAACAGCACGTCCACTAAAGCAGAAAGGCCTGAATTGGCGGGCTGATCAGGTCACTTCGGGGGTCAGGGCCCAGGCCAATTGAGCGGCCTCGGCGGCTTGCGACCGCTTGAGCGTGGCGAGGGTTTGCCGCAGCTCGCGCCAGCGCCCGGCGCGGTACAACACCTTGGCCCGCAGCTTGAACTGGGTCTTGCGCGGCGCGGCGGCGGCCCATTCGAGCGCGCGGTCGTACTGGTTCATGGCGGTCGCCGCTTCGACCATGGCGGGCACCGTGATGGGGCGGTCGCGTGGGCCGCACACGCCGAGCGCGCGGGTCAGCCAAGGTTCGGCCGCGGCCCAGCCCCGCTGGGCAAAGACCATTTCGGCCAGGGTGATGTACGCCCCCGCCGACGCGAACCCGCGTGAATCGAACTGGCCGGTGGCCATTCGGTCGAGCGCCACGTCGAGGGCCACCTTCGCCAAATCGTCGCGTTTGAGCGCTCTCAATTCGTCGACCGCGCGTTTGAGGTCGCTCATCACCGAATGCAAGTTCCATTCGGTCGGCACGAACTCGCTGAACGCCGCTTCGACTTCGGCTTTTTGGGCAGCGACCGCTTGACGGCGCAAGCCCACCGCCACCATCGCCTTCGGGTCGAGGCTCCGGCGCTCGGTCGCGCTCGCCTTTCGGTACAGCGCCAGCGCCTCGCGCTTCGCGCCGAGCCTCACCAACAGCTCGAACACCGCGTCGACCCAACCCGCAGCTCGGGCCACCTGCGCCGCCACGGCGTGACGCCGGGCCTGCGCGCGGTCACCCCGCCGCGCCGCGCGGTTGGCCAACGTGTACTCGCTCATCACCCGCTCGCGGGGCTCGAGCGCCGCCATTTCGTCGGCCGTCATCAACCCGTTTTCGCGGCAGAATTTGCTCACCTCCCCGCGAAGGTACTCGGCGTCGCTCTTCTTTTTCTGCTTCGCGGCCAAGGCGTTGAGCGGCTCCAGGTGCGCCCGTGCTTTCGCCTCGTTTCCCAGCACGAGGTACGCCTGGGCAATGGCCCGGGCGTTCATCGCCACGTGCACCAAGTCGCGGGCCTGGCGCGAACGCGGGGGCAACAGCCGCTTGACCAAGGCGTCGACGGCTTTTGCGCGACCCGCCTCGGCGTAGGCCTGGAGCACGAAGTGCGCGTACCACCGGTCTTCGCTGTCGGGCGAAAGCAACAGCGCCCAGTCGGCGGTGCAGGTGAGCCAGGCCGACCGTGACCCGGTCGCGGGCCACGTGGGTTGTTTCGAAGGCATCGGGCGTCTTTCGGTCAGTTCGTCAGTCGTAGCTCTCGAGGTGCACCCGTTGCCGCACGAGCCCCAACTCGTCTCGCAGCACGTGGCGAACGTCGGTCAGCATTTTCTTCACGCCGCACACCCACGCGTGCGCCTCGGTGCCTGAATTCGAAGCTCGGGCCTGCAGCTCGGCCCACAACGCGCGCGTGTGCTCTTGCACGTACCCGGTGCGGCCCAGCCACCCCACGGGAGGCCGCGAATACGTCACCTCGAAACGCACGACGTCGGGCCACTTGTGGGCGAGCGCGCGAAATTCGTCGGCGAACAATTCGTCGTTCGGGCCGCGCACGCCGAAGAGCACCCACAACGGCTCGCGGCGCCCGTGGTCGAGCGCGTCGTGCACCATGCCGCGAAATGGCGCAATGCCGGTGCCGGTCGCCACCATCAACGCCGGCGCGGCGTGCTCGAGCGGCCGGGTGAAAACACCTTGGGGCCCCTTCATGGCGAGCTCGGTGCCCACCGGTGCGCCGTGCAAGAAGGCCGAACCACGGCCTTCGTCGACGAGCGTCACCACCAGTTCGAACCGCGGCGTGCCTTTGGGCACCGACGCGAGCGAATACGACCGCCGCAGCGGCCGCCCCTTCTCGTCGTCAATGGGCAAAATCGCGCTCACCCACTGCCCGGCGGCGAAGTCGAACGGCTGCCCGTCGACCCGCTCGAACACCAAGTGCCGCACCCGCGCCGTCATCGCCCGCGCTTCGACCAGTCGAGTCGAAAACGTCTCGGCGATGACGGGGCCAGCCACTGCCATGTTCAGCGCAGCTTCAGCTTCTTCGCCAAGTCGTCAATTTGCGAGCCGGTCTTCTTGTAGAGCTCGGCGTCGCGCAAGTGCTCGTAGAGCCGAGCCTTGTTGCTGTTCTTGGCGATTTCTTTCTGCCACTTCTTGTCAATTTCAGACGCGTCTTTGAGGTAGTCGCCGTACAGCTCTTGCAAGTCGTGGCTCGCGTCGAGCACGGTCGGGTCGTTCGCCAACGCTTTTTCGACCAGGTCGCGCTTGCGGGCGTAGTCGCCGTAGCTGCCAGCCTTGGTCGCCTTCGCCGCGACAGGTTCGGCCGCCTTCGGCTCGTCGTTGGCCGGCTCAGGTGCGTCGGGCGCCTTGCCTGCATTGCCTGGCTTGGCGGCTTCGGCTTCAGCGGCCTTCTCGGCTTCGTCGGCGGCCGCTTGGGCCTTCTTCTGGGCCTTCAACGCTTCGGCTTGCGCCTTTTTGATCGCCTCGGCCGCTTCGGCTCCACCAGCCGCACCGGCCGCCTGCGCCTTCTTGATGGCTTCGGCCGCCTGCTCTTGCGCCTTCTTCACCGCTTCGGCCGCTTCGGCACCACCGGCCTTCATGGCCTCGGCTTGCATTTTTTCGGCTTCGGCTTGCGCCTTGGCGACGGCCTCTTCGGCGTCACCCGCGGTGGTGACTTCGGCGCTCGTCGTGTGCGAACCGAACCCGCGAATGGTGTTGATCACGCCCATCACGAAACCGAAAGCGGCTCCGAGCACCGACAGCGCGCCCAACACCAAAATCACCGTGCGAAACCACTTCACGACGTTGAACGCGACGAACCACTGGTACGTCACGTAAATCGACACGAGCGAGGCCACCGTCATCAGCAACGGCCCCAGCAGGTTGATGAACGGTATGGGCAGCGAACCCAAAATCACGCCCAACGCGTTGGGCACCGCGAGCACGACCGACAAGGTCATGGTCTGCAAGAAGTAGTTCGTTCGTGAACGCTCGTTCGATTCGCCCTTGAGAAAATTGACGATCCACTTCAGCACGGGGTGAAACACGAACCCGGTGATGATGGCACCGATGACCGCGCTGATGGCGGGCACAATCGGTATGAACGACATGAGGCTGAAAATGTGGCCCGGGCCAATGAGCAACGCCAACCCACCGGCGATGCTGCCCAGCAAGCCGCTCGCGAGCAGCGCCGGCAACGCGTACCCAATGAGCTCGATGCGGCCCATGGGCTCGGCGGGCATTTCGTCAATCGCCGAACGCACCGTGCCCAGCGGGTTGAACAACATCTTCGGCACGTTCACCAAGTAGTAGGCGATGCCCTTGGGCACGGCGACGAACATCGCGCCGAAGCTCTTGGGGGCGGCCTCGTCGCCGCCGCCGCTGCCCTCGTCGTCTTCTTGGGGAGGAGGCGCAGCCCGCTTCGCCGGTGCCGGCGCCGGCTTCTTGGCCGGGTTCGCCGCGGGCGCCGCTTTCTGAGTCGGAGCCCGTGACGGAGCCGCCGCTTTCGCCGGGGGCCGTGAAGCCGCTTTCGGCGGCGGAGCCGGCTCTTCTTCTTCTTGCTCGG
>JBGAIY010000092.1:0-22193 GCA_044225205.1 Myxococcaceae bacterium | reverse complement strand
ACCTTGACCCCCCGGTTGATGGAGCTGACCGACCGACCCACCGGGCAGCCTTCGGGCAAGGTCTTCGTGGCGCCGGTCGACGCGGCGCGAGGGCTCGAATTCGACGTGGTGTTCGTGCCAGGGCTGGCCGAGCGCCTGTTTCCTCAAAAGGTCAGAGAAGACCCGCTGTTGCCCGACGCGGCGCGCCTGGCCCTGAACGTGCCCCTCGAGACGAACCACCACCGCGTCGCCGCCGAGCGGTTGGCCTTGAGCTTGGCCGTCGGAGCCGCGACGCGCGCGGTGGTGCTGAGCTGGCCGCGCATCGAAGCCGAACACGCCCGGCCGCGGGTGCCGTCATTCTACGTGCTCGAGGTGCTGCAAGCGGTGCACGGCCGGCTGCCGAGCTTCGAGGCGGCACAACGCCTGGCCGAAGCGGCGGGAGGCGCGCGCTTGGCCTGGCCCGCCCCCGCCGAACCGGCTCGCGCCATCGACGAGACCGAATACGACTTGGCGGTGCTCGACGGCGTGCTGCGCGGTCGCGAAGCGCGCGAAGGCCGGGCGCATTATTTGATGCAGCTCAACCCGACGCTCGCGCGGGCCCTGCGCACCCGCTACATGCGCTGGTCGCAACCCCGGTGGACCAAGGGCGACGGCCTGGTGCTGAACGGCCCGCTCGAGGCCCAAGCGTTGGTGAAACACGCGCCCCACGCCCGCGCGTTCGCTCCGACCGCGCTCGAAAAGTACGCGGCTTGCCCGTACCGCTTCATTTTGTCGGCGGTGCACCGGCTGCAACCGACACGCATGCCCGAGGCCATTGAAGCCCTGGGCCCTCTCGAGCGCGGCTCGCTCACCCACGAAGTGCACTACCGGTTGCTCTCGGCGTTGCGCGACGAGGGCGTCGAGGTGACGCCCGAGACCTTGCCGGCCCTGTTCACCCGCCTCGACGAGGTGCTCGAGCGGGTGGCCGACACCTTTTACGACACGTATGCCCCGGCGATTGAGCGGGTGTGGCGCGACGGCGTCGAAACCGCGCGGGCCGACATGCGCGAATGGCTGCGCCGCATGGCCGACGACCGAGCCTGGCGACCCGAACGGTTCGAAATGAGCTTCGGCCTGCCGTTGCGCGAGCAACAAGACCCCTCGAGCCAACGAGAGCCCGTGACCATTGACCAAGGGCTGACGCTCCGCGGTTCCATCGACTTGGTCGAGCGGAGCACCCACGGTTCGGTGCGGGCCACCGACTACAAGACCGGCAAAGCCAAAGCCCAAAGCGGCAACGTGGTGGGCGGCGGCAAACAATTGCAGCCCGCCCTCTATGCGCTCGTGCTCGAAAAGCTGCTGCCCGGCACGACCATTGATTCGAGCCGGCTCTATTACTGCACCCAAGTCGGGGGCTTTCAGAGCGTGCACACCCCGCTCAACCAGCGCACCCGCGACGCCGTCAAAGACGTGGCCCACGCGTTGACGCAGGCTTTCGAGAAGGGCTTTTTCCCCGCCGCTCCGCAAAAAGACGAATGTGCGTGGTGCGACTACCAGCCGGTCTGCGGGCCCGACGAAGAGCGCCGCGTCGCCAAGAAGTTGGCCAGCGCGGCTTCGCGTCAAGAAGTCGAGCTGTTACAGCGAGTTCGAGCGTTGCCGTAGAACCGCGGGTACAGTGGCGCCGACATGGCGTCGCGAACGAGCCTTTCGCAAGGTGCCAGCGGCACCGGCACCTCAGAAGGCACCCGACCTGGAGAAGTGAATTCGGCGGTTCGCAATAACCTCGACCGGGTCATTCGGCACGAGCGGCAACGCACGACGCGCATTCTGTCGTTCATTCGGCTCGGCACGGGCATTTTGAGCGTGCTGCCGAGCTTCTTCATCGACCGCACGGTCACGGCCGACTTCGACCCCATGCCGACCGTGTACGGCAGCGCGGTCTACTTCTGCACGTCGCTGCTCAACTTCTTGCTGGTGGTGGTGCTGCGCCGCGGCGTCACCGTGTCGATTTATTGGCTCGCGCTGGTCGACGTGCCGCTCGTGGCCTGCATCGAGTGGTTTCAAGCGGGCACGCCCCGCGGGGCGCAAGTCATCCCTCCGGTGTGCGTGGCGTTGATGATGGCGCTGCTGTCGACTTCGACCTTGACCTTGTCGCGGCCCGCCATCGCCGCCACCTCGGGCGTCACGCTGCTCAGCATGGTCATGGTGTTGGTGCGGTGCGGGTTGCCGCCACCCACCATTTTCTTTTCGTTCGTCGGGCTCTCGGCCGTGGCGGCCCTGTCGATTTCGCTGGTCGGCCGAATTCGGTCGTTGCTCGCCGAAGCCCGCCAGCGCGACCTGCTCGGCAAATACGTGCTCGGTGAACGCTTGGGCCTGGGCGGCATGGCCGAGGTCTTCAAAGCGACCTACAGCCCGGAGGGCGGCTTCGAACGCCAGGTCGCGCTCAAGCGCATTTTGCCGGCGTACGCCGAGCTGCCCGACTCGGTGGCCATGTTTCGGCGCGAAGCCGAACTCGGCGCCCGCCTGGCGCACCCCAACATCGTTCAGGTGCTCGACTTCGGGGCCGACGGCCAGTCGTACTTTCTGGCCATGGAGTTCGTCGACGGCATTTCGCTGGGGCGGCTCGTGGCCTGGTCGCGAGAACGCCAGCGGCCGTTGCCCATGCCGGTCGTGGTGTGGGTGGCGTCGAGCCTCGTCGAGGCGCTCGACTACATACAGCAGCTGCGCGACGCCAATGGAGCGCCGATGCACCTCGTGCACCGCGACCTCAACCCACCCAACGTGCTGCTCAGCCGCGTCGGAGAAGTGAAGCTGGCCGACTTCGGCATTGCCCGCGCGGTCGGCGCAGAAGGCAATACCCGCACCGGCGCCCTGCGCGGCAAGCTCGGCTACTTTTCGCCCGAGCAAATTCGGGGCGAGGCGTACGACGGCCGGGCCGACCTGTTCTCGCTGGGCGCGACCGTCTTCGAGACCATCACCGGGCAGCGCTTGTTTCAGGCGAGCAACGAGGCCGCGGCCATGAAGATCGCGCTCGAGTCGACCATTGCGAAGCCGTCGACCAAGCGGCCCGACGTGTCGCCCGAGCTCGACGCGTTCGTCATGGGCCTGCTCGAGCGAGACCCCGCCCGACGGAGCTCGACGTCGACGGCCAAGGCGCAGCTCCAACACCTGGGCCGCGCCGACTGGCTCGACTTCGGCAGCGCTCGAACCGTGCTCGCCGAGCTCGTGAATGAAGTGATGCGCCAGAGCCCTTCGGCCTCGGCCATGGTGCCGATTTCGTCGACCTCGGCCACGTCACCCGCCAGCGCACACGACGCACCGACCGGCGAATTGCACGCCCCAGAGCAGTAGCCCCACGGCGGCCGCAACAAGCACCGCCACACCCCTGCAACACCCCGGGGTGTTGCACCGCCCACCTGGCGATTTTCGAAGTCGCTTCAATTGGTTGCGCCGTGCCAACCGAGGGCACGAGCGTTGCACGGCACCGTCGGCTCGCCTTTTCGGCATGGCGACCAGGAGCCTGTGCATGCGTTTCGTCACGGCGCGTGGTGCCTCATGTTCGGCCTAGGCATGGCCACGGTCACGCTTTCGGGGTGCGGGGGCGTGCCCAAGGCGTGCACCGAGGGCGAGCCGGGCTGTGCTTGTGTTCCTGGCGGTTGCCTGCAACCGGGCGAGACGGGGGCGCCGCGGCCTGCCGCGCGAACGTCTGCGTCGCGTGCACCCCCGGGTCTGCCGGCTGCCCGCCGGTGAACGCGCGGTGCGTCTCGCCGTGCACCGAAGACGTGACGCTCGCCGACGCAGGGGTGGCCACCTGCTCGGTCGACGGCTTGCTCGACGGTTGCCTGGGCGACCGGGTCTGTACGGCGGGTTCTTGCGTGGCGCCGGGGGCCCGGCCGCCGACCTGCACCACCAACCTCGACTGCCCTTGACTTTCAGGCGTGCCTGGGCGGGCTGTGCTTCGAATTGCGTGGTCGACGGAGACTGCGAAGCGGGCCAGGCGTGCGAGCGCCGCGTCTGCCGAACGACGTGTTCGACGAACGCGAGCAGCTGCCCCGCGGGCACCGCGTGCTTCACGAGCGACGGCCAGCGCGGGTTCTGCCGCGACGTCGACACGACGCCCCCGGGCGGCGGCCAAACCCGGTCAACGGCACCACCTTGAGCGCGACCTCGTTGTCGTTCAGCAACGCGACCTCGTCACCATCACCAACCACGCGACACGGCGCAGCAACGCGAAGGTCGAACACGCCGAATGGCCGCACCACGCTGGTCACGACCAACCCGCTTTCGTGGCTCGCCATGGCGCAGAGCCCGGCCCCACCCGCGCCGGCCCAATCGTTGACCGTCGAACTCGACGGCCATGGCGGCGAGCACCACCATCGTCTTCGGCAACGCGGCCAATGAGAACCTCCCCGGTGGGACGGCCGCATCGAAGTGGCGAACCTCGAGCTTGGGCGGCAGCGCGTGAGCCTGTCGTACCAGTCGCAACCCGACGGGCAGTGGCAAGGCACCATGGCCTACTTCTCGTATTTCCCCGACACGGGGCTCGACACGTGGGTGAAAAACAAGAGCAACACCGCCGCGTTGCAAAACGTGGGCAACGCCTTCATTCAACGCTGGGCGGCGTTTCGCGCCGGCGTCATGTCGCTCGACGAATTCAAAGCGGTGACGACGGCGACGACGCAAGAAACGTGGCGGTGGCCCTCGGTGCGGCTGTTGTGCCCCGACCCGAACACCGCTTGTTACCTGTACGACAACCCGCAGGGCCATTCGCTCTATTCGAGCTCGCTCACCCAGTACCCCATACCCACCGGCGTGGCCGAGCTGCCCATCACCGTCAACTTGCAGACCGACCCTTCGCAGAGCGACGGCCAGACGCTCAAAGGCCGAATCGTGACGGGGGTCTCGCTGCACGAGCCCGGAGAGCCCGGCGTCGCCCTGCACCTGTCGACGCCGCCGACCGCGTGCGAGACCAAAGGCGGCCAGGTGATGTGCGGGGTCGACCTGTTCGACGCGACGCTGTTGGTCGGTGGCCGCTACGTGACGTCGGCGGCCGACACCGGCTGCGCGCGCGCGCCGAAAAACGCGGCCGGCGCTTCGACGTTCTCGTTGACCAGAACGCCGTGGCTCGTGCCCGGCTTCACCGCCGGCACCGACGTCGATTCGAGCACGGGCCTGCGCTACCGCTACGAGTGCCGTGACGACCTGCTGCCCGGGGGCGCGGCGAAAGCAGCGGTCAACCACGGCGCCGCGGGCGCCAACCCGATACCCGACGCCCGCACCCGCAAGCGCCACCTCGAGCTGCTCGACGGCGTGCTCGTCAATTCTGAAGAATTCATCGTGTTGTTCAAGAAGGCCCCTCCTTTCTCGACGGCACCGACACGAGTGGCTTTTCGGCGTACGGCTTCATGACGCTCAGGCGGGCCGCGGCCGACCTCGACGCCGACGTTCACCCCCGGCACGGTGGCCGACGAACGCCCCGCGCCAGGCGACGTGTTGGGCGTTTCGTGCAGCGCCGGCGTGCTCAAACTCGCGACCGGCTCGACGACGCTGCCGACCACCGGCCCCGCGCTCGACGCGCTCGCGGCCACCTTGGTGACGGGCGTGCAACAGACGTCGGGGCCTCCGACCCCATCGGCCCCGCCGACCCAGTGAAAGTGCACTTCTTTTGCGAAGACACGGGCCTGTTCGACGGCGGCCCCCACGACGACGGCCTGGCCACGCCCATTCGAGTGGCCTGCCCGAACAGCAGCCAGGTGTCCGCTCACCTTGGGTTCAGCGTCGGTGCCTTCAACCAGGCGCTCGCCGCCCTGCCGTGCCAGCAGGGGTTCGTCGCGGGCACGACCGCGGGGCCAAATCGCCTCGCGCGGCACCTGCGCAAGACACGCTCAACGCGTGGTCGCCAACAGGTTGTACGCCGTCGCGCTCGACCCGGTGGCCGGTCATGCGCCGACACCTCGCAGTACTACCGCAGCGCCGACCAGTTTCGACTTGCGGGCGGGCAAGAACTTTTACCCGCCTCGACCCCGCAAGCCGTGGCGCTGCCATTGCGAACCGAAGTGTCGGAACGCGTTTTCTACAAGACGTCGTCAGCCGCCAGGGAATGCCAGTGGGCTTCGCCCGCAAATCTGCGTGCCGAATTCTGACCAGGTGCCTTATTGCTATGAGCCCGACGCCATTGAGCGCGTACGGGCCAGGTCGACGCTGCGCCGGTGCGCTGTACACGCAACGGTTTTCACAGCTGAGCGCCGCCTCGCAGACCGCGCTGCGCGACTACCTCGTGACGAACTTCTCGTACGAAGAAGAGCGCGACCCCACCCTGCCCACTGCCCGTCATTCACGAAGAAGGTTTCGAATGGCTCAACGCCGAGCTGCTGGTGATGATGGGCGACGACTCCTACACCCGCAAGTACGTCGCGCTTCGACCTGGCGGGCCAGTCGGTCGTCTCGTTCGACGGGCGGCGTTCGAGACCAACGGCATCAGCCTGTCAGGGGGCGCGGGCTTCGAGCTCTACGCTCTGCCGGTCGGTGCAGTACTACGACCAAGCGCTCAACCGGTTCTACGCCTGAGCCTTGCTGTGAAAGGCATCGCCTTGTTGGGGCCGAACAACGGTTTCATCGGCCGCGACGGTGGTCACCTACTTCGCCCGGCTCATTCGGGCGTCGAGCCAAAAGTCGCGCGCGTGGAGCGAAATCGCCAAAAGGTACCAGGGGTTCAACAAACCCGACCTCGCCCGTGCGGTCGTGCAACGCGCGTACACGAGCGCCTACCTCGAGGCGATTGTGCTCTCGCGCATCATTTTAGAACTGGGCAGCGTCGTGAAACCCGAAGACCGCGCGCAGCTGGCGAGCGAAGTCGAGTCGGCGGCCCTGGTCTACCGGTCGGCCTTCTTGGCGATGCGCGAGAACTACCAAGCCATCACCGACCAGCCGACGGTGTTCGGCTTCGCGCCCGACTACGTGCCTTTCCCCGCGCTTGACCCTCAAGACGTCGACGCCTTCACCAAGACGCTGGCTTCGGCCAAGTCGCTGCTCGCCGTGGCGTCGGCGAAAGAAGACCTGGCCATCAACTCGAGCCGCAGCTTCGACACCGACGCGGCCTCGTTTCAGAGCCAACTGGTGAGTGTGCGCAACACCTACGAAGACCAGCTCGCCGACATGTGCGGCACCTTCACCGGCACCGACGGCCAAGTGCACCCGGCGATACCGAAGTACGCGTACCTCAACGAAAAGGCGAAGCTGCTCGGCAACCCGTGCGGCTTGGCGGGCAACGGCCAGCTGTACGCCGCCTTGGCCGACGTCGACAAAGCGGTCAACGCGTTTTCGGGCGTTCGCGCGCGGCACGACGACCTGGTGCAGTCGGTGGCGATCGAACAAGAACGGGTCGAAACGCAATGCGGCTTGGCGAAGGGCACCGCCGAATACCAATTCACCGCCGCCGGCAAAGTGTCGGCGATGAACGCCGAAATCGCGCTCTCGCAAGCGGCCATCACCGCCGCGAACAACTACGTCAACCGCATTGCCACCATGGGCACGCTGTCGAAGTGCATTGCCATTGTCGGTACGGCGGGGGGCACCGACTGCCCGGCGGCCGCGGTCGCCATGTCGGCCTACAGCGGCGCGAGCACCATTTCGGCCGCCATCACGCTCACCGCGCAGTCGTTCATCGCCGAGCGGCAATACGAAATTTCGTCGTTGAACGCAAAAACCGCGCAGTGGGTCACCGAGCGCCAGTGCGACTACGCGAAAGCCGACTCGAACGCGAAGGTCGCGACCATGGTGCTGGGGTTCAAAGAAATCGACATCGAGGCCTACGCGGCCCAGCTCGACATCAGCCAGAAGGTGGGCGCCGTCGTGGCCTTGCGAAACGCGTCGACCCGGCTCATCGCCGAGCAGGCACAGACCGAGCAGCTCGCCATCAACGTCGAAGCGGCGCGCAACGACCCCAACGTGCGCATTTCGAAGAACGACGCCATTCTCACCGCCGACGCCACGTTTCAGGCGGCCCTGCGCGAGGCCTACCGAGCGACGCGGGTGTACGAGTACTACACGAGCCAGTCGTACGCGCACCTCGGAGACCTGTTCTTGGTGCGGTTGGCGTCGCGCGGCGACATCAGCCTCGAGGCCTACCTGTTCGCGCTCGAGCAGGCCTTCAACAGCTTCGAAGAACAGTACGGCAACCCCGACGAGCGGGTCATGGTGCTCTCGCTGCGCGACGACGTGCTGCACATACCGCGAATCGGAGACGACGGCGCGTCATTGACCGAGGCCCAGCGGCTCGAACGGTTTCACCAAGCGCTGGCCGACCCCCGACACCTCGACCCGAATGGGTACCTCGTCTTCGCGTTGTCGACCGGCACCACCGCGCTCTCGCCCCTCACCCGAGACCACAAGGTGCGCTCGATTCAGGCCGAAATCGTGGGCTCCGACGTGGGTGACAACGTGGGCCGCATTTACCTGCGTCAAAAGGGCACCGGCGTCATCGCCCCGCTGGTGGGAGACACCCAGTACTTCGCCTTTCCCCAGCGAACGGCGGTGTTGAACCCGTTCTTCAACGGCCACCGCGTGTTCGCCGACAGCGTGTACGCGAGCGACCACCTGCGCGACCGCCCCCTCCTGAACACCCATTGGGACTTGGTGCTCAACCAGAAAGACGAGCACGTGAACCAAGACATCAACCTGCTGGGGCTGGCCGACGTGCGGCTCTACATCACCTACACCGACTTCACCCGGCTCTAAGACCATGCACTCATCTTCTCTCGTCGCCGTGCTGGAGACGCGATTGGGCGGCGCAGCGCCGGCCCGCGCGCTCGTTCTGCGAGCCGTGGTGGTGGCTTGGGCCTGCGCGGCGCTGGCATCGGGCTGCCGTTGTGGCAGCGCGGCCACCTCGTGCGACGCCGGGTTCGTCGCCATGGGCAAAAGCTGCGTGCCCCAGGTCGACGACTGCGCACTCGACGCGGGCGTGGGCTCGGTCACCGTCGGCTTTCAGTGCGCCGAGCAGCACCGCGCGTGCGAGGCGAGCGGCGGCGCCCACTGCACGTCGTGCCTCGACGGGTACGAAGACTTCGACGGCGGCCTCGGCTGCGAAGTGCCGGTACGGTGCGAAGAGCTGCACTGCGAAGACCAAAACCGCGCCTGCGTGGCGAGCCCCAACGGGCACTGCGGTGAATGTCTGGGCGGGTACCTGCGCGACGCCGGCGTCGAAGCGTGTCGCAAGCCGCTCACGTGCGCGGGCCTGACGTGCGCCGACGGGCTCAACTGCCTCGAGCCGGCCGACGGAGGCGACGCGGTGTGCTCGTCGAGCTGCGGGCCGAACGCCATACCTTCGGGCAAGGGCGTGTGCGTCGAATGCCCGGCGTGCGACCGCACGAGCCTCGGCGAAGACGGCCCCTGGCTCGGCGCGCTCACGCTCGAAAACCGCTGCATTTGCCGCACCTGGCCTGGCTTCTTCTGGGAGGAGGGCCAGTTTCCGGGAGTGAAGCCGTGCGACGAAGACGGCGACGGCTTCGTGCGCGAGAGTGCGAAGTTGGCGCTCGCGTCGGCCAGCGCCGCGGTGTCAGAAAATGCGCGCTGTCTTTTGCGTACGGTCACCTCGGTGACGCTCGAGAATGAACAAGGCCAACAATGGGCCGTGCCCGTCAACCCGGGCCTCGCGCTCTACGAGACCGACCGCAACGACGACCCCGACGCCCTGAGCCTGGCGATGGTGCGCGGCCAGCTGCCCCTGGCCTACGGAGCGAATGGGCGCGCGGTCAGCGCGAAAGAAATCAATTCGTTCACCAAGTTCTGTGTCTCGACCCAGGCCGACTTCAACGAAAACGGGCTCGCCGACGTGGCCGAATGGCAGGCAAACCCCACGCTGACCTCGGTCGGTGCGACCTTCAAGCCGTTCGTGCCGTTCAGCTACTTCGCCGAATTGAACCGCGGGTGGTTCGAACCCGACACCGCGGCGGGCACCACCGGGCGCTGGCACGTCGAAGAACGGTCTCGGCTCAGCAACGCGCTGGCCGGAGACGGCATCGGCTTCGCCGACATACCCGACGCGGGCACGCACTGTCGCAGCTGCGAGCGTTTTCGCGACTCGGCGTACGACACGTTGGTGACCGTCGGCGGCCCGCAGCAAAATTTCGACTTCGCCCGCTTGGCGCGACCGACGCCGGGTGGTCGGGCATGAATCACCCCAGTCAGTTCAAGTGCATCGCCATCACGAATTCTCGGGCCGACACCGACCCGCCCAACGTGATGACCGCCGACGCGCTGGCCGCGGGCGGGTACACCTTCAACGCCTGCGAGCTCAACGGCGTGGCAGCGGGCCCACCGGCCACGGCTCCGGCCGAGAACCCGTCGAGCGGCTCGTTTTCGTGCACGGCCCTGCCGACGGCGGCGTTGACGAACGGCCAGGTGGGCTGGGTCACCACGGCCTACCGACCGTACGACGTGAGCGGTGGGTACCAGCGCGGCTGCGTCAACGAGTGCGCTGAATTCGGTCGGTACCGGTGCCCCAACTTCTTGGCCGACGCGCCCATCAACCCGTCGACCTGCCAAGGGCAAGTCGAAGACTATGGCAAGCTGCAGTGCGCCTGCGACCCGCGATTTTCGGGGCCCCACTGCGACGAGGGCTGCCCCGGAGACCCGGCCGACCCGACCTTCGCCCTCAACGACTTGTTTCTCGACGTGAGCTACGCGAGCCCCGACGGAGGCGTGCACGCCAGCCAAACCGGCTTCTGGTTGTGCGTGAAGCCGGTCGCCACCGCGTACAGCGATTCGCCCCTGCCCTTCTTCGCTGACCCGACGACGAGCGACGGCGGCTACGCCGTTTACGGAGAAATACCGTTGACGCGCCCGACGGGAGAACCCGCGTGCGAGAGCGACTGCGAGCTCAACACCGGCTACTCGATTCGGTGAACCGCCCACCGACCACGTGTGCGAGAGTGCGCCACCCCTTTTTCGCAGTTCGAGTCGGTGACCTCACATGGGCGACCTCACGCGAAGCGGCACGTCATTCGGTGACTCGTTGGGCGGAGACGACGCGCCCCCGCCCGTCGGCTCGGCTCCCAGCGAGCTGCCGGCCCGCTTCGAACACGTCACCGAATTGGGCCGCGGCGGCATGGGGCGGGTGCTGGTCGCTTTCGACCGGTTGCACCAGCGCGAAGTGGCCATCAAAGAATCGCTCCATTCGTCAGAGGCGAGCGTGCTCCGCTTCGAGCGAGAGGCGTTGCTCACGGCGCGCCTCCAGCACCCCGGGGTGGTGCCGGTCTACGAAATCGCGCGGCTCGCGTCGGGGCACCCGTACTTGGTCATGCGCCGCGTGCACGGCGAATCGCTCAAAGGGGCCCTCGTTGGCCTGGGCACGCTGGAGTCGCGGCTGCGCTTGCTCGGCCGCTTCGCGAGCGTCGTCGACACGGTGGCGTACGCGCACCAACAACACGTCATTCACCGCGACCTCAAGCCCGCCAACGTGCTGCTCGGGCAGTTCGGCGACACCGTCGTCATCGACTGGGGCCTCGCCAAAGACCTGGGTGATGCGAGCGTCGAGGTGTCGGGCCCCGGCCCCGCTCCCGGGCCAGGCCTCACTCCCGGGCCAGGCCTCACCGAGTTCGGCTCGGTCGTGGGCACCCTCGCCTACATGAGCCCCGAACAAGCCCGCGGAGACTCCGTCGATGCCCGAACCGACGTCTACGCGCTCGGCGCCATGCTCTACGAATTGCTGTCGGGTACCGCTCCGCACGCCCAAGACACGGGTGGCGCAGACCCCGGCGGCCGACGCGCCGCGCGACCGCTGAGCGAAGTCGCCCCGACCGTGCCCGACGAGCTCATCACCATTGTCAACCGCGCCATGGCCGAGCGCGTCGACCAGCGCTACGGCGACGCCGGGGCGCTCGCGGCCGACCTCGCCGCCTTTCAAACCGGGCGCCTGGTCGCTTCGCATTCGTATTCGCAGGGCGCGCTCGTGCGGCGGTGGGTACGCAAGAATGCACGCCAACTGGCCGTCGCGGGGCTCTCGCTGGTGGTGCTCGCGGTGACCGGTACCGCCGCCGTGCTTCGGGTCTTGGCCGAGCGCGACCGGGCCAACCGCGAAGCCGCGGCCGCCCAGCGCGTGTCTGACTTCATGACGACCATGTTCACGGTCGTCGACCCCAGCGAGAGCCGGGGCAACGCCGTCACCGCGCGCGAAATTCTCGACCGGGCGTCGAAGGGCGTCGAAGCCGACGACCAGCAACTCCAAGAAGACCCCGCGCTGCGTGCCAAATTCATGAAGACCATGGGCGAGGTCTACGTGGGCTTGGGCCTGTACCACCGCGGCCGCGAGCTGCTCGAGCGCGCCACGGTCTTGCAGAAGAGCACCCTCGGCGACAACGCGGCCGAGACGCTCAGTACCCAGAGCCAGCTGGCCATGGCGCTCTTGCTCGAGGCGAAGTTCAAAGCGGCCGAGACGCTGGCGCGCGACGTGCTCGAACGCCAGCGCCGCCTGCTCGGAGAAGACGCGCCTGACACGTTGAAAACGTTGAACATTGTGGGAGACGCCCGGCGCGAACAGAGCGACCCGGTCGGCGCCGAACGGCTGCACCGCCAAGCGTACGAAGCGCGCACGCGAACGCTGGGGCCCAACCACCGCGCCACGCTGGTCTCGCTCGGCCGGGTCGCCGACGACGTTCACGACCAAGGCCGGTACGAAGACTCGCGCGTGATCTACTCCGAGGTGCTCGAGCGGCGCCGCGCCGCCCTCGGCAACGACGACCCCGACGTGTGGTGGGCCATGAACGGGTTGTCGGGCGCGTACCAAAAACTCAACCGCCAGGCCGACGCCGAAAAAATCGACACCGAGGCCGTTGAGTCGCGGCGCCGGGTTCTCGGGCCCGACCACCCGTCGACCCTGCAGTCGATGTTGGCGCTCGGCAACGACCTCTTCGACCGCGAAGACTTCGAGGGCGCCGAAAGGCTCTACGCCGAGGTGCAGGCGGTCAGAACGCGGGTGCTCGGCGCCGAACACATTGACACGCTCGCCGCCATGAACAACCGCGCCAACGCGCTGGCGCAATTGGGCAAACTGACCGAGGCCGAAGCCATGCACCGCCAGGTGCTCGAGACGCGCAAACGCGTGCTCGGGCCCGATCACGGCCACGTGTTGCTCGAAAAACAGGCCCTCGCGGCGGTGCTGCACCGAGAAAACCGCTTCGCCGAAGCCTACGCGCTGCTGCTCGAGGCCAAGAATGACCGCGAACGCGTCTTCGGGCCGAACGACCGTGGCCTGGCGGGGGTGTACTACGCGCTGGCCTCGCTCTTGGCCGACCAGGGCCAGCTCGACGCCTCGTTCGACGCGGTCGACCAGTCGCTGGGGCACCACTTGTCGCTCCAAGACCAGCAACACCTCATCGACGACCCGACGTTCAAACCCCTGCACGGCTCACCGCGGTGGCAGTCGGTCGTCGACCGGGTGAAGCAAGCGAACGCGCGCTGACCGCGATTTTCGGCCGAGTCTCGACTACGACGCTGGCCAATGACGAAGGAGACCCAAACGGGCACCTACGGCTCATCGGCCGCCGACGGAGAGGCCGTGCAGCCTTTTCTCTTCGTCGTGCTGCAGGGCAACGCGCTTCACGCGCCGGCCGTGCGGGTCAAGCTGCTCGGCACCGAGCGGGTCGCCGTGGGCCGCGGCGAGCAGCGCGCCGCCGACGTCGAGACCGGGCGCGAAGGCGCCACCGTGCACCTGCGGCTGGCCGACGACCGCATTTCGACCCAACACTGCGAAATTCGCCGAGAATCGCGCGGGTTCGTGTTGGTCGACCTGGGCTCGAAAAACGGCACGCGCGTGAACGGGCAGCTCGAAAAACAGGTCGTGCTCACCGAGAACGCGATCATCGAGGTCGGCCGCACGCACTTGCTGTTTCGCTCGTACCGCGCGCCCGCGAGCGCACCCGTCGTCACCACGGTCGACGCGGCCGCCGAGCTGCTCGGCATTGCGACCATGGCCCCCCCGCTGGCCAAGCAGTTTCACGACGCTCGGGCCATTGCCCGCTCGCTGGTGCCGGTGTTGGTGCGCGGAAACGGGCACCGGCAAAGAGCTGGCGGCCGCCGCCGTGCACTCGCTCTCGAAGCGAACCGGGCCATTCGTGCCGGTGAATTGCGGCGCGCTGCCCGCGTCGCTCGCCGCTTCTGAATTGTTCGGCGCGAAGAAGGGCGCCTTCTCGGGAGCGACCGAAGACCGACCCGGCCTCGTGCGCGCCGCCGACAAAGGCACGCTGTTTCTCGACGAAGTGGGCGACTTGCAGGCCGACGTGCAGGCGGCGCTGCTGCGGGTGTTGCAAGAATCAGAAGTCTTGCCGCTGGGCGCCACCCGCCCGGTGAAGGTCGATGTGCGCATCGTCGCCGCGACCCACCGCGACCTCGAAGCCATGGTCGCGAACGGTGAATTTCGCCAAGACCTCTTCGCCCGACTCGCCGGGTACACGCTGCGGCTCCCGCCCCTGCGCACCCGCCGCGAAGACCTGGGCCTCGTGCTCTCGGGCCTCATTCGACAGCGGCTCGGCCCCGAGCGCGAAGTGTCGCTTCGAAACGCGTCGGTGCGGCACCTGTTGGCCGCGCCGTTCGAACACAACGTGCGTGAACTCGAGCAGGCGCTCGCGTCGGCCGCCACCCTCGCCCAAGGCCCCGAGCTCGACCTGACCGAGGTGCTCGCCGGTACCGGCGTACGCCCCGCTTCGGCGTCGCCCGAGGTGCGCGACGCCGAATTGAAAGCCAAGCTCGAGGCGGCGTTGCGCGCGCACCGAGGCAACATCAGCGCCGTCGCCGCCGAGTTCGGCAAAGCCCGAATGCAAATTCAACGCTGGCTCAAGCGCTTTCAGCTCGACGCGCGGGCCTTGGGCGCCGAAGCCACCCCCGAAGCCGACGAGCCGAAAGACTGACGCGTGAGCAGCCCCCTTTCGAACAGCGACGCGCCGGCCCGAGAGCGGCTGCTCGGCGACCTCGACTCGACCTACGTGGTCGAAGCCGCCGCCGGCACGGGCAAAACCACCGTGTTGGTCGCGCGCATCGTCGCGGTCGTGCGCGCGGGCAAGGCCACGCTCGAGCAAATCATCGCGGTGACGTTCACCGAAAAAGCCGCGGGCGAAATGAAGTTGCGGTTGCGCGAAGCCCTCGAACGGGCCCGCGCGAGCGCCGAAGGCGACGAAGCGACGCGGCTGCGCCAGGCCCTCCAACACCTCGAGGTCGCGCGCATCGGCACGATTCACGGGCTGTGCGCCGACGTGCTGCGCGAATACCCCGTCGAAGCCGAAGTCGACCCGCTCTTCGAAGTCGCGGCCGAAGAAGGCGCCGACGGCCTGTTCGAGCTGGCCTTCACCCGGTGGTTCGAGCGCGCCTTGTCGAGCCCGCCCGAAGGGGTGCGCCGGCTCTTGCGCCGCCTGCCCCGCCGGTCGAGCGACGAGCCCCCGCGGCTTCGCTTGCTGAGCGCCGCTCGGCAGCTGTCTGAACACCGCGACTTCAATGCCCCCTGGCGCCGGCCGCCGTTCGAGCGGGAGGTGCTCATCGACGACGTGGTGACCCGGCTCGACGCTCTGGCCGCCACGGTCGCGAAGGTGGGCGACCCGGGCGATTCGCACAGTTTTTTCAAAATTCTGCGTGAAGTCGCGCGCTTCACCGACGACCTGCACCACCGAGAACGGGTGCGGCCGCGCGACTACGACGGGCTCGAAGCGTCGCTGCGCGACCTCTCATTCGACTGGAACTGGGCGTCGAAGCTGCCGACCCGCGGCGGGTTCAACGGGTTGACGGTGGAGCAGGTCGCCGCCATGCGCGCCGAAACCCACGAAGCCCTGCGGGCCTTCATTTCGAAAAGCGAAGGTGACTTGGCCGCGTGCCTGCAAACCGAACTGCAGCCCGTGTTGCGAGCGTATGAAGACGAAAAGGCGCGCGCCGGCACGCTCGACTTCGTCGACCTGTTGCTCAAGACCCGCGGGCTGCTGCGTGACAACCGGGCCGTTCGCGAGTCGATGCAGTCGCGCTTCACGAAGCTCTTCGTCGACGAATTTCAAGACACCGACCCGCTGCAAACCGAAATTCTGCTGCTGCTGGCGGCGAGCGACGCCCGGGTCGACAGCCCGTTTCTGTCGAGCCCCGTGCCCGGCAAGCTCTTCGTCGTCGGAGACCCCAAACAGTCGATCTACCGGTTTCGCCGCGCCGACATCACGCTCTACGAGCGGGTGAAACAGCACCTCGTCGGCCACGGCGCTCGCGTCGAGTACCTCCAGACCAGCTTTCGCAGCACCCCGGGCATTCAACTCGCGGTGAACGAGGCGTTTTCGCGAGCGATGGCGCCGAACACCGTGGGGCAAGCCCAGTACGTGCGGCTCGAGCCGTTTCGCGCCCGCCAGACCACCCAGCCCAGCCTCGTCGCCCTGTCGGTGCCCCGGCCGTTCAGCACCTACGGCCGCGTGCAAAAGGCCGCCGTCGAGGCGTCGACCCCGAGCGCGGTGGCCGCGTTCATCGACTTTTTGCTGCGAAAGAGCGGCTGGTCGGTCGACGAAAACGGCGAACGTGTCGCGGTGCAGGCGCGGCACATTTGCATTCTCTTCAAGCGGTTTCGCGGCTTCGGAGGCGACGACGTGCCCCGCCCGTACGCCCGCGAACTCGAAGCCCGGCGCATACCGCACGTGCTCGTCGGGGGCCGCTCGTTTCACGCCCGAGAAGAAGTGCTCGCGCTCCGCACGGCCATGCGCGCCATCGAATGGCCCGACGACGAGCTGTCGGTGTTCGCCACGCTGCGCGGCCCGTTCTTGGCCGTCGGCGACGACGCGCTGTTGCTCTTCAAGAATGAATTCGGCCGGCTCAAGCCCCTCCGGCCGTTCGCCGGAGTCGAAGTGCCCGAACCGATTCGCCCGGTCGTCGAGGCGCTCGACCTGCTGCGGCGGCTGCACTTCGCGCGAACCCGTCAAAGCGTCTCGTTGACGCTGCAGCAATTTCTCGAAGCCACCCGCGCCGCCGCCGGAGTCGCCTTTTGGACGGCGGGCGACCAGGCCTTGGCCAACGTGCTGCAATTCGTCGAACGGGCGAAACGGTTCGAAGCGCGGGCCACGTCGTTTCGCCAAGTCATCGAGCTGTTCGAAACCGAAGCCGAACAAGGCGGTTCGCGCGAAGCCCCCATTGTCGAAGAAGGCACCGACGGCGTTCGCATGATGACGGTGCACGGCGCGAAGGGCCTCGAGTTTCCCGTCGTGGTGTTCGCTGAGCCGACGGCCAACGCCATGCGCAAGCGCCCGTCGCACTGGGTCGACCCCGAACTGCGCCTGTGGGCCCAGAGCCTCGCCGACTGCGAACCGTGGGACTTGCGCGATCACGAGACCGAAGTGCTCGAACTCGACCGCCACGAAGCGCTGCGCCTGGCGTACGTCGCGGCCACCCGCGCGCGAGACCTGTTGGTCGTACCCGCGGTCGGAGACCAAGGCCTCGAAGACACGTGGACCGAGCCGCTCTACCCGTCGCTCTACCCGGCTCCCGGCACCGCGCACGACCCGAAAGCCGCCCCCGGCTGCCCCGCCTTCGGGTACGACTGCGTGCTCGACCGCGTGGGCGCGATGCCGGGTGGCGCGCCGCGGCCGGGCTTGCACCTCGCTTCGACCCGAACCCACGGCGTCGTCTGGTGGGACCCCGCGACCCTCGAGCTCGACGTGCGCGACGCCGGGGGGTTGCAGTCAGAAGACGCGCTCAAGAACTCGGGCGCCGCCGGCGAGTCGCGGGTCGCGTTCGACCAGTGGCACGACGGGCGGGCCCGCGTCGTCGCGCAAGCCGCCGAGCCCCGACTTCGCGTCGTCACCGCGCGCGCCCTCGGTGGCCCCGACGCCCCCGAACCGAGCGCCAGCGGCCCCGCGATTGCCGAAGCCAGAACCGACGCCCCCCGCGAAGGCCGCCCGAGAGGCCCCCGCTTCGGAGAACTCGTGCACGCCACGTTGGCGCGCGTGGCCTTCGACGCCGACGAGCGACGCATCGCCACCCACGTCGAACGGCTCGGCCGGGTGCTGTTGTCGTCGCCCGACGAACGAAACGCCGCCGTCGTCGCCGTCAAAGCCGCGCTCCGCCACCCGCTCGTCGTGGCCGCCGCCAGGGCCGACGCCGTGAAACGCGAAGCGGCCGTCACCCACGTGCGCGAAGACGGCCTCACCGTCGAAGGCGTGGTCGACTTGGCGTACTGCACGAACGGCGAATGGCACGTCGTCGAATTCAAGACCGACGACACGCTCGAGCGGCACCGCGCCGAGTACGTCGCCCAAACCCGCGCGTACGTCGCCGCCATTGCCGCCGCCACCCAGTTGCCGACCCACGGCACGTTGCTCTTGGTGTGAGCCGAGCGCGCTCGCTAGCCTTCGACGCTCACGAGTGACTTCACCAACGTCAGCAGCTCGGCCAACTCGAAGGGCTTGCAGAGCACGGCGCTCGCGCCCAGTTGGTACGCCTCGAGAAACAACGCCTTCTCGGGGAAAGCGGTGACCACGATCGCCGGAGTGAGCCAGTTCGTCTGTCGCAGCCGCGCCAGGCCGTCGAGGCCCGAACCACCCGGCATGCGCACGTCGAGCACCAACAGGTCGGCGTCTCGGGGGTTGTCGTCGTCGAGCTGCGAGCGACGAACCTCGGCGACCAAGTCTGCCCCGTTCGACACCTCGACCACGTCGTAGCCGGCTTCGCGCAAATGGGTCGCCAACAGCACCCGCAGCTCTCGGTGGTCTTCGGCGACAAGAATCTTGGGGCTCCATTCGACCATGCCAGTGCGAACAGCACACGCCGTGCCCACCGCAGACCGTTGATCTTTCGGTGGGCTTTCGCGCGCGACCGCCCCTTCTGCCCCCGAGCCGCTCACCGAAGCCCGGTCACCTTCGCGTCCACCCCACCCGAGAGCCGGGAGCGATTGCGCGACGAGTGGCGGCGCTCCCACCTGCTCCGGTTGGTGCTCGGCCTCGGAGGGCTGTGCTCCTGATCGTCGCGGCACGCAGACGCGGGGCCGCCCACTGACGCCAACACTCACCTGCTTTGCTGCGCCATAGGCTCACCGAGCGAGGCGAGCCCACTTTTGAGACTTCGCTTGTTCGGCGGCTTTGACTGGAGCCCCACGAACACCTCAGCCGCCGAGCGATACGCCGCCACGGGACTTCAACCCATGAACTCGCGATACAACCAGCTGAAAATACTGGGCTTTTGCGCCGCGCGACCAGGCCGATCTCCTACTGTCCATGGCACATGTACGGAGCGCTTCGCATCGGCACAAGGTGGGTGACTGCTCGGCTCGCGGAGAGCCCGACCCCCCAGAAGTTCGCGGCAACCTGGTCGAAAGCGTTCGACGAGGCGCTGGCGCCACACGTGCGAAACGGCCGGGTAGACGTCGGGGTCGCCGCACAGCTCGGTCCGTTCGGCAACGCGTTTCGCCTGGTGATGACCGAGCACCTTCAGCTCAAAAGCGGTCGGCTTAACGAGGTCTCTAAAGCGGCGCACGCCCACGCGCTTGAAAGCGCACGAGCGTCGACCCTGCCTCAAACGAATGCGCGTCCGCGCGTCGAGAAAGCCTACCTCCCGGCCCACTTGCGTGAGGGGTACGAGGCGCTCCATCGCCCATGGGCCACGGCCAACGAGGTCGTCGACCCAACCATGCCGCAGCCACGCGATGGAGATTCGGTCTCCCTCACGCCAGCCAAGCCGACACGGTTGTATGTCGGGGTCGGCTCGGGCGCAGACGTGGTGCAGGCGCGGGGGCTGAACCCGCCGGGCCTCCCTGATTGCTACCTGGCAGCTCCGGCGTCGGCACTCGCCAACCTCAACTTCGACCTCATTCGTGATCTCATCGATCACTCGCCGACGACCGAACGCGTCACATTTAACTTCGCGGAGAAGTCTGTCGAAGTCGACCGTCGCCTCTACTGGAACCAGCATGAGGGCAACCTCCGGTACGGGAAGTACGGCGGGCCCGACCAACGATTGTTGGCAATTTGGTGGCCTCTGCTGGAAAAGGCGTACGTTCAGGTGCGTCGCGGTGCCAGCTACAAGAGTCTTGAGTTTGGGTACCCGGCGCAGGCTTTTCGAGAGCTCCTCGGTCAGCGTGGCACTGTTCAAGAAATGTTGACCAAACGTCATACGAGTCGAGAGCTGATGAGGCTCGTCTGGTGTCAATTTCGCGACTGCGACGCAATCGTCTGCGCCTCGAACAGCAAGGTGTGGTCACCGAAACTGAGCCCCAATCATTGCTATGAAGTCGCCAACTTCAAACTCGGGCCCGACGAAAAGCCCGAGCGCATTTTCTTGTGGAACCCCGGGCCACACTCGCCCTCAACCAAGAATGATCACCCCCGACTCGTAGAACTCAACGCCTTCGAATTTTCGCAAAACTTTTCTCAAGTCACGATTGCGTCCGTCACCGGCAGGTACCTGAACCGCGAGGTACTCCAGAAACGAAAAGCACTCCTTGCTGACGCCAATTACGGCAAACCCGTCGAGCAGCCGTGAACGCGGTCACCGGCAAGGTGCGCCGTGCCGGTCGCTCCCTCGGGTTCCCAGCCGCGACGACCGTTGCGGCCAACCCGCAACCGGTGTCGTCCGACGTCGTCATGCAAGCAGGCCGCTTAGGAGAACGCATCCATGTCCCACGTCAACACGTCTCTGGGGCAGCCGCTGCTGTGCGAGTCGCGAGCACACCAGCCGCAAGCGAAGCGGCCGTCGCGGCAACGGCCGTCGCCAAGGCCCAAGACCCAGCGTTCAGTTCGGTTGCATTCGACTCGGTCGTCTACGCGCGCGCGCGAGCGTTCGTTTGGTCGCACCTGAACGTTCGGTGACCGCGCCGGCGAGTGCCGCCCCGCGAGTGTCACCGAAGAGCATGCGCGTGTTGTCGACAGAAACAGGGTGGGGTTCGACACCCGAGTGGCCAGCCTTCATGCCGCGCGTCGACATGACCCACATTGGGTCGTCAGGAGAGGCAGCCAATCTTGGCATCGCGGCCGCTTCACCCCTTCTGGGCAATGAACAGCACGTGCTGGCTCTTGGCGATCGACCACGTTCGCGTCTTCGCGAACCGGGCGTCGTCGAGGCGGCGCTTGAACGCGGCATCGTCGCTCGCCGACCAAACGACCGCGGTGCCCTTGGCCGCGAGCGCCTGGTGAATCAGCTTGAGCCCCTTCGCTGAATAGAGCCCCGCGTTCGCCTCGTGGCTGACCGCGAACGGCCCGTTGTCGACGTCGAGCAAAATCGCGTCGAAGGTCGCGTCGTGCCGTTTGAGCGTTTCGCGCACGTCGCCCACGACCAAGCGAACGCGCGGGTCACTCAGCGGCTCGCCCGCCAGGTCTTTGAGCACCGTGCGGTTCCACTCCACCAGCGGCTCCGACAGTTCGACGACCGTCACTTCGGCGCCGGGCGGCAACAATTCGAGCGCCTTGCGCAACGTGTAGCCGAACCCCAACCCCGCCACGAGCACCCGCGGAGCCGCACCGCGCACCCCCTCGCAGCCTTTGAGCGCCAGCTCGTCTTCAGACCCATGGCGCTTGCTGCCCATGAGCACTTTGCCGTCGGTCAAAATCAGGTATTCGCCGGCCCGATGCTTTAAGGTCAGCGGGCCCGCCGTCGCCAGGGTGTGCCAAGGTTTCACGGCTTCACCATAGCCAGACAACCCCTCGAATTCAGACATGATTCTGACCCTGTAACATCAGGAGGCGTGGGCCGTATTCACGACAGCCGATGGTTCCCCCCACGGACGAGGTGTTGATGGAGCAATTCTGTCGCGGCAACCACGCAGCGTTCGAGACGCTGTTCGACCGGTTGGCGCCACAGGTGAAGAACTTTTTGACGCACATGGTTCGCGACCGAACGCTCGCCGAAGACTTGCTGCAAACCACCTTTTTGTCGGTGGTGCGTTCGAAAGACCGGTACCAAACCGGCGCGACCGTGGCCCCGTGGGTGTTCGCCATCGCGGCGAACGCCGCGCGTGACGCATTGAGGCACCAGAACTTGAGAGTCGAAGTCAGTGAAACCGAGCAGCCCGATCAGCCGGTCGAAGCGACCGTGGGAGACCCTGGTCTGCGCACCGCCATCGAAAACGCGTTCGCGGCGCTGCCGGCATCACAGCGAGAAGCCGTCATTCTTCACAAAGTGCAGGGGCTCACGTTCGAGCAAATTGCCGAAGTGCTCGACACCACCCCTGCCGCAGTTCGCATTCGGGCCCACCGTGGGTACGAACGCCTTCGCGCGCTCCTCGCGCACCTGGAGTCGTAGTC
>JBGAIY010000091.1:0-23933 GCA_044225205.1 Myxococcaceae bacterium | reverse complement strand
AAGGCGGCGACATGATCATCCCGGTGGTGATCACGGTCTACTCGGATCGCTCCTTCTCGTTCATCCTGCGCACGCCGCCCGCGAGCGTCCTCCTCAAGAAGGCCGCGGGCCTCTCGACGGCGAAGAAGCCGGGCGCTGGCTCCAAGGAGCCGAACAAGACGAAGGTCGGCTCGATCACCAAGAAGCAGCTCGAAGAGCTCGCGAAGCAGAAGATGAGCGACATGAACTGCACGTCGGTCGAGTCCGCGATGAACAACATCGCCGGCACCGCTCGCTCGATGGGCATCGAGATCAAGTGAGTCGCTGAGCCACCAAGATTTCTAAATTCTCTCGATCGGGAATGGTTCCCGGTCGGGACCAGCCACCACCGCCCGGCGCCTCGCGAGAGGAACCGGCAACGGTGGGAGGTCTCCGCGGAGCCCAAGCTCTCGTAGCCGGCGACGCGGGATCGAAAGGAGGACAATGCCGAAGGTAGCGAAGAATCGCGCGAAGGCCGAAGCCCTCGTCGACCGTGCAAAGAAGTACTCGGTCGAAGAGGCTGCGGCGCTGGTCAAGCAGACCAGCCTCGCGAAATTCGACGAGACGGTCGACCTCGCCGTGCGACTGGGAGTCAATCCCAAGCACGCGGACCAGATGGTCCGAGGGGCGATCGTTCTGCCGCACGGGACGGGTCAAACCGTTCGCGTGCTCGTATTCGCCAAGGGCGAAAAAGAGCGAGAAGCTCGTGAGGCCGGGGCGGACTTCGCCGGCAGTGACGACATGGTGCAGAAGGTGTCCGAGGGCTTCCTCGACTTCGACCGCGTCATCGCCACGCCGGACATGATGGGCGCCGTCGGAAAGCTGGGCCGCGTGCTCGGCCCCCGCGGCCTCATGCCGAACCCGAAGGTCGGCACCGTTACCACCGACGTGGTGAAGGCCGTCAAAGAGTCGAAGGGTGGCAAGATCGAGTTTCGCGCCGAGAAAGCCGGCATCGTTCATGCGCCGGTCGGCAAGGCCTCGTTCGCGCCCGAGAAGCTCCAAGAGAACTTCACCTCGCTCATCGAGCTCATCATGAAGATGAAGCCCGCCACGGCGAAGGGCGTGTATCTCAAGGGCGTCACGGTCTCGAGCACCATGGGCCCGGGCATCAAGATCGACACCCAAGAGATCAGCGCCAAGTACAAGTAATTCAGGCGAACACCAGAAGTGACGAGGCCAAGTGCCCGTCACTTCTTTTGTTTTTGCCGTGTTGACACTGCGCGCCAACGTGCTGTAAGGCGCGCCGAGTGTTGCAATCGTGACGCCAAAGGGCAGTGGCCCCGAGGGTCAAGAGAGAAAAGAGAAGAGAAGTACCCTGGACAAAGACAGCAGGGACCAGCAGACGCGGTCGGCACATTCCATGGGTCGTTCGGGCAGCAGGCCGAACGGGTGAATGTGACGGGCGGGTCGGTTGGTTTAAACGGCTTTCACACGCCGCCCTACCGAGATCAGGGAGCGGTGGTTTTCGTTTCGACCAAGCAGCTCGCTCCTGCATTTCGCCAGGAACCTTAGACGAAGGAGGTGAAAGTAAAATGCTCAGGAGCGAGAAAGAAACACTGCAGCAAGAGCTCAACGGCAAGTTTGGGCGCGCGAAGACCGTCATCGTCGCCGAGTTCAAAAAACTCGACGTCGACACCGTGAATCGCCTGCGTCGCAAACTCCGTGACGGCAAAGTCGAGTGGAAGGTGCTCAAAAACACCATTGCTCGCCGCGCCGCCAAGGGTACCCCCGTTGAAGTCGTCAGCGACGACTTCGTCGGCCCGGTCGCCGCCGCCATCAGCTACGACGACGTGATCAGCCCCGCGAAGATTCTGACCGAGTTCATCAAAGACCTCGAGACGATCAAAATTCGCAGCGCCGTGGTCGAAGGCAAGAAGACTGACGTGAAGGGCGTCGTTGCTTTGGCGAAGTTGCCAGGCCTCAACGAACTGCGCGCGCAGATTCTCGGCATGCTCAACCAGCCTGCCACCAAGTTGGCCCGCACCATCAAAGAGCCCGGCGCCGCGTTGGCCCGTGTTCTTCAGGCAAAAGCCGACAAGAAGTGAACTGGAAACCACCGTTTTTTAACCTCTCACTGTTTTAATTTTTTCAGGAAAAAGTCATGGCAGACATCAATACGATCGTTGATTCGCTCTCGGCCCTCACGGTGCTCGAGGCGGCTGAACTGGTGAAGAAGCTCGAAGAGAAGTGGGGCGTGTCGGCGGCGGCGATGGCCGTTGCGGCTGGCCCGGCGGCGGCGGCGGCGGCTCCGGCCGAAGAGAAGACCGAATTCACGGTCGTTCTCGCCAAGGCTGGCGACAAGAAGATCGACGTCATCAAGGTGGTGCGCGAGCTCACCGGCCTCGGTCTGAAAGAGGCGAAAGACCTCGTCGAAGGCGCCCCCAAGACGTTGAAAGAGGGCGTGAACAAAGACGAAGCCGGCAAGATGAAAGAGAAGCTGGCCGCCGCGGGCGCGACGGTCGAACTCAAGTAAGCGAGTCGGGCAGTTGTGAGGCGAGCCGGTGGCCCCGCGTGGGTCATCGGCTTTGCCTGTCTCTTGAGTGTTGTTTCGAGCGGTTTTGAAAATTTCGAAGAAGTCAGTTCCCCTTCTGATTGTGAGAGAAGCGAATGCCGACCCTGCAGAACAACTTCCGTACGCGGAAGAACTTCGCGAAGATCAACAAGGTCATTGAGATTCCCAACCTCATCAACATTCAGAAGCAAAGTTACGAAAAGTTTCTGCAGGCTGATGTTCTGGCCGACAAGCGCGAAGACCTGGGTCTTCAAGCGGTGTTCAAGTCGGTTTTCCCCATCAAAGATTTCAACGAGACGAGCTCACTTGAATTCGTGAGCTACAACCTCGAGAAGCCCAAGTACGACGTCGACGAGTGCCGCCAGCGCGGCATGACGTTCGCGGCGCCCATCAAGGTGGTCGTGCGCCTCGTCGTCTGGGACAAAGACGAAGAAACCGGCGCGCAGTCGATTCGCGACGTCAAAGAACAAGAAGTGTACTTCGGCGAAATACCGCTGATGACCGAGAACGGCACCTTCATCATCAACGGCACCGAGCGTGTCGTGGTGAGCCAGCTGCACCGTTCGCCGGGCGCCTTCTTCGACCACGACAAGGGCAAGAGCCACTCGTCGGGCAAGTTGCTCTACAACGCCCGCGTCATACCGTCGCGCGGCTCGTGGCTCGACTTCGAGTTCGACCACAAAGACTTGCTGTACGTGCGCATCGACCGTCGCCGCAAGCTGCCGGTGACCGTGCTCATTCGCGCGTTGGGCGCCGTGCCCGACACCGCCAAGAAGAACCCACTCGAATTTCGTGGGTCGACCGAAGAAGTGCTCAACTACTTCTACGCGACCGAGACCGTGTACTTGCACGGCAGCGACGAATTCGAAAAGTCGGTCGACTTCGAGTTGCTCTACAACCAACGCGCGACGCGCGACGTGAAGACCAAGAGCGGCGAAATCATCGTCAAGAAGGGTCGCAAGTTCTTGCGCCCCGCGCTCAAGAAGCTCGAAGCGTCGAAGATCACTCGGCTGCCCATTGACGCCGACGAGCTGTTCACCAAAGTCTCGGCGTACGACGTGATCGACGAGTCGACCGGCGAAGTCGTGCTCGAGTGCAACGAAGAAATTTCGCAAGCGAGCATCGACGAGCTCATCAAGCGCGGCATGAAGGAGATCAAGGTTCTCTTCATTGACCAGCTCAACGTCGGCCCGTTCTTGCGCGACACCTTGTTGATGGACAAGATCGAGACCCCCGAAGAGGCGGTCATGGAGATCTACCGGCGCGTGCGCCCGGGCGACCCGCCGACTCCCGAGACGGCGATCAACCTGTTCACCAACATTTTGTTCTTCAACCCCGAGCGCTACGACCTGTCGAAGGTCGGCCGCCTCAAGTTGAACAGCAAGTTCAGCCTCGAAGAACCGTTGGACAACCAGGTTCTCACCAAGCGCGACATTCTCGAGACGATTCGGTACCTGATCGACTTGAAGAACGGCAAGGGCGTGATCGACGACATCGACCACCTCGGCAACCGCCGCGTGCGCGCGGTGGGCGAGTTGCTCGAGAACCAATACCGCATCGGTTTGGTTCGCATGGAGCGCGCGATCAAAGAGCGCATGAGCTTGCAAGAAATTGAAACGCTCATGCCGCACGACCTGATCAACGCCAAGCCGGTCACGGCGGTGATCAAAGAATTCTTCGGCTCGAGCCAACTCTCGCAGTTCATGGACCAGACGAACCCGCTGTCAGAAGTGACGCACAAGCGTCGCCTCTCGGCGCTCGGGCCCGGTGGTCTGACGCGCGAGCGCGCCGGCTTCGAGGTGCGCGACGTTCACACGACGCACTACGGCCGCATCTGCCCCATTGAAACGCCCGAAGGCCCGAACATTGGTCTCATTTCGTCGCTCTCGTCGTACGCGCGGGTGAACGAGTTCGGCTTCATCGAGACGCCGTACCGCAAGGTCGAAGAGGGCTCGCTGACGCCCGACGTGGCCTTCTATTCGGCCCTCGACGAAGAGAAGCACACCATCGCTCAAGCGAACGCCGTGACCGACAAGAAGGGCAAGCTCGCCGGAGACGGCGTGCAGGCCCGCCGCGGTGGCGAGTTCGTGGCGGCTCGCCCCGAAGACGTCAACCTGATGGACGTGTCGCCCAACCAGCTGGTGTCGGTCGCCGCTTCGCTCGTGCCGTTCTTGGAAAACGACGACGCCAACCGCGCCCTCATGGGTTCGAACATGCAGCGTCAAGCGGTGCCGCTCGTGCGTACGGCGGCTCCGTTGGTCGGCACGGGCATCGAAGCCGTGGTCGCCCGCGACTCGGGCGTGTGCATGGTGGCCCGCCGTGATGGCACCATCGAATCGGTCGACGGTGGCCGCATCGTCGTGCGCGCCGAAGTGCCGGCCGCGTTCAGCGACGTCGCTTCAGAAGTCGACATCTACAACCTGGTCAAGTTTCAGCGGTCGAACCAGAGCACCTGCCTCAACCAAAAGCCCATCGTGAAGAAGGGTGACAAGGTCAAGAAGGGTGACGTCATCGCCGACGGCCCGGCGTGCGAGACGGGCGAACTGGCGCTCGGCCAGAACGTCGTCGTCGCGTTCATGCCGTGGCAGGGGTACAACTTCGAAGACTCGATTCTGATCAGCGAGAACATCGTCAAGCACGACGTGTTCACGTCGATTCACATCGAAGAATTCGAGTGCATCGCCCGCGACACGAAGCTCGGCAAAGAAGAAATCACCCGCGACATACCGAACGTGGGCGAAGAGGCCCTCAAAGACCTCGACGAGTCGGGCATCATTCGCATCGGCGCCGAAGTGAAGCCGGGCGACATTTTGGTCGGCAAGATCACGCCGAAGGGCGAAACCCAGCTCTCGCCCGAAGAGAAGCTCTTGCGAGCGATCTTCGGCGAAAAAGCCGGCGACGTGCGCGACACGTCACTGCGCGTGCCCCCGGGGGTCAGCGGCACCGTCATCGGCGCCAAGGTCTTCTCTCGCAAAGGCGTCGAAAAGGACGAGCGCGCGAAGCAGATCGAGTCGACCGAAGAGGCTCGGTTGCTCAAAGACCAGAACGACGAACTCAAGATCTTGCAAGACTCGGCGTTCAGCCGCATTCGCAAGATGTTCTTGAACAAAGAAGCCCAGTCGAAGCTCATCGACGACAAGGGCAAGCAGCTGCTCAAGAAGGGCGACGTTCTGAACGAAGAGCTGCTCGGCCAGATACCGTACAAGTACTGGGCCGAAATTTCGGTCAACGACCAGATCGACGGCAAGACCCGCGAGCTGCTCAAGAACCTCGAGGAGAACAAAGAGGCCGTGAAGTTGGCCTTCGGCGAGCGCATCGCGCGCATCAAGAAGGGCGACGAGTTGCCGCCCGGCGTGATCAAAATGGTCAAGGTGTACGTGGCCATCAAGCGCAAGCTGGCGGTCGGCGACAAAATGGCCGGTCGACACGGCAACAAGGGCGTCGTTTCGCGCGTGTTGCCCATTGAAGACATGCCGTACCTCGAAGACGGCCGCCCGGTTGACTTGGTGCTCAACCCGCTCGGCGTGCCGAGCCGCATGAACATCGGCCAGATTCTCGAGACGCACTTGGGCTGGGCGGCCAAGGGCGTGGGCGAGCGGCTGCAGAAGTTCGTCGAAGACAACTATTCGGCCGAACAGCTGCGCAAGAACCTCAAGGGCGTGTACGACGACGAGAAGTTCCAAGCGTTTCTCGAGAAGATGACCGACAAAGAGGTGGCCGAACTGTGCCGCCGCTTGCGCCCTGGCATTCACGTGGCGTCGCCGGTGTTCGAAGGCGCGAACGAAGGCGAAATTCACGCGCTGCTCGAGACCGCGACGTTGCCCAAGACGGGTCAAATGGTGCTCTTCGACGGCCGCACCGGCGAAGTGTTCGACCAGAGCGTCACCGTCGGCGTCATGTACATGCTCAAGTTGCACCACTTGGTCGACGAGAAGATTCACGCTCGTTCGATCGGCCCGTACTCGCTCGTCACGCAGCAGCCGTTGGGCGGCAAGGCCCAGTTCGGCGGCCAGCGCTTGGGAGAAATGGAAGTCTGGGCGATGGAAGCGTACGGCGCCGCGTACAGCCTCCAAGAGTTCCTCACGGTGAAGTCTGACGACGTGGTCGGCCGTACGCGCATGTACGAGTCGATTGTGAAGGGTGACTACACCCTCGAGTCGGGCCTGCCCGAATCGTTCAACGTGCTGCTCAAGGAACTCCAGGCCTTGGCGCTCGACGTCGAACTGCTCGAGAAGGCACCGCCCGAACGCCGCCGTCAGACGATCATGGTTTCGTCAGACGAGCCCATCAAGACGGGAACCGATGCCTGACCGTTCGGGGTGCTCGGGGGCGACCTCGAGCACTCTTTGGCCAGGTGAGTGTTTCAAACCAAGACTTTATAAAGACTGCTTCGACCTCAAGGGTGACCCGTGAAGGACATTTTCAATTTCTTCGAGAAGCCGAAAGACCCCCTCTCATTTCAGGCCATTCGCATTGCCTTGGCCTCGCCAGACAAGATTCGCCAGTGGTCGCACGGCGAAGTGAAGAAGCCCGAGACGATCAACTACCGAACGTTCAAGCCCGAGCGCGACGGCCTGTTCTGCGCGCGCATCTTCGGGCCGGTGAAAGACTACGAGTGCAACTGCGGCAAGTACAAGCGCATGAAGCACCGCGGCGTCGTGTGCGAGAAGTGCGGCGTCGAAGTCATTCAGTCGAAGGTTCGCCGTGAGCGCCTGGGCCACATCACGTTGGCCACGCCGGTCGCCCACATTTGGTTCTTGAAGAGCTTGCCCTCGCGCATCGGCAACGTGCTCGACATGACGCTCAAAGACCTCGAGAAGGTCTTGTACACCCCGGAGATCGTACATCGTGCTCGACCCCAAGAGCACCGAGCTGCAGAAGAGTGAGCTCATCGAAGACAAGTACCAAAAGATGCTGCAAGAGCACGGTGACGAGTCGTTCACCCCGCGGCGATGGGCGGCAGAGAAGCCGTTCGCGAAATGCTCAAGGCGATCAACGTCGACACGTTGGCCGAAGAGCTGCGCGCCGAAATGAAAGGTCACGACGTCTGAGGCCAAGCGCAAGAAGATCGCCAAGCGCCTCAAGGTGCTCGAGGCGTTTCGCGTGTCGGGCCCCGCCGGTCAGCGCAACCAACCCGAGTGGATGATGCTCGACGTCATACCGGTGTTGCCGCCTGACCTCCGCCCGCTCGTGCCGCTCGACGGTGGCCGGTTCGCGACGTCAGACTTGAACGACCTGTACCGCCGCGTCATCAACCGCAACAACCGCCTCAAGCGGCTGCAAGAGCTGAACGCGCCCGACATCATCATTCGCAACGAGAAGCGAATGCTGCAAGAAGCGGTCGACGCGTTGTTCGACAACGGCCGCCGCGGCAAGACCATTACGGGCCCGAACAAGCGCCCGCTCAAGTCGTTGAGCGACATGCTCAAGGGCAAGCAAGGCCGCTTCCGCCAGAACTTGCTCGGCAAGCGCGTCGACTACTCGGGCCGCTCGGTCATCGTCGTCGGCCCCGAGCTGCGCTTGCACCAGTGCGGCCTGCCGAAGATCATGGCGCTCGAGCTGTTCAAACCCTTCATCTACAACAAGCTCGAAGAGAAGGGGTACGTCACCACCATCAAGTCGGCGAAGAAGATGGTCGAGAAAGAGCGCCCCGAGGTGTGGGACATTCTCGACGACGTGATTCGCGAGCACCCGGTGCTCTTGAACCGCGCTCCGACGCTGCACCGCTTGGGCATTCAGGCGTTCGAACCGGTGCTGATCGAAGGCAAGGCCATTCAGTTGCACCCGCTCGTCTGCACGGCGTTCAACGCCGACTTCGACGGTGACCAAATGGCCGTGCACGTGCCCCTTTCCATCGAAGCGCAGATGGAGGCTCGCGTGCTCATGATGTCGACGAACAACATTCTGAGCCCCGCGAACGGCAAGCCGATCATCGTGCCGACGCAAGACATGGTGCTCGGCATCTATTACATGACCCGCCCGCGCGAATTCGCGCACGGCGAAGGCATGTTGTTCTCGTCGCCCGAAGAAGTGCGCGCCGCGTACGAGCAGGGTGCGGTGCACTTGCAAGCGAAGGTTCGCTGCCGCATCGAGACCAAAGACGGTGGCCGCAAGATCTTCGAGACCACCGTCGGCCGCGTGCTGCTGTGGGAAATCGTGCCGCGCCGCGTGGGCTTCGAAGAAGTCAACAAGGTGCTCGACAAGAAGCAACTCGGTAACCTGATCGACACCTGCTACCGCGTCACCGGCGAAAGAGACCGTTCTGCTCGCCGACCGCATTCGCTCGTTCGGTTGGCGAACGCGACCAAGGCCGGTATTTCGATCGCGCTCAAAGACATGATCATTCCTCCGGCGAAGCACGCGCTCATCGAGGCCGCCCAGAAGGAAGTGACCGAAGTCGAGAACCAGTATCTCGACGGTTTGATCACGGTCGGTGAACGCGGCAACAAGATCATCGACGTGTGGGCGCAGACCACCGAAGCGGTGACCATCGAAATGATGAAGCAGATCTCCGAAGAAGAGATCAGCGGCATCAGCCACGAGGGCAAGAAAGAGACGCGCCGTCAGCGCAGCTTCAACCCGATCTTCATCATGGCCGACTCGGGTGCCCGTGGTTCGACCCAGCAAATTCGTCAGCTCGCCGGCATGCGTGGCCTCATGGCCAAACCGTCAGGCGAAATCATCGAGCAGCCGATCACGGCCAACTTCCGTGAAGGGTTGTCGGTGTTGCAGTACTTCATTTCGACGCACGGCGCGCGCGCAAGGTCTGGCCGACACCGCGCTCAAGACCGCGAACTCGGGTTACCTGACCCGCCGTTTGGTCGACGTGGCGCAAGACGCGATCATCAACGAATACGACTGCGGCACGCTCGACGGCATCGTCATGACGGCGCTGATCGAAGGTGGCGAAGAAATCGAATCGTTGACCGAGCGCATCTTGGGGCGCGTGGCGCTCGACGACATTCACGACCCGGTCACGGGCGAAGTGTTGGTGCGCGCGAACGAAGAAATCGACGAGCAGCGGGTTCAGAAGATCGTGAACTCGGGGCTCGACCGGGTGAAAATTCGCTCGGGCCTGACCTGCCAAACCAAGCGCGGCGTATGCGTTGAATGCTACGGCCGTGACCTGGCGCGCGGCCGCAAGGTGTCGATCGGCGAAGCGGTCGGCGTCATCGCCGCCCAGTCGATCGGTGAGCCTGGCACGCAGCTCACGATGCGCACGTTTCACGTCGGTGGCGCGGCGCAGAACCGGTCGCAGCAGTCTGAACTCATGGCCCGCTTTGCCGGTACCGTGAAGTTCAACAGCATGTCGACGGTGAAGCGCCCGAACGGCGAACTGGTCGTCATCAACCGCAACGGCGAGCTCATCATTGTCGACGAGTCGGGCCGCGAGCGTGAGCGTCACAAGGTCGTCTATGGCGCTCGGCTGACGGTGAAAGAGAACCAGAAGATCGAAGCGAACGCCAAGCTGGCCGAGTGGGAACCGTTCGCCATGCCGCTGCTGTCTGAAGTCGGCGGTACGGTGAAGTTCGAAGACATCATCGAAGGCGTGACGATGAACGAGTCGACCGACGAAGTGACCGGTCTGTCTCGCCGCACCATCATCGAGTCACGTGACCCCGAGTCGCGCCCGCGCATCACCATTCGCGACGCGAAGGGCGACGTTCGCACGCTGCCGAGCGGTCAGCCGGCCAGCTACTTCTTGCCGCAAGGCGCGGCGCTCGCGGTCGACGACAACCAAGACATTTCGCCTGGCGAAGTCGTGGCCCGCGTGCCGCGTGAAACCACCAAGACCAAAGACATCACCGGTGGTTTGCCTCGCGTCGCCGAGTTGTTCGAAGCCCGCAAGCCGAAAGATCACGCGATCATCGCTGAAATCGACGGCATCGTGTCGTTCGGCAAAGACACGAAGGGCAAGCGCAAGCTCATCATCACTCCTGAGGTGAACAGCGAGCTTCGGCCCGACCTCGCCAAGGAGTACCTGATTGGCAAGAGCAAGCACATCACCGTGCACTCGGGTGACCGCGTGCGCGCCGGCGAATCGCTGATGGACGGCGCCGCCAACCCGCACGACATTCTCAAGGTGTTGGGTGAGAAAGAGCTCGCGCACTTCTTGGTCGACGAAGTTCAGGAGGTCTACCGACTCCAGGGCGTGAAGATCAACGACAAGCACATCGAGGTCATCGTTCGGCAGATGCTGCGCCGCGTGCGCGTGACCGACGTGGGCGACACCGAGTTCCTCGTCGACGAGCAGGTCGAGAAGTGGGTGTTCGAAGAAGAGAACGAGAAGGCGTTGAACCAGGGTCGTCGCCCGGCCGTCGGTGAGCCGTTGTTGCTCGGCATCACCAAGGCCTCGCTGTCGACCGAGTCGTTCATCTCGGCCTCGTCGTTCCAAGAGACGACCAAGGTGCTGACCGAAGCCGCCATCTCGGGCAAGGTCGACTACCTCCGCGGCCTCAAAGAGAACGTCATCATGGGGCGGCTCATACCCGCGGGTACCGGTCTGCCGCAGTACAAGCACCTCGACATTCAGGTCGACAGCCCCGCCGACGAGATTCAGAACATGGAAGACGCGCTGGCGGCGACGCACACCGCTGACGCAGCGCTTCAACCGCCTTCACCGGCGTCGGCGCGGCCCGAATCGGGCGTCGCCTAAGACTCCGCCGCACAGGTCATGAAGTGAAGAAGCGGGTTCCTCCAGGAGCCCGCTTTTTCATTGCGGGTGCACCACGGCAGGGCGGTGTCAGTCGTCGCTGTTATCTGTTGAACACGTGGCCGAGTCAGTGTCGGCCCATGTAGGCGTAAACAGAAGATTCTTCGTAATTTCAGTTGTTTGCATTTAACCCCGGGCCTTGTTCAGCGGCCGACAGTGTAGTTAGAGAACCTACCCATGGAGCAGCTCCCGCGAGACAAGCGTTCGGTTTCTGAGTTCTTTCACCAGATCTGGGGCCAGGCCCTGGTCACGGTTTCGAGCGCCGACGAAGAGGCCTCGAAGCTGTTGACCAAGCTTCAAGCGGTGACTGGCTGGAGCCAAGAAGAGGCCCGGCGCCAACTGCGTGACTTCACCGAACGACTCGTTCACCAGCGGCGTGATTTTGAGCGTCGGGTAGAAGAGACCATTCGGCTGGCGGTTGCCCGGGTGAAGGTGCCGCGCCGCGAAGAAATCGCCCAGCTCAATTCTCGGCTCGACACTCTGACGCGTCGCGTCGAAGGCCTTTTGAAATGAAGTGGCTGGTGCTCATCGCACTCGCGAGCCTTTCGGTGACGGCCTGGGAGCTTCGGCCGTTGCTAAGCCCGCCGCCGCCTCGGGTCTTCGAGGCGTCGGGCACGGGTGAGGTGCGTGACGAGAACGAAGAGCGCATCGACCGGGTGTTGGCGGTTCGAGGGCCGGGCATGGGGCCGCAGCTGCGAAAGCAGTTGGCGGTGGCCATTGCCCAAGAGTCGGCGGCGGCCCGGTTTGACCCCTTGCTGGTGTTGGCCGTCATTGGGGTGGAGTCAGAATTTCAAGATGCGGCGGTGTCGGTGGTGGGGGCGCGCGGGTTGATGCAGATACGCCCCTCGACGCTGTTCTTCTGGGCCGAACACGAAGGCATTCGGCTGTCGGCGAAAGAAATCGAAGCCGACCCGGCGCTCCGCGTGCGCCTGGGGGTTCGTTACCTGAAGTACCTCCAAGACCGGTTCGGTGGAGACCTCGACCTCGCGTTGATGGCGTACAACGCCGGGCCAACCCGGCTGTACCTCTCGCTCAAAGACCACAGCACCGACCAGTTTCGAAACTACGTCACTGCGGTGCGCCGCCAATACGGGGCGTTGCGGCATGTGCACGGGCAGCCTGACGACTGGGTGTTTGCGTCGCGCGACCGTCGTCGCTGAGCGGCGTGTTCGTCAACCCGAGGTCGGCGGGCGGCTGCGCTTCCACACGACGCGGAGCGCGGCGACCCACAGCTGGGCCTCTTTTTTCGTGAGCCGGGCCCGCACGAGGGGGCCGTACAAGTCGCCCAGGGCATGGCGTTCGGGGCGTTGGGCCGCGGCGTCGTGCAGAAAGCCGACGCTGGTGAGCGCCAGCTCGAGCGACTCCCGTACTTGGCGCAGTTCGGCGTCGTCGGCGGCGGCCGGCAAGGGTGCCCCCGCAGTCGACGCGGCGCGGGCATTCATGGCCAGCTCGTACGCGTAGACCATGACCGCTTGTGACAGGTTGAGCGAAGGCTGCTCGTCATTCGACGGAATGAACGACAGGGCGTGACACTGCTCGAGGTCTTCGTTGACGAGGCCGTTTCGTTCGTCGCCGAACACCAAAGCCCAGGGGCCGGTGGCCCGCTCGGCGGCGACGTCACCGAGTTCTCGGGGCGTGAGGCGTCGGTGCCCTTCGACGCGCCGCATGGTCGTGCCGACCACCCAGCTGCAGTCGGCGACGGCCTCGGCCAGGGTGTCGACGCGGCGAACGGTGTCGAGCAAGTCTCCCGACTTCACCGCCAAGCGGTTGAGGCCCGGCGCGTCGAGCAACAAGGGGTTGGGAGAGACGACCACCCAGTCGGTCAGACCGAAGTTCTTCATGGCCCGGGCTATCGAACCCAGGTTCTCGGCGTTGCGAGGGCGCAACAGCACCAAGCGAGGCAAAGACATGCCGGCGGTATGCACCAACCGAGCAGAGAAGGGGGGCTCTTGCTAAAACACATCAAATAGAGTCTCATTGACTCTATGACTGCGCCCCACCTCGCGTACTCTCCCGACGTCGACGAAGAGCTCGACTCTCGAAACCCGTTGGTCATGACGCTCGACGGCGTTTTGACGCCGGGTGAATGTGCTTCGTTGATGGCGCGCATCGACGCGGCTGGGCCGACTCCAGCGCCGGTGACCACGGCGACCGGCTTCGCGATGCGGCCCGACCTCCGCAACAATTCGCGCGTGATTTTTGACGACGAGGTGCTGGCGGCCGATCTGTTCGAACGGGTTCGAGCGGCCTTACCCCAGCGGCTCGAGCAGCGGTGGCTGCTCCAGGGCGCAAACGAGCGACTGCGGTGTTACCTCTACAAACCGGGTGAGTACTTCGCGCCGCATTTCGACGGCGCCTTCACGCGGAGCCGTGACGAGCGCAGCCTTTTGACGTTCATGGTGTACCTGAATGAATGCGAACTCGGCGGGCACACCCGGTTTCTCGACCTCGAACTCTCAGTGCGCCCCAAGGCCGGCACGGCGTTGCTCTTCAACCACCACCTGCTCCACGAAGGGGCGCCGGTCGAAGCGGGGGTCAAGTACGTCGTACGGAGCGACGTGATGTACCGGCGGGCAGAAGCGGCCGACCGGCGAGGTTAGAACGCCAGGCCGATGCCCGCGTACGGGCCCATGAATACGTCGCGGTTCACGACCCCATCGACGAGGCCCTGGTCGTCGAGCACTTGGGTACGCCAGCCGGCCCGAAAGCCAATGGGGCCCAGGCCGACGACGGCTCCGACGCGATAGTCGAGTTCGCGAATCGGCCAAATGGCACCGGCGATGCTGCCCTCGAGGGCGAACGGCCCGCCCACCCAGAGCGTGCCGGAGACGCCGGCGGTCGGTGCCAACACAATCAAGTTCTGCGCGAAAATTGAATCGGCGCCGGCTTCGAGCCGAAGCCGCCCGTACTTGCCCGTCAGAAACGCGAACGAGACCCGCGCGTTGAACTGCTGAATGTTGTCGTACTCTCCGACGACGTCTTGCGACGGCGCGGCGATGTTTTGAAAGGCGAGGTTGACGCCCCAGCGCTCTCCTTCGAACGAAGCGACCACGCCCAACCCGAACCCGCCACGCTCGGCGCTCACGTAGCCCATGCCTTCGGCGCCAACGGTCATGCGCAGCGCCGACGGTTCGGCACGCACGCCCGAGTCGGTGGCGATGCCCTGGCTGTACGGCGTGGCCCCATAGCCGTAATTGCCAAAGCCGTACCCATACGGGCGCGCGCCATAATACCCGTACCCGTAGCCGTACGTCGGTACGAACGCGCCGCTGTAGAAGCCATAGCTCCACGGGCGATAGGTCGAATACGGGTACGAATTCGAATACCCGTACGACGGCGAATAGGAGCCGCCCGAACTCGAGCCCGAACCGGTTCGAGGCACGCTGCCGACCGGTGCCGACGAGTGGTGCGTCGAAGAAGACGAAGATGACGACGATGACGAGTGGCTGCCCGAACCACCAGAACTCTTACCGAAGCGGGCGTGCGCCGGTGCGGCGACGAACACGGCCAACATGACGAAAACGAGCGCTCGGGAGGAGTACATTTGGCGACCTCAAACCGACTCTACGTCTGAGCCGTAAAAAAATTCACACCCGCATGAGCCTGAGAGAATTTTTCGTCGTCGCTTGCGTCGCGCTGGGGCAGCTGGGGTCTCAGGGGCAAGCCGCCCCCGAGAAAACCATCGCAAATTCGGTGACTTACCTGGCCCTGGGCGACAGTTTCACCATTGGCACCGGAGAGCGTGAAGCCCTCAATTTCCCCTCCCAGTTGGCGGCGATGCTTCGTCGCCGCGGGGCGTCGGTTCGGGTGGTCAATGCCGCGGTCAATGGCTTTTCGACGGCTGAGCTCATGCGCGACGAGCTGCCGGCGTTGGAGTCGGTTCGCCCAAACCTGGTGACGCTCGCGGTGGGGGCGAACGACTTGGTTCGCGACCGCGACCCCGAAACGTACCGCGCGCGGCTGAAAGCGATTTTCGAGCGACTCGCCGCTTCGAAGGCGCGGGTCGTCGTATTGCCTCAGCCCGACTGGGCTTCGGCGCCAATCGCCGCGTCGTTCGGCGACCGCGCGAACCTGCGCGGGCAGATCGAGCGCTACAACGCCGTACTCCGTGAAGAAGCGACCGGGGCTCACGCCACTTTCGTCGACTGCTGGCCGCTCATGCGCACCCAAGCCGAACAGCGCCTCTTTGCCGACGACGGGCTCCACCCGTCAGCCAAGGCGTACACCGCGTGGGCCGAACGGGTGTTGGCGGCGCTCGACGACGCCGCCCTGACGAAATGAGCGAATTGTCAGCGGCATCGGGTAGAACCGAACCGTGCCTGAGTACCCAGACCTCGAGGTGTACCTCGACTGCCTCAAGCCCCGCGTGCTCGACCGCAAGCTCGAACGCGTGCGCCTGGGCAGCCCCTTCGTGTTGCGCACCGTCGAGCCGCCGTTGGCGTCGCTCACCGGTCGAAAAATTTCGGGGCTGCGTCGCATTGGCAAGCGCCTGGTGTTCGAGCTCGAGGGCGAATTCTTCATTGTCATTCACTTGATGGTCGCAGGGCGCCTGCAGTGGAAAGACACGCCCAACGCCAAGTTGGCGGGCAAGGCGGGGCTGGCGGCGTTCGACTTCGAGAACGGCACGTTGCTCTTCACCGAGGTGAGCACCAAAAAGCGGGCTTCGCACCTCGCCCAGGGCGAAACCGCGCTCAAGACCTTCGACCGAGGTGGTCTTGAAGTCATGACGGCGCACCTCGACCAATTCGCCGAACGGCTGCGGGTCGAAAACCACACGCTCAAGCGCAGCCTCACCGACCCTCGCCTGTTTTCGGCCATTGGCAACGCGTACTCTGACGAAATTCTGCACCGAGCCCGGCTCTCTCCGGTCAAGCAGACCAAGACCCTGACCGGCGAAGAAATTGGCCGGCTCTTCGAAGCGACGCGCGACACGTTGCTCGTGTGGTCGAAGCGACTGCGCGACGAAGTGGGCGACGCCTGGCCCGAGAAGGTCACGGCGTTTCGCCCCGAAATGGCGGTGCACGGCAAGTACAAGCAGCCGTGCCCCGTGTGCGGCTCGTTGGTACAGCACATCGTGCACGCCGAGAACGAGACCAACTACTGCTCGCGCTGCCAGACCCAGGGCAAACTGCTGGCCGACCGTTCGCTTTCACGGCTGCTCAAAGAAGACTGGCCAAAAACCCTCGAAGAGCTTGAGGAATATGTGGCCCGCGTGGAGCCCCACGGTAAAAACGCACCGAATGCGTACGAATGTTCGTGGGGGAACGGCGGCTGTTGTCCTCGCGAGTTTGGTGGCGTCTTCGGCGGCGTGGGGCGACGTAACGCTCTGGCTGGTTCGACCGTTGTACCCCGGCCAAGAAGCGCTGGTCGACCGCACCGAAAGAGCGCTCGACAAGTTGATGCCCGGTGACGCGCGCAAGGAGTCGGTCATCGGGGTCAAAGAGCTGGCCGTCGCGCTCAAAGGTCACCGGGTCGACGAGGTGCCGTGTTTCTCGGGAGATTCTCGCTGCGCCGACCCCGTTGACCCGTTTGTCGCGTCGCTGGGGTTTGACCGCGTGGTGTTGGTACAGGGCGGGCAAGACGAAGCGGGCGTGAAGTACCGGGTCGTGGCCTATGAGCCCAAGTCAGGCAAAACGACTTCGGCCAGTTCGACCAACGCGGTGCTCGAAAAAGCGCTGTTGGGCGCGGTCGCGAAGGTCGTGCCCGTGGCGTCGACCCTCGAGGTGAAGACCACTCCGCCCGGAGCCACCATTTACGTCGACGACGTCAAGGTCGGGCTTTCGCCGGTCACCACGCAGGTGCTGCCGGGCGAGCGGGTGGTGCGCATCGACCTCAAGTTGCACCAGCCGGTCGAAGAGGCCGTCATCGTGCCGATTCGCGGCAGCGTGGCGGTCGACAAGTCGCTTGAAAAAGTCGCGGCTCGCATCGTGGTGACGGCGGCGCCGTCGGGCGCGAGCATCAGCATCGACGGGCAGGTGCTGGGCAAAGACAAGGTCGACCGCGGCATTGCTCCCGGCACGCACACCATTCGCATCACGGCCGAACAGTCGAAAGACTACGAGCAGCAAATCACCGTGAAAGCCGACGAGCAGTTCGTGCTCGACAAGACGCTCGAACCGGTGCCGGGCGCGCCTCCTCGCGTGGCGAAAGACGGCACGGTCGTGTTCGAGCGCCCGGCGCCACCACCGCCCGCGACCGGTGCGGAGCTGATCTACGAGCGGCGTTCGTATTTTCAGGCGGGCTTTGAATACGCGTCGTTGCTGGGCGACTCGCTCGTCGGCCGTCGGTGGGGCAGCAGCGGCACCGGGCGCACCACGGCGTTCACGAGCCCGTCTCGGCTGCTCATGGGCGCTTCGCTCGAGTACGGCACGTTCGGCCGGTACTTCGGGCTGACGGTGGTGGGCTTGAGCTACCTCACGAACCCCGAGATCATGTCGCTCAACGTGGGGTTCGGCACGGGTCAAATGCGCGAGGTGTCGTCGGGAGACACCGGCCCCACCAGCATCAGCCCGGTGCGCGTGCATCTGGTCACCATTCGGGCCGTGCAGCCGCAGGTTCGCTTTTGTTTTTGGAAAGTGATGCTCGCCTTACAGCTCGGGCTCGAGTTTCGAACCGGCCAAATTCTCGGCACCGCCGACACCTTCTACAAAGACGGTTTCATGCCGCTCGACCTGTTGGCGTCGGTTCGGTTGAACGCTCGCATCTTCATCGTCGACGGGCTGTACCTGTACGGTTCAGGCAACTTCACCTACTTCATCGTCGGGCAGACGGCGACCGACGAGAGCGGCGCCACGTTCAGCTCGCGGCACCAATGGGGCTTCAACGCGGGGGTGGGTTATGGGTTCTAGGCCGCTCCAGGCGCTCTGGGCGTCGGTTCTCGTGGTGTCGTCGGCGGCGTTGGGCGCCGGCCCCGCGTCGGAGCCGCTGATCGGCCCGAGCGTGGGCAACGCCGACACGCTGGTTTCTGAAGGCAGCAAGCTCTTCAACCAAAAGAAGTACGCGAAGGCCGCTGACGCGTTTTTCAAAGCGACGCGCGCCAACCCGTCGAACGTGGCGACCTACGTGCAACTCGCTCGCGCCGCGACGCTCGCCAAACAGCTGACTCGCGCGTGTTACGCCTACCGCGTGTACCTCAAGACCGTGCCCGACTCGCCCGAGCGAAAGAAGGCGGCCGCCGAGAGCGACCAGTGTGAGCGGCAAGTGAAAGGGGCGAAGGGCCAAGCCCCCGACCTCACCCAAAAGTACGTCGAGACGCGGGCGGCGTTTTTCGCGTCGCTCGAGCAGGGCGAGTTGCTCAAAGCCGGCGGCGCGGCCGAGTCGCTCCGTGCGCTGGTGAACGACGGGTATCTCGGGCCCGACCTCGCCGACATGGGAGCCAAGCTGGGCGCGGCGGTGGTGGCTCAGGCCGATGCCATTCACAAGCGCGCCCTTGCGGCAGAAAAACAGTCGGCCGAGGTGCTCCGCTCGGCAAGGCCGATGTACGCCATCGCCGCTGATGTAGGGGCATCTCCTGCCGACGTGAAGGCGCGAATGGCCTTTCTCGATGGGTTGGCCGAGCTGTCAGAAAAAGACTACCGGCGGGCCGAACAGCTCTTCAGCGAGGCCATGAAGGCCGACGTGGGCAACAAAGAATACGCCTTCTACGAGGCGTTGACCTTGTTTCAGGCTGGCGAGCGGGCCAAAGCGCTCAAGCTGCTCGAGGCCGAGCTCAAAGACGACCCGCGCACGGCGGTGTTGCGTACTGCCCAAGCGGTCGGCAATTCTCCCGAAGCGGGTGCTGCCGAGCTCGAGCGCCTGTTGTTCTCGGTGCGCTACCCGCCCGAGAAGTGACGCAACCGACCGGGAGTGTTCTTGGCCGTCTTCATTTGCCAGGCCTGTGGGGCGGAGCATTCGGCCGAAGACGGTCGGTGCCCAGAATGCGGAGCGACCGAGACGATTCGGTTGCGAGCGGCCACCGACCGCATGGTCGACAAGGTGATCAAGGGCAAGTACCGCATCGTGCGCAAGCTGGGGCAGGGCGGCATGGGCGCCGTGTACCTGGCCGAGCAGTTGGGCATTGGGCACCGGGTGGCGCTCAAGTTTCTCAAGTCGGAGTTCTCTTCTGACGCCGAAATCGCACGGCGGTTTTTGAATGAGGCGAAGTCGTATGCCCGCGTGGCGCACCCGAACGCGGTGACGCTGCACGACTTCGGGCAAGACGAAGAGGGCAACCTCTTCATCGCCATGGAGTACTGCGAGGGCGTCGACCTCAAGAAGGTCATTTCGGAGCAGCGGCAGTTGCCGGTCTACGAGGCCATTGAGGTGGTGCTCCAAGTCGCCGACGTGCTCGCCAACGCCCACGGCAAAGGCGTGGTGCACCGCGACCTCAAGCCCGAGAACATCATGATTCGGCGGGGCATGCGCGGGGTGCACGCCAAGGTGCTCGACTTCGGCATCGCCCGGTTGATGGACGCCGGCACCCGCTTGACCGTCGCCGGCGCGATCGCCGGTACGCCCAGGTACATGTCGCCCGAGCAGGTGGAGGGCCGTGAAGCCGACTTGCGGGCCGACGTGTATTCGCTGGGCATCGTACTCTACGAGGCGCTCACCGGCGTTCAGCCGTTCGACGGCAGCACCATTGCCGAGATTTTACGGCGGCAGGTCTCGGAGCCCATGCCCCTGTTGTCGCAAGCCGACCCGCAGCTCGACTTGCCCGACCTCGATTCGGTGATTCAGAAAGCGTGCGCGAAGAAGCGTGAAGACCGCTGGCAAGACATGTTGATGTTCGCCAACGCGCTCTCGCAAACCTTGCCGACCCAGGCCAACCTCCCGGCCCTGCAGCGCTCGGGTTTGTCGCGGGTCAACGCCACGCCGGTGCCGCGCTCGGCCACCGACCAGTCGGCGGCGCTCTCGGTGAACTCGCCGACCGACGAAGGCAGCGGCGCGACGGTCATGCGCGGCTCGACCCCGTCACCCTCGGCCGGCACGGTCGGTGACTTGTCTCCCGCGGCTCTGCGCGCCGGGGCGAAAACGCAATTCGAGACCAAGCCGCTCGACGCTTCGTTGCCGGTCATCGCTCCGCCCAAGTCGAAAGCGCCCATGGTCGTGGCGGGGGCGGTGGCGCTCGTGCTGGTGGCGGGCGGCGGTTGGGCGGTGTTCTCTCAACACGCTCCGCCCGCCGCAGCACCGACGACGACCGTGGCCGCGGTGGCCGAGCCTCCACCCCGGCCGAACGACGCGCCGCCGTCGACCGCGAAAGACCCGGCCATGGAGGTCGCGCGTGAGGCCCAGCGCGTCATTCGCAACGAGGCGGCCTTGCAGGCTTTCGGTCAGGCGCGAACCTCGTTCGAGCTGGCCAAGCTCGACGAGGCCGAGACGCAGCTCAAGAGCATTGCCGAGGAGACGAATTCGTATGCCGAAGCGCGGCAACTGCTCGCGACCATTGCGAAAATTCGGGAGCGCTTGGCCGCGGCGAACCGGCTGCGTTCGGCCGGCGACTGCCCGACCGCGTTGCCGGTGTACCAAGAAGTCTTGCGGCTCAACCCGAAAGTGGCCGGCGCGCTCGAAGGGGTGTCGCACTGCAAAGCTGGCATGATCGACACCACCATGGAGCCGTGACCGCGGCGCCTGCCAGACGAAAGCCCGCCATTGTCGCGGGGGGTTGGGTGGGGCGCGCGGCCGTGGGGGCCGTGCTGGGCCTCATTCGAGCCTTGCCGCCCGGTACCCAGCGACGCATCGCACGCGGGGTGGCGCGGCTGGTGTGGTTCTTGGGGTTGCGCCGGGCGGTCGCGCTCGACAACCTGGCGCACGCTTTTCCTCACAAGACCGAGGCTGAGCGTCGCGGCATCGCCAAGCGGGCCTACGAGCAATTGGCCACGGCGGCCCTCGAGTCGGTGACGTCAGACCTGTTGACCGACGCCGACGTGCGCTCGTTGGTGATCGAGCCGGAGTGGAAAGGGCTCGACACCTTGCTGGCCCAGCGAAAGCCCGTGTTGGTGGCGTCAGCGCACTTCGGGAGCTGGGAGTTGTTCGCCGAACTGATGACCCGGCGAGGCATTGCCCTCAGCGCGGTGGTGCGGCCGCTGGTGGGGGCGTTCAACGCGTGGGTGGTGCGAAACCGTCAACTCGCGGGGCTCGAGTTGATACTGCAGCGCGGGGCGCTGGGGGGCATGCTCAAGGCGCTCGCCCGGGGCCGGGTGGTGGTGCAGCTCATCGACCAGGTGCTCCCCGCGAAAGACGGAGTGTTCGTGCCGTTTTTCGGGCGCCTGGTCTCGGCCACGCCAGCCATGTCGATGGCGGCGTTGCGGTCGAAAGCGCCGGTCTATGTGGTGTTGGCTGCGCGCGACGGCGCCAAGCTTCGAATGTTCGTCGAAGGCCCCATACCCGTGCCAGACACCGGAGACCGGCGCGCCGACCTGACGGCCCACACCGCCGCCATGACCGCGGTCATCGAAGCCAAAATTCGCGAATACCCCGAGCAATGGCTCTGGCTCCACCGGAGGTGGAAGGTGAAGCCCCCCGAAAGGCCGTCAGGGTGACTCCCGAAAAAGCACTCGAAGCCCAAGAACGAGACTTCGCCCGGGCGCGCGCGTTCGAAGCCGAGCACCCCGAACGTTACGCCGAAGCCGTGCTGCAAGCCGGGGCCCGTGAATTCGGGCTGCAGTACCCGCAGGTCATGGTGCTCCGGCTGGCCTTTCGCCGCGAACGAGGGCGGGTGCTCGCCGCGTTGGTCGCCCACGTGCGCCGGGAGGCGTTGGCGCTCGGCGCGGTCGAACAGTTGCTTCTCGACGGTGACGCTTTCAGCGAGCGAGAAGCCTTGGGCGCCCTCGCGGCGCTCGACTCCGAGCGAGGCTTCGAAGGTCTCATCGAGCGGGCCCGCGCGGCGAGCGGCCTTGGTTCGTCAGACGACTTTTTCTCTGACGGGCTGCGCTGCTTGGCCGACTACGCGGCGCACCCCGCGCGATACCGCCAGGTTCTCACGGTGCTCGAACCGTTGCTCGAGGCGGCCAACCCGCTGGTCGTCGGCGGCGCCGCGGTCGCCCTCGGGGTGATGGGTGCCACCGAGTCTGCCGCGCACCTGAGCTCCCGCTTCGTCAGCGCGGCAGCCGGCGAAAACGAGTTTCGCGACGCCGCGGGGCAACTGGGGTTGGCCCTGGCCGGCGTGGGGGCGACCGGCGCGGTGCCGGTGCTGCGGGGGGCCCGGCTGGGCGGTCAAGCGGGCGCCCGTGTTCGGTATGCGCAGTGGTTGCTCTCGCGCGACGTCGCCGCTGCGGTGGCCTTCTTGCGCGACCCGGCGCAGACCCGGGGCCTCGACTCCGCGGTCGCGGCGCTCGTCGACCTCAACGCCCGCGAAGCATTCGTCGCCATTCGCGAAACGGGCCGAACGTTGACGAACGAGCCCACCAGGCTCGCTTTCGAGTTCGGGCTTCGGCGTTTGAGCAGCCCGCGTGGGCCGGTACCCGTTCGCGACCGAATGGTGTGGCTCTTGGGGGCGCGCCACCCGGCCGAAGTGGCGCTGGGCGCCAGTGCAGACCACGTCTTCGAAGACGAGGCCGGCGTCGATTCGGTCTTCAGCGTCGAAGCCGACGCCCGCGCCCGTCGCGACCGAAGGTGAGTTGACCCCGTGCTGCGCTGCGCTCACCAGACCGAATGCAGAAGCCGCGTTTCAGGGCAGCGCGGTGAACATGGGGCCCGGGCCGCGTGGACCCTTGAAGCGGCATGAGCAGCGACGTCGGGCGCACCACGGGTCAAATGCTCAGCCGCAACAGCACGCCGCCTTGCACCAACCCAGGGTAGCGCAGCGACCCGAAGTTCGTGCGCACCGTCGCCCCAGACCCGGGCTGCGACGCCTCTGACAGGTTGGCGATGTCGTTGATGAACTTCGGCGTCAAGCTGAAGCGCAGCTGCCCGCCCGTCTGCCCATAGAAGACCGCGGCGAAGGTCGACACCGTCAGGTAGTTGAGCACCCGAAAGCCGGCGTCGAAGCGCACCAGGCCCGAGGGGTCGTTCAGCACCAAAATGTTCGTCAGGCTCAAAGTGACCCACGTGAAGCCGGGGATGCCGGGCGCGCTCAACGAGACCGCCAAGTTGTGCTGGCCGCCGTAGAGCGAGACTTGTTGAATCGGGTCGGGTCGCACGCCGAGCAGCGACGGCATGAACGTCTGCACCTGGTATTCGGTCGTGTTGGTGTAACCGGCGGGGTTGTAGAAGTACTCGGCGGTGAGAATGCCGGTGTTCTTGTCGGTGTAGTTGAACTGCCACGAGCCACCGCCCGAGACCTGCACGTACACGCCTTCGGGGCGGTACGCCGAAATGTCTCCGATGCGGCTCAGCACGTTGTCTTGGGTCAAGTCGCTCGGGTAGTGAAACTTCACGAAGTCTCGCGCGTCTCGAAACGCGGCTTCGGCGTAGACGTCAATGGGCCCGATCGACGACGAAACGTCGGCCGCGTAGCGCGGCCGGCGGCCCTTTTGCCAAATGCCGCCGACGGTCACCTCGGCGGGCCCGAGCACGAATTCACCGCGCAAGGCCCCCCCGAGCTGGTCAATGGTTTCGCCGGTGCCCGTCAGGTTCACGCCGTCGAGAATGCCGTAGGCGTAGAAGTTCCACCCGAGTGATTCGACGGGCACGTGCACCTTCACCATGTTCACGCCGAGCCGAACGTCGAACGGGTTGAGCGCGTCGCGAGGCTGCGAGTTCAAAAAGTCGGTC
>JBGAIY010000676.1:0-2746 GCA_044225205.1 Myxococcaceae bacterium | reverse complement strand
GGCGGCGTCGAGCAGCGCGTTCAGGTCGCCCGGGCCGAGGGGGCCGGCTTGCGGCAAGGTGAGGCCCATGGCCTCGGGCACGTGCGCGAGCACCGGGTCGACGGTGTCGGCGCGGGTGGCGACGGTGACGAGCCCGACGCCCGCGCGCAACGCGGCTTTGGCGGCGAGGGCCGCGGCGCCCGACTTGCCGTGGCTGCCCGCGACCACCAACAGGTGGCCGTAGGTGCCCTTGTGCGAGTCGGCGCGGCGCGGCCGAAAGCGCAGGCGCACGTCGGTTTCTTCGGTCAAATTCACCGAAGAATTGCTCAGCACCGATTCCATCGCTCGGGGTATGCCAATGTCGACGAGCTGGGTTTGCCCACACAGCGAGACGCCGGGCTCGACGAGGTGCGCGTGCTTCAAGAAGCCGAAGGCGACGGTCACGTCGGCGGTGACGCACGGCGAGAGCGGCACGCCGGTGTCGCTTTGCAGGCCCGACGGCAGGTCGGCCGAGACGACCAAAGCGCCCTGCTCTCGCCACTTGGCGATGCGGCCAATGGCGTCGGCCATGGGCCCTTCGGGAGCCCGAGACAGGCCCGTGCCGAGGAGCGCGTCGATGATGACGTCTCCGGGGCCGACCTGTACCGACTGCGGTATGGGAGCGAGCGAGACGCCCAAGTCTTTGAGCGCACGCGCGTGGCGGGCCGGTTCAGCGCCGAGCGCCTCGACGGCCCCCAACAGTTCGACGAAGAGGTTCTTGTTTTTGGCGGCGAGCGCTTTGGCGGCGACCAGCCCGTCACCGCCGTTGTTGCCGGGCCCGCACAAAATGAGAAAGCGCCCCTCTTTGCTGGCGTGTCGAGCCGCTTCTTGGGCGAGCGCGGCGCCCGCGTTTTCCATCAGCGCGGCGAACGAAGTGCCGAGCGCGTCAGACGCGGTCTCGACCGCGCGCATTTCAGCCGCGGTCAGCGCCCGCTTCACGGCTGAGCGACCCGCAGGAGTTCGACCATTTCTCGCACGGCGCGCTCGAAGCCGACCAACACCGCGCGCGCGACAATGGCGTGGCCAATGTTGAGTTCGTCGATTTCTTCGATGCGGGCAATGGCGCGAACGTTGTCGTAGTTGAGGCCGTGCCCGGCGGCGCACCCCAAGCCCAGCTTCACCGACGTCTTCGCGGCGTCGACAATGCGCGACAGCTCGCGGGCGCGGTCTTTCTCGGTGCGCGCTTCGCAGTAGCGGCCCGTGTGCAGCTCGACCCGGTCGGCGCTCACCTTGTGAGACGCTTTGACTTGGTCGAGGTCGGGGTCGATGAAGAGCGAGACGAGAATGTCTCCGTCTTTGAGCGTCTTGACGACCCGCCCGATGGCGTCTTTCTGCGAATTGACGTCGAGGCCGCCCTCGGTCGTCAATTCTTCGCGGCGCTCGGGCACCAGCGTCACCATGTTGGGTTTGTATTCGTACGCCAGCTTCACCATGTCGCTGGTGGCGGCCATTTCGAGGTTGAGCAACGTCTGCGTCGTCTCGCGGAGCACCTTGAGGTCTCGCTCTTGAATGTGCCGCCGGTCTTCACGCAGGTGAATGGTGATTTGACCCGCGCCCGAAAGCTCGGCCAAGGCCGCGGCGGTGACCGGGTCGGGGTACGTGGCCTTGCGAGCCTGGCGCAGCGTGGCGACGTGGTCGACGTTGACTCCGAGGCGTTGACTCATGGTCGGCCGTTATAGCCCCCGCCCCACGCCCCTTTGAGTTTTCTACCGGCCGCACAAACGGCTGAAACAACTCATGAAAAAGGTGGGCAAAAGACACACTGTTTTGACCGACAACCCCGCGAAACTCTTGCGGTGGGCTTGACGAAACCGCGCCATCGTCGTTAGAGAGAATTGAATCAGGACCGAATTGGTCCACATTTGAAACGAGTGCGCCGATGTTGAAGCTCCCCATCTACATGGACAACCACGCCACGACGCCGACCGACCCTCGGGTGGTCGAAGCGATGCGGCCGTATTTCGAGGCGAGCTTTGGCAATGCCGCGTCGCGCAATCACTCGTTTGGTTGGGCGGCCGAGGCGGCGGTCGAGTTGGCGCGCAAGCAAGTGGCGGCGCTCATCGGTGCGTCTGACAAAGAAATCGTCTTCACGTCGGGAGCGACCGAGTCGATCAACCTGGCGCTCAAGGGCGTGGTCGAGTTCTACAAAGACAAGGGCGACCACGTCATCACCGTCACGACCGAGCACAAGGCGACGCTCGACACCTGCAAGCGGCTCGAGCGCATGCGGGCCGAGCGCATCGACGAGCTCAAGCTGCAGCGGTTGATGGAGCTGACCGGCCGCGACGTGGGCCCCGACGAGCTGGCGACGCTCGAGATCAAACACGACCTCGAGCACGACGCGGTGCTGCAGCGCTGGGTCGACAAGGTTCGGGTGGGCGCGCGGGTGACCTACCTTTCGCCGGAAAAAGACGGCCTCATCGACCTGGGCGAGCTGCGCGCGGCCATCACCGACCGAACGATTTTGGTGTCGGTGATGTTGGCGAACAACGAAATCGGCGTGGTTCAGCCGGTGAACGAGATCGGCAAGCTCTGCCGCGAAAAAGGCGTGCTCTTTCACACCGACGCGGTTCAAGGCGTGGGCAAGGTGCCCTTCACCGTCGACGCGGCGAATGCCGACCTGGTGAGCCTGAGCGCGCACAAGGTCTACGGGCCCAAAGGCGTGGGAGCGCTGTACGTGCGTCGCAAGCCCCGCGTGCGCATTGCGCCCAGCATCGACGGCGGCGGC
>JBGAIY010000090.1:0-22010 GCA_044225205.1 Myxococcaceae bacterium | reverse complement strand
GCCTCTTTCGCCGCACCCGGCCCCTTGCTCTCGAGGCTCGCGACGAAGTGGCCGCGCCGCTCGGCGCCCCAGACGGCTTGCGCGCGGGTGTCGGGGCCGCGGCACAGACTCTGCTGGTGCGACCACCACCCGGCTCCGACGACCGTGAGCACCACCACCACCGCCGCCACGGCCACCACCACCGGAGACAGCGTGACCGGTTGCAGCGCGCGCACCAACGCGGCCATGGTCGGGTAGCGTTGCTCGGGTGCGCTCGAAAGGCCTCGGCGCAGCACCGCGGCTTGGCGGCGCGGCAGGTCACCCAGGTTGGGTGGGCCCGTGACGTCGGCGGCCCGGGTGGTGGAAAACGGGCGCTGACCCGTCAGCGCTTCGACCAGCGCGCAGCACCACGAAAACTGGTCGGCCCGCCCGTCGACCGGGGCGGCCACCCATTGCTCGGGGGCCATGTACGCGGGGGTACCGACGGGCGTCGCCAACGCCCGGTCGGCCGGAGGCGAGCTGGCGGGGCGGCCGGCGGCCAACCCGAAGTCAGACACCCGCACCCGCCCGTCGTCTCCCACCAAGACGTTTTCGGGCTTGAAGTCGCGGTGCACGAGGCCAGCGTGGTGCATCGCTTCGAGCCCGCGTGCGGCCTGAAGGTACGCGTCGAGAATCTGTTTGTGGGTGCGACCTGGGGCTCGCTGCCAGACGCGCAGGGTCGTGCCATGCACCAATTCCATCGCGAGGTAGACGACGCCGTCGCTCATGCCGGCGTCGAACACGGTGACGAGGTGCGGGTGGGCGACCCGGGCGAGCGCCTTGGCTTCGGTCAGCAGTTGCGCCCGCGCTTCGGCACTCTCATTGAGCGCGTGGAGCACCTTCACCGCGACCGTTCGCTCGAGCACGGGGTCGAAGGCCACGAAGACCCGGCCCATGGTGCCTTCGCCCAGCACCCCGGTCACCTGGTACCGGCCCACCTGAGACACCTGCCCACGGCCTTGGCCGCCCACGTCGTGGGGCTCGGTGAGAAACAGGGTCACCGCCTTCCGGCACCTCCGGCACGACGAGAGGTGCGCCTCGAGGTCGGTACTCGACTGCCCGGCCGCGAAGGCGATGAGCGTGTCTTCGTCTGGGCAGGGGGTCTCGGTCACGCGTCGAACCGCATCGAATGTGAAGTACGCCCGAGCGTCAACACCACGTGTGGGCGGCGTCGCTCGGCCGGGGCTTTTAGCGAACCTCGACCCCGAGCGTGAACGAGTCTTCGAACGTGCCGTTGGAGACGGTGGTCGTGAGCGCGCAGGCGACCACGCCACCGTCGCTGACCGCGGGGCTCACCCACGTATTGTAGGTGTAGCCGGCGTCGGGCCCCGTCGTGCTGCCCGTACCACCGCAGTTGTCGGTCACCGTGGTGGTGATGTTCGCCGGGTTGGTGATGTTTGCGCTGAGATACAGCACCTGGTTGCCCGGCACTTCCCACAGGTTGGCGGGGCCGCCGGCATACCGGTAAAAGGAGAACCACCGGTAGCTGCCGTCGGCCGACGGCACCTGGGCGGTGAGTTGGTCGATGCGGGGGCGCCCGACGAATTGACCTGAAACGCTCGCCGTGCCGTCGGCCGCATGCGCGACCTGCACCCACAGCGCCTTCGTGGTGTACAGCGAGTGGGTACCGGCGTCGGCCTGGCCACCGCTGGCGACGGTGATTTTCAGCATGCACGCGCCCGACGTGTTCTTCGACCAGGTCGTGGCGCTGGCCGTCGTCGAGCCGAACTGGCCTCCGCAGTCGTCGGCCCAGGTGTAGTGGAGCGCGTCTCCGTCAAGATCGACCGCGTCGACCGCGACTTGAATCGTCTCACCCACGTCGGCATTCACCTTCGATGCGGTGAACGACCGAATGATGGGCGCGATGTCGTTGTTCGACGTGTCGGCCGCGGTCGCGTCATAGATGTTCATCGACACCGCCGCCGAACCGCCCGCCGGTACGGTGACGTCGGCGGTGCCCGTGCCCGCGACGCCCGCGTCTCCGAAGTACGCGGTGGCATTGAGCGTGTGCGCGCCCGCGCTCAGCACCAAGTACCCGCTGAAGGCGCCCTTGGCGCGATCGTACGACAGGGTCTGGGTGGTGTTCTCGGGGCTCGACGTGACGACGATGCGGTTCACCTGCGTGGCCGAAAGGCCCTGCACTTCGACGTAGCTGCCGCCTTTGGCGGTCGTCGTCGCGGTCGGGTCGAGGGTGGAGTCGACAGCGACTTCTTGTTCGCCACAGGCGGTGAACAGCAAGGCACTCAACACAGCGGCAACGGTCAGGGTCTTCACGTGGTCTCCAAGAAAATGAGTTCAGGCCGAAGACACGGGTGTTCGCTGTGGTGTGCAATCGACTCTCACGTTTGGCGAAAACGCGGTCGGTGTCGTCTCGGGTCTGTTCGGGTGTCGCGCCTGCGCCGAACTCAATTCGTGGCCGCGCGCAAAAACACCAAGTCGAAAACGATCGCGCGACGCGCCCACGGCCCGTAGGGTCGGCCGTCTCGACGGTGGCCCTCCCATGACGAAAGCGAAAACACCGAAGCCCGAACCTGCGGCCAAGACCCCGCTCAGTGCGACCGTCGACGACGCGCTGCTCGACGTGTGGTGGCAAAACCCCGGTGACCTGAACGCGTTGCGCGTGTTGGCCGACGCCTGGGTCGAACGCTCAGACCCGCGCGGCGAATTCGTGCAGTTGTCGCTGCTCGAGCAACCGACCGTCGACCAGACCGCGCGGCGCGAGTCGTTGCTCAAGCGGCTCGGCGGCGCTCTGGTCGGCCCGGCGCGGCCCTTCCTCCGGGAGTGGGAATTCGGGCCCCAAGGCGTCGTCACCAGAGCTCGCTGCGAGGCCGAACTGCTGGCCCAAGGGGCTGAATACATCGGTCGGCTCAACCCGCTGCTGTTTCTGTGTGTGACGTCGCTCAAGAAGAAGTCGGTGGCCGAAGCGCTGTCGAAGGTCTCGCTGAAGCGATTGCACTTCGTCGGCTTCACCATGAACATCATCGGTTCGCTGGGCGGGTCGAACGTGTCTGACCCCATTTTGCGAATCGTGGCACCGGCGTTTCGCGGGGTGAAGAACCTGGCGCTCCAGGTGCGCGGGCAGGCGAAAGACTGCTTTGGGCCCGACGGCCTGCGCGAATTGGCCAACCACCTCGAGGGCGTCGAGTACCTTCACCTCGACCACTCGCCCTACCGAGTCGAGTCGCCGGTGCCGCCCGTGGGCGCCTACGAAGACGTCATCATGTCGCACCCGGCGTTCGAGTCGCTGCGCGGGGTCGTCGTCGAAGGCGGTGACGCCGAGCGGCTCAAGACGTTGCCGAACGTGGTGTCGGTCATCGTTCACAATGGGCTCCGTGCGGCGCCGCGAACGGCCGAGGCGCTGGCCGCGTTCAAGGCCCGCGGGTGACGGCGGTGGGCCGCAGCGTGCGCAGCTCGCCTTGGCGCAACGTCACTTTCTGGGCGTCGAAATACTCGGCGAGCGGTATCGCGAACTTTCGGCTCTGGCCGACCAGCTCCTTGAACTGCTGGGTCGTCAGCGGGCCGGGCGCCGCCGCGAAGTGGGCGCGCAACCGGGCTTCGAGCGCTTTCACCGCCGCGGCGTCGAACCAGTGCGGGCCGGCTTTCACGAGCACGCCTTGCGCCACGAGTGCCTGCGCCAGGGCATTGAAGGCCCGCGTGTCGAGCCCCAGCCGCGAGGCGAGCAGGTCGGGCGCGGGGGGCGCCAGGCCGGCGTTGGCGTAGGCTTCGGCCAGGCGCTTTTGCAGCCGCTCGGTCGGGTCGTCGACCCGCCGGCCCCGGCCCGGCAACGCCACCGTCGTCTCGGTCAGTTCGACCAGTTTGGCTTCGGCCAGCTTCGCGAGCAGGCGGTGAAACGTTCGCTCGTGCGCAAGGCCCAACTGTTGGCGCAATTCTTCGCGGGGCACCCCGACCCGCTCGGGCGAAGCCAAGTGAAACGCCCCGACACGCGCCAACGCCCGTTGGCTCAGGGCTTCGAACACGTCGCGCGCGACCACCCGGCGGGGCGCTTGGTCGACGAACACGACCCGGCCCTGGGCCGCCGCCGTTTCGAGTTCGCGCTGCACCTCGGCCAGTGGCAAGGCGAGGGCGGCGAACAGCTCGACGTCGGTCAACCCGGCGGGCCCCGCCGCGGTGAGCAACCAGGTCAACCGGGTTTCGACCACTGCCGAAGCCAACGCCTGCAAGGGCGGGGTGTTCTTGCGCCGTGGGCTCAAGGCCAACACCCGCCCGCCCGCCACCGTCATGCCCCGGCCCGACACCGGGTGCGTACCGCGAATGATGAAACGTTGCTGCGCCAGCGCGGCGACCGGCCTCACGAGCCGCACCCGGGCGTACCCGGTCTGCCCCGGCGCCAACGCGTCGGCCTCGAGCAACTGCACCACCGCCTCGACGTGGCTCGTGCCCACGGTGAGCACGTGCCTCGAGCGGCGCGGCAAAGGCCGAGGCAGGCTCGGCAACACGGTCAGCTCGACGTCGAGCGATGAACCCGCGCGCAGTTCGTTGGCACGCACCAACGTCATGCCTCGATGCACGTCGTCGGCCTCGAGCCCGAGCACGTTCACGGCCGCTCGGTCACCGGCCACGACCCGCTCGACCGCGACGCCGTGTTGCTGCAAGCCGCGAATGCGCATGGGGCGCTCGAGCCCCGGCAACAAGGCCACCTCGTCGTCGACGCGCAGCGCCCCCGAGAGCACCGTGCCGGTGACCACGCTGCCAAAACCCTTCATGGTGAAGCAGCGGTCGAGTGGCATGAAGAACGGGCCGTCGCTCGAGCGGCTCCGCTCGTTGGCTTGCAGGCGCCGGCCGAGCTCGGTGCGCAACGCGTCGAGGCCCTCTCCGGTGTGGGCGCTCACCGCCACGCGGGGCGCGGCCTGAAGAAACGTACCCTGGGTGAGCGCGGTGAGGTCGGCCTCGAGCAGGTCTCGCCACGCCGGCCCCAAGTCGTTCAACAGGTCGGCTTTGGTGATGACGACGACGCCGCTGCGCACGCCCAACAGCCCACAAATGTCGACGTGCTCGCGGGTCTGCGGCATCACCCCTTCGTCGGCCGCGACGACGAGCATGACCACGTCGATGCCACCAGCGCCCGCCGCCATGGCTTTGACGAAGCGCTCGTGGCCCGGCACGTCGACGACGCCCACGGGGCCGAGCCCGGGCAGCGCGAGGTGGGCAAAACCGAGCTCAATGGTGACGCCCCGCTTCTTCTCTTCAGGCAGCCGGTCGGTGTCGATGCCGGTCAGCGCTCGCACGAGCGACGTTTTGCCGTGGTCGACGTGGCCTGCCGTGCCGAGAATCACCGTGCTTCAGAGGCTTAAGCCAAGTTTCGCGGCCGAACATGCGAATTTGATTCGAGTTTTCGCCAGCGAGAGCACGCGCGACTACGCGCCGGCGGTGTCGGGGTCGAACCGCGCGTCGTCGACCAGCTCTTGGTAGTCCCACGGAAAGACGAAGAACGTGTCTGACGTAAAGGCCACGAAGTCGGGGGTGAAGCCGTTCGGCCGGCTGATCAGCGCCGCCGTCGCGAGCTTCGACGCGCCCGCGGCTTGCGCCAGCCGCCGCGCCATTTCGAGGCCGTCTCCTGACCCCGCCACGTCGTCGACCAAGAGCACCCGCTGGCCCTTGAGTTCTTTCGGCATGTTGTCTGAGAGCCCGGCCGTCGCCCGGCTGCCCGAGTCGCGAGAGCGTCGCGTAATTCGCACGGGAAAGAAGTCGACCTTCAGCGCACTCGCAATGGCGCCACCGACGAAGACGCCGCCGTGGGCAATGCCCACCACCGCCGTCGGCTTGAACTGCTTGGCGCTCTGCCGCGCGAGCAGTTGCACTTGCGTGTCGAACTCGGCCCACGACAATTCTTTGGTCGCGCCCCGACGGTTCGAGCTCGAGCTCGAGCGGTCGATGCCGGTCGCACCGCTTGGAGCGAACGGTGCTCCACCGGCGGCGCCAAAAAGGTCGCCCTCGAGGGTACGGGTTCGAGGGGCCGACGCCTTCGCGCTGGTTTTGGTCTTCGATTTCGTGCCCGACCGAGCGGTGGTCGCCGCTCGCTTCGGTTTGGTGAGAACCGCCATGCGCAAAGCATAGCCTCGAAGGCGTTTCGCTCAGCCACAGAACTGCACGACCGCGGCCTCTAAAATTGCCGCAGCGCGAAAAAACTCGTCTTTCGGCACGTGTTCGCCGGTCTGGTGGGCGACGGTGATGTCTCCCGGCCCGAAAACGACGGGTACCGCGCCCAGGGCCGCCAGCTGGGGGCCTTCGGTGCCGAAAGCGACCGTGTCGGGAGTTCGCCCACTCAGCCGGGCGAGGCACTGCACCACGTCGGCGTCGGCGGGGGTCGCGAAGCCGCGGTCGAGCCGGAGCGGCGTGATGGTGGCGCTGAACGCCGGCTCTTCTTGGGTCGCCTCGGCGATCAACCGTTCGACTTCGCGCAAGACCACCTCGGTCGCCTGGCCTGGCATGGGGCGCCATTCGAGCGTGAATTGGGCCACGCCGGGTATGACGTTCTTCGCCTTGCCGCCGCTCATCATGCCCACGTTCAACGTCGAAAACGGGGGTACGAACGTCGCGTCGAGGTCGCGCGCGCGCAGAGCGGTTTTCGAATAGTGCTCGAGCTTGGCGAGCAGCCGGGCGGCCCGAAAGATGGCCGAGGCGCCGGTGTCGGGGTACGCGCTGTGCCCCTCTTTGCCGCGCACCTCGACTTCGGCGAGGCAGTAGCCCTTGTTGGCGCGAATGGGGCGCAGCGAAGTGGGCTCTCCGACGATGGCGCGCTTGGCCTGGAGGGCCTGGCGTTCGACCAGTTTCTTGGCGCCCACGCAGCCCAGTTCTTCGTCGGCGGTGAACACGAGCGCGAGCGGCTTGTGGAGCCGCCCCTTCGTTCGCTCCGCCGCCGTCAGCGCGGCCGCGATGAACGCTTTGGTGTCGCACGCGCCCCGCCCGTAGAGCGACCCGCCGCGCTCGGTCAGCGTCAGCGCTTCTGACCAGGCGGGGTCGAACGGCACGCAGTCAGAATGACCGACCAACGCGAGCTCGGCCGGGCCTGGGCCGCTCGTCGCGACCAGGTTTGCCTTTTCGACGCCGGCGCTGTCGACGTAGGTGAGCCGCTCGCAGGCGAAGCCGAGGCTCGTCAGGCGCCGCTCGAGCAGGTCGACGATGCCCGCGTTCGGCCTCGTCGACGTGGAGTCAATGGCGACCAGCTGCGACAAGAGCGACACCAGTGCGTCAGACATGGCGGCGGTCTATCACGCCGAAGGGCGGCCGAATGAGCGAACACGTTCCGCTCTGAGCGCCTCTCGGCGCTGGGTGTCAGGGCCCACAGCCGGGTGTCAGTTTGTAGAACGACACGTTGTCGGCGGCACGGTTCACCAGCACGAAGACGTTGAGGTACGAGACATAACGAAACCGCCCGAACGTACCGGTATCGGTTTGGGCCGGGGGAGCACCGACGCTCGACCCCACGCTCCACTCATGCGTCGCCAAATTGAGAATGCCCGGGGCCCCGCCGCTCCACGCCACCGCGACGTCGTGAGCGGCGTCGAGGTCCCACCCCGGTGACAACCGTTTGAGCGCCGAGCTGTCTCCGGTCATGGCGTAGGGAGTGATCTTCTGGGTGGCCAGGTCGAAGGCGACGAAGTCGAGCGTGCCGTCGGCCAGGGTGTGGCCGCCCGTCAAGAACAGTCGTCGCTTGGGGTCAACGATGCCGCGCCGGGTGTTCGCAATGGCGTAGGGAGTGCCGCTGAGGTCGACGAGGTCGCGCCAGCCTTCGGTCGTGTCGGTCGCGGGGCTCCAACGGTGCAGCCCATACTCGTCGCGAATGTAAATCGCATCGGTCGATTCGTCGTAGGCGCTCCCATTGAAATAGTGCGGCACGTATTGGTTGAGCCTCGCCTGCATCAGTGTCCACGTCGCGGAAGCGATGTCGAAAACCCAGGTCGTGTTGACGCCGCCTCCATTGTCGGCTTGCGAGCCCCCATACAGAAACATTGCGCCGCGGCCGCGCAGGTAAACGAGGTTGTCGTAGGTGTGCCGTGAATTGGGGGTGCCATCGTAGAGCGGGTCTTGGTTCAGCTGTGATTGCGTCACGGGCGTGGAGGCTTTGAGCAAGCGCCAGCTCATCGTCTTCAGGTCGAACGCATAGACTTCGTTGCCCCAGTAGTCGGTGTGGCCTCCCCCGAACAGAATCAGCTGCCGGTTGGCGTCGTCGAAGATGCCGCTGCCCCACGCCTCGACGACCGCGGGGCACCCGCAACACCCGTGCACCCCGGGTTGCTCGAGCGGCACGCAGAAGGCTGAGAACGCCGTGTTCGGCATGGTGAGCCAGCTGTTCGCCGGCATCTGAAGCAAGGAACGCTCTGCTTCACTGAAGCCCGCGTCGGCGAGGCACCGCAGGTCGGGGGGCCCTCCGTCGTAGGTGAAAATCGGGCCTCCTGCGTCTCGGGGCATGCCCGAGTCACTGGGCGCGGCTGCGTCGCTGGGTACGGCTGCGTCGCCGGGTACGGCTGCGTCACTGGGTACGGCTGCGTCACTGGGTACGGCTGCGTCACTGGGTACGGCTGCGTCACTGGGTACGCCTGCGTCGCCGGGTACGGCTGCGTCACTGGGTAGGCCTGCGTCGCCGGGTAGGCCTGCGTCACTGGGTACGGCTGCATCACTGAGTATGCCTGCGTCGTCACCCCCTATTGCTCCGACGCAGCCTGCGAGGCTCCATGCGAGGTACAGCGCCCTCCAGAGTCGTGGCTTTGGCGATGCAGCGAGCGGCATGACCGATGACACAGCCCTGCGGCAAACGGTTGCAGCATTCGAAACTGGCCCAGTTGCCGGCTCGCTCACGAGACGGTGACGGGTCTCAAGAACGCGCCGTGCGAAAGTCGATGCTCGCGTCGCTCAGGCGCACGCCGACCAGCCACCGCTCCATCGCTTCGGCATTCGACGGTTCGGCGGGCAACACGCTCTTCTGGTGCGCGTCGTCGAGCAGCGCGAACAGCCGGTCGAGCCGAGCGGCCCATGAAGCCGCCAGTGCCTCGGGCGGTTCAGACCGCTCGCCCCGCCGCTTTTGTTCGACCAGCTCGAGCGCGTCAGCGAGCCCATAGCGGGGCAACAGTCGCGTCACGTCGGTCACGACTTCGGCCGTGAGCAACAGGTGCGCGCCGTCAGCGCCGTTCTGAGCACGTAGAGCAGTTTCTTCGTCGACCGGCGGCCCGTTCGCTCGAACTCGTGGCGTTGCTGGTCGCGAAGCCCAGGTAGTGCCGAAACACCCGACGCGACAACGCGCCCTGCACCAAGGGCACGAGGGCCTCGAATTCGGCGGCCTGTGAAAAGACGTAGCCCGACAAAAACCGCTCGATGTAGTTGCCGTTGCCTTTGAGCACGCCCTGCAGCACCGGGCCGAGCTCGTTCGACGAATAGTCGAATTCGACCCCGTCGATGACCTCGAGGCGCTCGGCGGCCCGGGCTTCGTGCGTGAAGCCCAGCAATTCGGCGGTCGGCACCGCATGCACCGCCTTCACGTCGACGTCTGAATCAGGAGACGGAAAGCCGTAGGCGTGCGCTCCAGACAGTGAGACGACCAGGTGGCGTCGAGCCGCCGACTCACGCGCCAGTGCCTGTTGCACCACGGCGAGCTGGGGTGCGCTCAAGAGGGTGGTGAGGTCGGTCATGGGCGGCCCAGACGTTCGTCGGTGGGCGAACTGACCGGCGTGGGGGGCGGCGGGGCGTCTTGGCCGAAGGGCCCCGGTGCCTGTGCGATGTGGCGGCGCGCCAGCTCGTGGTGTACCCGCTGCAACAGCTCGTCGGCCGCCCGGTAGTCGGGGCTCGGTGGCAGGGCGCTGCGGGTCGCCGCGTCTTCGAGTGTGGGAGCCAGCGCTTCGGCTTCGGCGAGCACGTCGGCGAGCGGCACCAAACCCTGTTTGATGGCCAACAGCCGCGCGCGAAAGCCCCCCGACGCTTCAAAGACCGGAACCCCGTCGCGCAGCCACCCCGTCGCCAAGTGAATCAGCCGCAAGAGGTTGTACGCGTTCTTGGGGCGCAGCTCTCTAGGGTCTGCCGGGCGGTGGCCGCCTTGCCGTGCGTAGCGAACCAGCGACGCGAAGTCGTTCGCTTCGAGCAGCCCCTGGTCGGCAAGCGAGCGGTAGAGCTGCTTCAGGTACGTCTTGGCCTGCAACACCGCATCGTGCCCGGTCGGCGCTGCCCTCGGAGAAATGACCGCGAGCCGCGAGGCGACGTCGTCGAGGGTCAGCGTCGGGTCGGCCTCGAGCCAGCCCAGCACGGTGTCTCGGTGTTCGGCGAGTCGCTGGCTCGCCGAGAGCTTGTTCAACTGGCTCAAGGCATAGCGCCCGAAGCTGCCGAAGATGAGCTTCGAGACGAAGGCGTCTCTCGCGTCGAGCACCCACTGACCCAGCTCGTCGGTCGCCCGAACCGACGGCACGAAAAGCAGCTCGAGCGTGTTGGGGTCGGCGCGTAGGGCTTGGTGCACCAACTTGCGAAGTTCCCAGAAGGTTTGGCTGCCGTCGGCGCTCACCAGGTCGCTCGGGGGCTCGACGAGGCCCGCGCCCCAGCGAAACGGCAACGCGAACGCGCCTCGCAGGTCGGTGTCAGACTGCTCGTCGGCCAGGCCCCAGGCGCGGCTGCCGACGGTCGCTTCGAGTACCACGCACGGGCGAAGGTCGGCCCACGCGGCTTCACGGCGCTGCGCGAAGTCGAACTGCCCGGGGCGCCGGGGCGTCACCTCACCGCGCGCGTACCAGAGTTCGCCGAGCCCGCTGATCACCACATCGACGCCTCCGTCGCGGCTGCGAACGACGCGACCCACCACCCCTTGTGGTACCCGTCGCCCGTCGAGTGAGCGCTCGACCCGGGTGGTGATTTCGGTGCCGTGCGGCAGTGGCACCGACATGGGGTCGACCTGCTGGAGACCTGAAATGCGTGGCACGGTGGGCATGGGGCTTTGTCGCTCGAACCCTTCAATGACTGACGGCCAGCACCTGGCCGTCGGCGAAAACATAGTGCTCGGCGTAGTCGTTGGTGCGCGGGTCTGAACGAGCGACCAACGCCACGCCCTCTCGAAACGGCCCCAACAACGAGTACCCCTCGGGCACGGTGACCCTCGGCACCCCGTCGGCGTCTATTGCCACCGGGGCGCTCTTCGCGTCGCGCCGCACCCAGGCCCGGCCGTTCGAAAAGTGCTCGGCCGCGCTGAATTGGCACTCGACGACTTCGCGGCCCCCCAGGTCGACGTAGCCGAAGCGCCCTCGCCGCTGCACCAGCGCCCGACCGTCGACGAAGGGGCCCGCCGCCGCAAACGGGCCTTCGATGCGCACCACGCCCTCGCGGTCGACGAACGACCACCCGCGGGCCAAGCGCACCGGCGCCAGGCCTCCGTGAAACGACTCGGCGACGCCCGCCACCCGCAGCACCGTCGCGCCGTCTCGGTCGACGTACTGCCACTGGCCCTCGTCGAACGCCGCGCTCAGACCTTCAGAAAAAGGCCGCGCGAATTCGAACGCTCGCGGGTGCGCGTATTGGCCGTCGCGCCGAATGACGCGGGTGACCCCTTGGGTGCGAATGACCGCCAGCGCTTCGCGAAACGACGCCGGCGCTTCGAGCGGAGGCGCGTCGAGCCAGGCGCCATTCGGGTCGATGAAGCGGTGCTGCCCGGCGGTCGTCACGCACGAAAACCCGTGTGAAAACCAATTCGCGCCGTTGAAGTCACACGCAATGCAGACCTCGCCCCGCTCGTCGACGAAGCCGTAGCGGCCGCGTTGGCGCACGAGCGAGCGGCCTTCGGCGAAGCGCGCCGCGAAGTCGAACGTGGGCGCCACCGCCCAGTCTCCGGCGCGCGTGACGAAGCCGACCAAGCCTTGGCTGTGCCGCAGCGGCAACAAGTCAACAGCCGGTTCGGCGGCGAGCGTCATGCGTCGCTTCTCGGTATACAGCAGCATGCCAGCAAATACGCAGTGGGCCGCCGCCCGAGCCCGCCAAGCCATGTACCGCGCCTTGCGCGACTGGTTTTCGGGCCAGGGCTACCTCGAAGTCGAAACCCCCGTGCTGGTCGGCACCCCCGGCATGGAACCGCACATCGACCCGTTCGAAGCGCCTTTCGTGCCGCAAACCGGAGTCGGGCAGCGGCGCCCGCTCTACCTGCACACCAGCCCCGAGTACGCGATGAAGCGGCTGTTGGCCGACCCTGGCAGCCCCCCACTGTTTCAAATTTGTAAGACGTTTCGAAACGGCGAAATTTCGGCGACGCACAACCCCGAATTCACCATGCTCGAATTTTACCGGCCGAACGCCGACTACACGGCCATCATGCACGACACCGAGCAGGCCCTCGCTTCGTTGCCGAACGCGGGGCTCTTCGCGCAGACGCCGTACGAGCGGCTCACCGTGCGAGACGCCATGCGCCGGTATGCCGGCATCGACCTGCAGACCCACGGCACCGCCGAAGCGCTCAAGCGCGCGGCCGACGAGCGCGGCTACTTCACCGGTTCGTCGACCTCGTTCGACGACGTCTTCTTTCACATTTTTTTAGACCACGTCGAACGCAAGCTGGGCTTCGGCCGGCCCACGTTTCTTACCGAATACCCGGCGTCGATGGCGTCGCTGTCGAAGCTCAAGGCCAGTGACCCGACGGTGGCCGAGCGCGTCGAGCTGTACGCGAACGGCGTCGAGCTCGCGAACGGTTTCACCGAGTTGACCGACGCTGGCGAACAGCGGCGCCGCTTGGTCGAAGAGCAGGCGCTTCGCGCGGCCCACGGCCGGCCCGTCTTCGCGCTCGATGAGGCGTTCTTGGCGGCGTTGCCCCACTTGCCGCCGTGCACTGGCATCGCCGTCGGGCTCGACCGGGTGTTGATGTTGCTGCTCAATGCCACTGAAATTGCAGAGGTTTTGCTGTTTCCCGCGCAAGACTTCGTTTGACGGTACTCGCGCTTCGCCGAAGTGCCGAGGGCGCCTGGGCAGCCGGTGGGGCCGTGAGATAGGGTGAAAAAGACCATGGCGTTTTTGAAGTTTTTGGGCCTGGGCAAGGCCGTCGAATTGAAGCCGAGGGTGCCGGCCGCTCCGCTGAAGCACCCCGCTCAAGTCGACCTCAACCTCAACTTGACGCCGTCGCTCGCCGAGGCCGCCACCCACCGCCACTCGTGGACGGGCAGCCAGGTCATACCGGGCGAGGCTGAGTTTCACGCCGCGCGCTCGACCGATGCGTTCATCGCCGGCGGCGCCGACGGCATGGCCAGCGTCGACGGGCCCCACGCCAGCGGAGCCGTGTTGACCCGCGCCAAAGCCGTGCTCAAGGGCAACCAAGACGGCATTCTCGTCGGAGTCGGCGGCGAAAACCCCCACGTGGCCGTGGCCGACGAGGCGGGAGGCGCGGGCAAGGTCAATGGCCTCGCCGGCGGCTCCAGCCACATCGCCCTCGAAGAATACCGCGCCTTCGCCGCGAAGCTCGAAGGGGCGAAGACGACCGCCCACTTCGCCAGCGCCGACTTGCTGGTCGCGCTCAACCGCGCGAACGACCGCATTCTCGAGACCGGGTCTGACGCGAAGACGACCTTCGCGGGCGCCATCAAAGTCAAAGACGAGTGGCTCGTCGCGGCCATCGGTGATTCGCAGCTCACCATTTTTCGGGCCAACGGCGACGTCGCGTATCGGGCCGAAGAAGGCACCCCCGGGGTCGTCGGCGGCGAGCAGGTCTTCAAAGCGGGCGTCGAACAGAAAGACGTCTCCAAGCAGCAAATCGGGTTGGGTCTGGCCGCCATGCTCTCGGCTGAGAACGCGCTGGGCGTCGAGAGCCCCCAGTACCGCTTCAAAATCATCAAGGCCGAACCGGGTGACCGTGTCGTCGTCACCTCTGACGGCTTTGGCGACGGGCGACTCAAGGTCGCTCAACAGCGCGCCGGCAAAAACGAGCTTCAGACCCGCTGGTCGGGCGACCAAATGTTCAAGCTCATGCGCGCGGCCATGAAAGAGTCGGTTCAAGAATCACTGCTTCGAATGCAGTCGCTCATCGACCGGTTGACCCGCCAGAACAAGGCCAAGCCCGACGACGTGGCCATCGGCATTCTGCAGTTGAAGTGAGCCCGCTCAGGGGGTCGGGCGCAGCGGCCACTTCGGTTCGGTGGCGCTCGCCAGCTCGGCGTCGAATTCGCCTTGGGCGTTGCGAACCCAGCGCACCAACGCGTACTCGTATCGCCACTGAGGCGAATCGCTCGGCAGTACCGAGTACCGGCCGTCGGCCAGTCGAGTCACGGCGTAGGTGGTGGTGCCCGACGCTTGCTTGCGTTGAAAGACAGCGCGGCCGTCGGGGCTCACGCCGAAAATCGACCCCGGGTGCTCGTTCATGGCGTGAGAATCAACACGCTGGTCACTCGTCGCGTCGTACAGCGACAGGTCGTTGAAGGCGAACTGGCGAAAGTACCAACGACCTTCGGGGTTCCACCCTTCGCGAAAGGAGACGCCCGACTCGCGCAGTGGGGTGCGCTGCACGGTCGAACGGCCACTGGCGTTGACGCGCACGAAAACGAAGCCGCCGTCGTCTTGGCACGCCACGGCGCGAGAATCGGCCACCGGCTCGAGTTCACACCCGCGAAGGCCGGTCGCCGACAGCGGTGCACCATTCACCCACAACCGGTCAGAGGCGCCTTCGAGGCACAGCTTGAACGGCCCGCGCTCGACGCACTTCGTCTGGCAGCCCGTGGCGACCAAGAGCACCCACCCGAACCCCCACGCTCGCCAGCTCATGACGTTTTGACCGGTTCGAGGTCGGCCCAGGTCTTGCCCGCTTCGACGCCGACCACCAGCGGCACCTCGAGCTCGAAGGCGCGACGCATGGCCTGCGAGCAGACCGCGGCCGTTTCGGCCAGTTGATCTTCGGCCACTTCGAAGAGTACTTCGTCGACGACTTCGACGAGCGGCACCGCCCGCAGGCCCTTCGCCCGGAGCGCCCGGTCTGCCTCGAGCAGGGCCCGGCGAGAAACGTCGGCCACCGAGCCCTCGTGGGTACCCCGCCGCGCGAGGCGCTCGGCGTACGAGCGCAATTTCGAGTCGAGCGACTCCAAGCCGCCGATCGGCCAATGCCGCCCGGCCAGCGTCACGAGGTACCCTCGCGTTTTCGCGAGCCGCAGTTGCTCGTCTTGAAACGCCCGCACCAATGCGTACCGGCGGTCAAACCGGGCGATGTACTCTTTCGCTTCGGCCGCGGTGACGCCCAACTGCAGCGCGAGCGAACTGGCGCCTTGCCCGGCGAAGGTCGCGAAGTTCACCACCTTGCCCACTTGTCGTTCTTCGAGCGTGACGTCGCCCGCTGGCTTGTCGAGCACCGCCGCGGCGGTGAGCCGGTGCATGTCGGCGCGCTCGCGCAATGGCTCCACCAACGCCGGGTCTTTCGTCAGGTGCGCAAGCACGTGCAGCCCCAGCTGGTTGAAGTCGCACGATATCAACAACCGCCCGGGCCCCGCGACGAACGCCCGCCGAATTTCGGCCATTTCGGCGGTGCGGCCCGGCACCCGGCCCAAGTCGGGGTTGCTGTTGATGATTTGGCCCGAGAACGAGCGGGCGGGGTGAAAGCGCGAATGCACCCGGCCATCGGCGTGAATGCAGCGCCGCAGCGCCTGCACCCAGTTGTCTCGCAGTCGGCGCAACAGCCGCCACCGCAACACCAAGCCGACGATGGGGTGCGCGTATTCAATGCGCTCGAGCGCTTCGTTGGCGGTGCTGAACCCGGTCTTGGTGTGGCTCACCACGGGCAGCTTCAGTTGCTCGAACAAGACTTGCCCCAACTGCGCCGACGAATTGATGTTGAACGACCGGCCCGCCAGCGCGGCGATTTGGGTCTCGAGCTCTTGGCCGATGCCGGCGAAGGCGACTTCGGCGCGGTCGAGCTGCGCCGTGTCAATGGCGACGCCGGTCAGTTCCATTCGCACGAGCGTGTCGGTCAACGCGAGGTACTCGTCGAGCAGCCGGCGTTCGACCTTCGGCGTCAACGCCCCGTCGATGGCGGCCGCCGCGTCGGCCCGCTCACCCGCGACTTGCGCCGCGCGCTCGGGCGGCAAGTCGGCCCAGGCCTTTCGTTCGGCGCCCGTGCCCCGCACCTCGTCGTCGTCGAGCAGAGAACGGCCGAGCACTTGGCGCGCCACCCCGGGCAGCTCGTGGGGGGCCCATTCGCTGGGCTGGGTGAGGTGTGACACGCAGGCCGAGTCGGCCACGAGGCCCGCAACCGTCACCCCCGACCGTCGCAGCGTCACGAGCGTGGCGACGACGTCGTGCCCGCTCTTCGCGGCATTCGGGTTTTGCAGCCACGTCATCACCGACGGCCAGGCGGCGCTCGTGGTGGGCACGTACACCGCGCGGCCGTCGCCCGACGAGACCGCCACGCCCCGCAGCACTTCGCTGCGCGGGTCGGCGTCGTCGAGCAACGCGTGAAAGCTCGGCCGCGACTCGCCGAACGCAGCGAGCGCGCTCGCGAACTCGGCCGACGTGGTGCACGTGCTCACACGCGTCGTGGTGGCGGTGCTGACCAACAGCTCTTTGAAGCCGAGCGCGTCGAGCAACGCGTTCAACTTCGCCGAGTCGGGCACGGTGTAGTCGAGTCGGTCGAACGCCTGTGGCAGTGGGGCGGTGCCGTCGAGTCGGGCGTGGGCCAGGTGCTTCGGCAACTCTTCACGCGCCGCCGCCAGGGCCTTGCGCGCGCGCGTTTCGACCGAGTCGAGGTTCTGCAGCGCGGCTTCGACGGTGCCGTGGGCCTCGAGCAGACCGGTCGCGCCTTTCGCGCCAATGCCCGCCACGCCAGGCACCTGGTCGTCGTCGCCCACCAAGGCGAGCCACTGTGCCACCTGTGACGGGCCCACGCCGAACCGCTTCTTGACGATGTCGGGCGTGTAGCGGGCGTCTTTGTTCGAGTCGTACCACCACACCGTGTCGGTCACGAGCTGGGCGTAGCGCTTGTCGACTCCGACGATGACGGCGTCGTGACCGGCGGCGACCGCGGTGCGCACGTAGCTGGCGACCACCTGCGCTTCGGCCGTGGTCTCGACGACCGGTACCCCCAACGCCTCGAGCAGCGCGGGCAGTTGCTGGAGCTGCGGCTTGAGCAGGTCGGGCCACGGCCGCGACTGGGGGTCGACGACCGCGACCGCCCGAGCGGGCGTCTTCCACTGCAACACGTGCAGCACGGCGCGGGCCACGGCGAACAGCCCGTTGACCGGTGCTCCGTCGCGAGCGCGGCGGTCGGTGGGCACCACCAAGAAGCCTCGCGCCAACAGGTTGGTCGCGGAGACGATGAGGGTTCGCTCGGTCATCGTGGAGTGACGGCAGTGGGTGGCGGGTGAACGACGGCGCCGAGTGTACGTGGCGGCGTGCCAAACGCGAGAATGCGGCGTTCAGCCCGGCTTCACGTGCCCCGAGAGTGAAAAGAGCGGCGCGTACATCGAATACAGGCACAGCGCGCTCGACCCCGCCGATGCGAGCACCGCGCTCGCCAAGACCGCGCGCCGGGCCGACGGCTTGAGCTTCAGCACGAGGCCGGCCGCCAGCTCGGTCAACGGCATCAGGCCCAGCATCATCGGGAACCAGGCGGTGAGGCCCAGTCGGGTGAGGCTCGGCAGGTGGCCTCCGAAATCGGCGAACATCGCCTTGAATGACGGGGCGATGACGAAGGGAAAGAGCAGGCAGAACAGCGAACCCGGCACCGCAAGTGAGGTCAAGGCCCAGTCGAGTGGAGTCAATTCTGAACGTTGCACGCGGTCACGCAGTGAACTCGACTCGCGCGATTCAGACAACAGCTCCGAGCGGCTTCGAAACAGGCATCTGTGCTTGAGAAGGGGCCCGCGCACGTGGCAAACGGCTCTCATGCTGAACGACATTGCTCGCACCGCTTTCGCCGGAGCCGCCGCGGTGGGCATCACCGGCACGCTGTCACCCGTCGTTTCGGCGCTCTCGCTCATCGACGCCAAGCACCAAGACCCAGTGCTCTACTTCTGGGCTCGCTCGTTGCTGGCCACCGCCGGCGTACGCCACGCGGCCAAGGGCCTCGAGCATTTGCCCCAGGGCAACTTCGTGCTGGCCGCGAACCACCTGTCGAACTTCGACGCGCTGGTGATGTTCGCGCACATTCGTCGGCACATGCGCTTCGTCGCCAAGATGCAGCTGCGCAAAATACCGGTCTTCGGGTACGCGCTGTACCGCGCGGGCAACATCTTCATCGACCGCTCGGGCGGCAGCTCCGACCGAGAGAAGCTGCGCGAAGCCGCCGAGGCCGTGCGCGACCGGGTCAGCGTGGTGTTCTTCGCCGAGGGCACTCGGTCTGAAGACGGCGTGCTCAAGCCGTTCAAGAAGGGGGCCGCCATCATGGCGCTCGAAGCCCAGGTGCCGCTCGTGCCTTGCGCGATCGCCGGTACCCATTTGATTCTGCAGAAGGGCTCGCTCGCCATTCACCCGAAACCCGCCTCGATTGTCATCGGCAAACCCATCGAGACCGCGGGCCTCTCGGTCGACGCCCGTGACGCTCTCACCGAGCGGGCTCATGACGAAGTCGCCAAGCTGCTCGAAGAAGCCAACGCCATGCTGCCTGGGCTCGAGCGATAGTTTTTTCTGTTTTTCAAGTCAGCCGGGTCTGTGCTGGGCGACTGAGCGTGTGACCTTCATGCCCCAATTGACTCGAATTTTCGCAGTGTGCAGCCTCCTCTCCATGGCGTGCATTGGCACGGCCTCGACGGGCCAAGACGGCGGAAGCACATTCGATGCTGGTGGGCTGACCGACGGCGGGCCAGCAGACGCGGGGCAGGCTGACGCCGGTGCAAGTGACTCCGGCGCAAGTGATTCTGGTGCAAGTGATTCTGGTGCAAGTGATTCTGGTGCAAGTGATTCTGGTGCAAGTGATTCTGGTGCAAGTGACGCCGGTGCAAGTGACGCCGGTGCAAGTGACGCCGGTGCAAGTGACGCCGGTGCAAGTGACGCCGGTGCAAGTGACGCCGGTGCAAGTGACGCCGGTTCAGGTGACGCCGGTGCAGGTGACGCCGGTTCAGGTGACGCCGGTGCAGGTGACGCCGGTGCAAGTGACTCTGGTACGAGTGCGAGTGACGCCGGCGGGGCAGGTGTGTCAGGTCGGGTCACCTTCGAACTCGAACGCAGCGACAGCGGCATTGTGTTGGCCATTCGAGTGCTCGACGCGGTCGATGCCGGCGTCACCTCGGCCGCGGTACAGGTCACCGCCGACGGTGTCACTCGCGCGGCGACCGAAGTGGGGTTCGGTCGCTACGAGGCGGTGGTCGTGCCACGCTTCACGAGTGGCGAATTGCCGATTGTCGTGGGCATCGCCGGGCACGACGAAGTCACCGTGACGAAAACCGCCGTGGTGTTGCCTTTCGTCGACCCCTCCTGGGGCCAACCGGAGTCGTTGGGCGGGCTCGTCAACACCGCCGGCACCGAAGACAGCGCCACCATCAGCCCCGACGGCGAATGGCTGATTGTCGGCACGTATTCACCCATCGACATCTTGGGCTGCGTTCTACACTTGGGCTCTGGGCCCACCGACGGCCGCAACACCGCCTGTCAAAACTCGTACGGGCCGATTACCGGCCCAGCGCGCCCACGGTTGCCGGGAGCCGAGCGGGTGTTGTCACCGACGCACATTCGCAACGTGTTGCCGAAGATCTGTGCAGACAACCCCGACGGCGGCGATTTCGTGTACAGCGCGCCCGACGGAGGAGACATCGTGTTTCCCCTCGCGCCCGTCACCGCGTACGGCTTTCGCCGCCAGGCCGACGGTACCTTCGGCGAACCTTTCGTCATTGCCTTCGACGCCGACGGGCTGTCGAGCGCGTTTTGTTTCACGTTTCTGGGCTCACCCGTCAACGGCATCGCTTCGCTTCTCTACGGCAACCGACGGTACGACCTGCAAAACGACGTGAACCACCCCTGGGTCACGCAGCTGGTCATGGGCACCGACGCGACCTTGGGCACGTATTCATGCAACGGCGGCGTGACGCAGTTTTCGCCGAACGCGACGTACATGCTGCCGGTGAACCCGCTGACGCAAAACGTGGGCAACACGGCCGTGGCGCCCGGCTACCTGGTGAGCGACGACGAGTCGGCCAAGGTCAGCTACACGGTTTCGGCGTTGGCGCTGCCCGACGGTGGCTACGACCCGTGGAAGCCGCTCGCGCTGCCCGAGCCGGGTGACGATTTGCGCCAGCCGGTGTTCGAGGCGGGCCGGTTCTTCTACTACCGCAACTACACCATCAGCTCTTCGGCTTGGGCGGGAGCCGACCCTTCGATGCGCTCTTCATTCTCGGCGCCCCGTCTCGAATTGCAGCCCGACAGCTCTCCGTCGGGGCCACTCGCACTGCCGCCCGGTCGTGTCATCGGGCTCGGCCAACCGACGTTCGCGCACCGGGCCGACGGCTCGACCGAGTTGTATTTCGTGTACTACCTGCGCAGCGCCGCCGGCTTCGACAGCCAGGTTGCTCGGGTGCGCGCACGCTGACGTTGCTTCGGGGCGCGCCATGCGCGACGGTCGCCCAATGAACTTCGTGCCCCCGCAAGCGCCGTCGCCGAACGAACCGGTCAGTGGCCTTCGCACCACGGCCCAATTGGCGCAGCAGTACCTCGCCAGCCGCCCGTTGCCCACGCGCGAACCGCTCGACCGGGCCCTGCGCGCGGCGGTGTTCTTCGTCGTGTTCTTCGGCCTGTTCGCGCTCGCCGCCGGGCTCGGTGCGCTCTTCGGGGGCCCCGCGGGCGCCACCATCGGTGCCGGCATCGGCGTACCGGTCGCCATGGTCTTTTCGTCATGGGCCAGCGCCATCACCCGGGTCGCCGCCCAGTGGGAACGGGTCGTCGTGCTCCGCTTCGGTCGCTTTCACAGCATCAAAGGGCCAGGCGTCGTCTTCATCTTCCCCGTGATGGACTACGCGCGCTTCGTCGACACGCGCTTGCTTACCATTGGCATACCGTCGCAGCAGGTGATTACCCGCGACAACGTGCCCGTCGGCATCGACGGCGTCGTCTTCTTTCAGGTGCGCGACGTCGAAAAGGCCGTCGTCACCGTTCAAGACTACCGCTCGGCGATGCTGCAGTACGCGCAGGCCTCGCTGCGCGACGTGGTGGGCAGCATGTCGCTCGACGAACTGCTCAGCGAACGCGACGAAATTCAGGCAAAAATCGCCACCGTCGTCGAAAGCCGTTCGGCCGCGTGGGGCATTCACGTCGACTCGATTCGGCTGCTCGACATCAACATGCCCGAAGAACTCAAGCGCATGATGTCGCGTCAGGCGTCGGCCGACCGTGAAAAGCGCGCCACCATCATCAAAGCCGAGGGCGACAAAGAGGCCGCTCGCAACTTGGCCGAAGCCGCCGAGACGATGACCGCCAGCCCCGGCGCCATGCAGCTGCGCACCTTGCAGACCCTCGACGGGCTCGGCTCGAGCGCGTCGAACACCGTTGTTCTCGCGGTACCGATCGAGGTGCTCGAATTGGCCAAGCGGTTGGGCAAGCCGGGCGACCCGTCACCGGGGTGAGGCGGGCATCGCCAAGGGCTTGAACGCCCAACGGCGCGTCTTTTCGTCACGGTGGTGAACGATCATCGCCACCGTCTGCCCGAGGGTGAAAACGGGAGCCCCCGTCGAACGCTGCGCCCGCAGAGTCGCGCCGTCGTCGGCAATGGCGAGCCACGCGTTGTTGAAAAACGGAGCCAGGTCGAAGAACTGCAACTTCACGTCGAGCGGCGGCACGTCGAGCCGCACGTGCACCTTCGTGCCCGCGAACCCCATGACCGTGCCCAGAAATTGCCGCCGCTGGTTCTCGGCCAAGGCGAGCTGGGGTGCGAACAACCGGTTCAACACCGCCTCGTTCGCGAGGTTCTGCACCTTCTTTTGAGTCGCCCGCGCGCGGTTGGCCACCTTCACGACTTCGGCTCTCAGCGCTTCGTCTTCGGCCTCGGGCGGCGCTACCCCGGTCAGCATTTCGACCGCTTCTTTGTGCAGAAACACGCCGACCATTTCGCGCATGGGCGCGGAGAA
>JBGAIY010000675.1:0-2749 GCA_044225205.1 Myxococcaceae bacterium | reverse complement strand
CCTTTGAGGTGCACCGAGATCGCCAGCCGTGCTTCGCATTCGAGCAGGTGTATTTCGTCAACGTCCTTCAGAGCCGCGGGGCCCAAGGCATCGGCCAGCAGCGACGGCAGCCGCTCGAGCGGCCCAGTCAAAGCCGGGCAGGCATCGACCACGACGCGCTGGTGGCTCCGCCGGGCTGAAAACCCGAGTCTCCCTTTCACGGGGTGGAGCGATGCGCGACGACGGTATGCCATGGCCTGAGGCGACGCGATGCTCGGCGCAACATCGAGTGCGGCCGGGTCGAGACCGGCATGGGCCAACGCCGATTGCACGATTTGCTCTTTGGCTCGAAGTTGCTCGGTCTCGGTCAGGTGCAACCACCCACACCCACCGCACTCGGTGGCGAGTGCGCACGGAGGCTCGCGGCGCGCCGAGCTGGGCTCGAGCACTTCAATCAGCTCTCCACGCAGAACCTTGCCGACTTCAGTGACCTCGGCGGCCACCCGCTCGCCCGGGAGTGCCCCAAAAACAAAGATGGCGCGGCCCCCGTCTTGGGCCACGCCTTCGCCTGACTTCGCGAGCCGCTCAATCGTCAGCTCTCGCCGCACTGCACCGAGCTCACTTTCGGTTGGCCCCGGCGTCGTCACCCGGCAACTCTTTGCGAAGCCTGTCGACGAAACGCTCGAGACGCGACAGTTTGTCGGCATCAACGTCAATGAATTCGATGCCCATGCCGGCCACTTGGTTCGACGACGGGTCGTAGGGGTGTGACCGAATGACCCGACCCGTCAAATCGAACGGAAACGCGGCGTCGGGGAGTGAAACGATCAGTCGAACCACACTGCCGGCAGCCAAAGGGCTTCGGGTGTTGATGAAAATGCCCCCACGGCTGATGTTCACAGCCCAATCGGTGATGAAGCCGTCGACCGTTCGGTAAGCGACGAGCAATTCATGCTGGAGCCGCTCCGACTTTCGGGTGGACTTGTTCGTTGCCTTTTCGGGCATGGTGCCGAGGTTATAGCGCACTTCGGCGACACTGCTCATTTCAGACCCACCTGACCGCCCCGAAATTCGTTGACTTGCCTTACCGGCCCGTCAGCGACGTCAGGTGATCAGCAACGTGCATGGCATGCACGGCTTCGTAGTCGGCCTTCGAAACCTCGCCGTAGGCGAAGTGCGGCGCCAATGGGCCGGTGTGGGCCTCGAACGCGGTCATGGCCTGCCGCAACCGGGCCAAGCCGTCGGCGGAGGTCGTGGTCATCGGTACGTTGGGCGCCCCCGGTATGCCCGCCAGCACGTCGTGTCGCATGTGCCCCTGGCGCAAGAATTTTCGGAGTACCAACGGCCCGATGAGTTTGCGAACGACCCAACCGCGTGGCTGGGGAAAACCGGTCAGCGAATATTCGATGCTCTGCGCGCAGTGGGCCAAAGCGGCACCGACCAACGCCGCCTTCTCCGCGTCAGGCGGGGGCTGCGCGGCAAGCTCGCTGAGCGATGCGTTCACCTGCGCGAACGAGGTCAAGTGCATGGCGCTCAGACCGCCATGGTTTTGAGGTCGGGAGCGACGATCAGCTTGGGTTCGGTGAGCTTCTGAACCGATTCGACGGTTTCACCAGGTGCGAGTTCGCGCAGCACCATGCCCTGGGCCGTAATGTCGACCCACGCACGGTCGGTACAAATCGCGTGAATGCAGCGTTTGCTCGTCAGTGGGAGCGAGCACTGCTTGAGCAACTTGGGCGCGTTTTCTTTGGTGGCGTGTTCCATCGCGACGATGACGCGCTTGGCGCCCACCGCAAGGTCCATCGCTCCGCCCATGCCCTTCACCATTTTGCCCGGTATCATCCAGTTGGCGAGGTCACCGAATTCGCTGACCTCCATGGCCCCGAGCACGGCGAGATCAATGTGCCCGCCACGAATCATGGCGAAGCTCGCCGCCGAGTCGAAATAGGCCGCTCCGGGCAACGCGGTGACTGTTTCTTTGCCAGCATTGATGAGGTCGGGGTCTTCTTCGCCCTCGTACGGGTACGGGCCAGTGCCGAGCATGCCGTTTTCCGACTGCAGCACGACCTCGACTCCAGGAGGGATGTAATTGGGAATGAGCGTCGGCAGGCCGATGCCCAAGTTGACGTAGAAGCCGTCTTTCAGTTCCTTGGCCACCCGCTGGGCAATTTGTTCACGCGTCAGAGGCATGTTGGGTCTCGTGGTCGAAAAGGAGAAACTTACGCGCGGGGTCGAACGGTCTTGCGTTCGATCCACTTGTGGAGGCCGGTCGACTGCACGATGCGATGAACGTAGACCCCCGGCACGTGAACCTGGTCGGGGTCGATGTCGCCGAGATTCACGACCTGCTCGACTTCGACAATGGTGGTCTTCGCGGCCATGCACATCAGCGGCGAAAAATTGCGAGCCGTCTTACGAAACACGAGGTTGCCCCAGGGGTCGGCTTTCCACGCGCGAACAATGGCGAAATCGGCTTTGAGTGGCGTTTCGAGCACGTACTCGTGGCCGTCGATCGTGCGGGTTTCTTTCCCTTTTGCGACCTCCGTGCCGACGCCGGTGCGCACGTAAAAGCCGCCGATGCCCGCCCCGCCGGCGCGAATGCGTTCGGCGAGGGTGCCTTGGGGGTTGAGTTCGACCTGGAGTTCTCCCGACAAGAACTGACGCTCGAACTCTTTGTTCTCACCGACGTAGCTCGAGACCATTTTGGCGACTTGCTTGTTCTTCAACAACACGCCGAGGCCGAGTTCAGTGGTGCCGCAGTTGTTCGAAA
>JBGAIY010000089.1:0-23958 GCA_044225205.1 Myxococcaceae bacterium | reverse complement strand
GCGAAGGTCGAAACCAAGAACCTCAGCGTTCGATTTGGCGAGCAAGTCGCGCTCGATTCGGTTTCGCTCGCGATTTCACCGCACGAGGTGTTTTCGATCATCGGCCCGTCGGGCTGCGGCAAGTCGACGTTCTTGCGCGCCTTGAACCGAATGAACGACATCATTCCTCAGGTGCGGCAGGAGGGTGACGTGTTGCTCGACGGCCAGTCGATTGCCCGGCTCGACGTCGCCCACGTGCGTCGCCGGGTCGGCATGGTGTTTCAAAAGTCGAACCCGTTTCCCAAGACGGTGTTCGAAAACGTCGCGTATGGCCTGAGAATCGGCGGAGTGTCAGAAAAGCGGGTGCTCGCCGAGAAAGTCGAGCAAAGCCTCGTGCGCGCTGCCCTGTGGGACGAAGTCAAAGACCGGCTGGGCGACTCGGCGCTCGCGTTGTCGGGCGGCCAGCAACAGCGCCTGTGCATCGCCCGCGCCCTCGCCGTCGAGCCCGAAGTCGTGCTGATGGACGAGCCCGCCAGCGCACTCGACCCCATTGCCACCGCGAAAATTGAAGAACTGCTGCATTCGCTCAAGGCGCAGTACACCATCGTCATCGTTACCCACAACATGCAGCAGGCGGCGCGGGTGTCTGACCGAACCGCGTTTTTTTACCTCGGCCGCCTGGTCGAGGTCGGGCCCACCGAGCACATTTTCACCAACCCGGTCGAGCGCCGAACCGAAGACTACGTGACTGGCAAGTTCGGCTGACGCACGGCGTCGCTCGCACGCAACCGTCGAGGAGTTTGGCCGAAAACACGTCATGCGCGTGCTTCTTCAGCCAATGGGTCTGGGCGGTTCGGTGCCGGTGCGGTCGCTGTCGCAGTGGCACGCGCGGCTGTCGAACCTCGAATTGCCGGCACTCGTGCGTCTGGCGGCGGGGCTGGGGTCGGCGAGCCTGCGCGAACGGTCGCTGAGCGGGCTCGCCCAGTCGCTGCCGCGCGCGCAAGAGGCGGCGAGCGAACTGCGCACGGCCGTCAGCCACCAGCGCGGGCTCGACCCGGCCGCGAAAGCCGTGGCCTTGGAGCACCTCGACACCGTCAATGGCCAGCTCTTGTTGGGCGACCTGCCGCGCCTGGGCGCCAAGCTGCGCGTCGCCCAGACGGCGCTCACTGCGTTCGAAAAGGCGTTTCAGGCCGGTGGCGGCCAGCTCGGGCCTCGTCGGTCGTAACGCTGCGGTGGCATGGGGGCGCGGGTCTGGTGGTCTGCGCGTTTTGGCACGCCGCGGCCCTTGGGGCGCGAAGCCGCCGGCCCCCGTCAATGCGCCAGTCGGGGCCGAACTTCGTCGGCCGGCTGGGCTCGGCTTTTCGACCGATGATTGCGGTGGCGGGGAGTCGGCGGTGATGCTGCCGGCGCACACCCCGTTACCGAACATGCGTCGAATTTCGACCGGGGTCAGGTTCTCAATGCCGGGGCTGTTGACGTCGTTCTCGAACGCGAAGCTGTGGTTCGAACGCGAACCCGCCGTCGCTCCCCCCGAGTGCGAACTGTTGCTCGACCGCTGCCAGTCGACCGGCGATGCCTTGGGCTGAAACCACCGTGCCGGTCTTCGAGGGGGCTTTGCGTTTCGGCAAGGCGGGTGGTCGGGTCGACGGCTTCGCGGTGGTGTTGCGAAATCGCACGTCGTGCGGCGGGTATTACCTGGGTTCGAGCGCGCCGCAGAAGCCGCGCTGTACTTGCGGCTGCTGCTGGCCATGATCGACGTCGGCATCGGTTGGCGTTGCGACGCCATTTCGCTGGGCCGAACGTCTGAAGCACCGAAAGCACGACTGGGGCGACCGCGGTTACCGCGGCACCGCGTCTTTCGTGAAGCTTCGCGCCCTCCGCCGACTTCGTGACCCTCGCGTTCGGTCGTCAGGGAGCCAAGAATGCAGTCAGCGACGCCTCGTCGATGGCGCAGTGGCCACCCGACAGCGAATGCCATTCGACGTGATCGCCGGCCTTCGCGATGCGCGAAACGAGCGCCTCATTGCCTTCGGTGCACCCCCATTCGTCACGAACGCCGTACGACACAGAGATGCCGTCGACGTGGCGCTCGCGACGCGCGATGTCGGCGGCAGAACCCGTTCGTGCGTGAGGGTGAGCACGAGCTGCAACGGCTGCGCGCCCGAGACTGGTACGCCACCGGCACCTCGATGAGAAGGGCGTCATCGTGAGCGCCGACGGCACGACGAAGCAACGCGATGTGGAAGCGCATCGCCTGCCAGTTCGAAGCGCGACGCCGGCTTGTGACCACGCAACGTTCAGGGGTTCGCGAGAACCCTGCCCGCATGGAGAGGCACCAACATCGACCCGCGCCAAACGTGGCGCCATTCGTGGCCCCATGGTCGGTTCCCTCAGAAACTCGCCCGGCAGCTGCTTCGCGTCGCGCCCCGTAGCGCCCAACAGTCGCGACCGAGTCGAGAGTTGTCGAGGCCGAGGCGCAACCCTGGGGCATGTTCGCCGTCGCGGCCGTCTCTCGGGTTGGTCGGGCACGCCGTGTGACGGCGACTGCGGTGGCCAAGCCTCGACTCTCGGTTGGGTCCTCGTCACCCATGTGGCCGCGCTGGGACCAGGTCGTTGCGCCCGACGCGAGACTTGGTGAGGTACGACACACGGGGAGCGGCCCACGAGGCGCCGCCTCGCGCCCAAGGCCCGACCCACACCTGCTCGGTGATGGCGAATACCGCGCGACCGCCGGGCCCAGTTCGCGGTCGGCCGAAGAGGCGAATGGCCCACGCGGTCGGGCGCGTTTCGTGTTGAAATGACGGCGGTGCCGACCCACACCGACAAGGCCTTCGAGCAAGACCTCCGCTCGTTGCGTGACAAGCTGCTCGCGATGAGCGCGCGGGTCGAAGCGATGATCGCCGAGAGCGTCTTGGCGCTCGCCGAACGTGACTCCAAGTTGGGCAAGCACGTCATCGCCGCTGACCCTGAAGTGAACCGCCTCGAGATCGAAGTCGACGACCTGTGTCGTCGCATTCTCGCGCTCCGCCAGCCGGCGGCGAGCGACCTGCGACTGATCACCACGTCGCTCAAAATCGTGACTGATCTCGAGCGCATTGGTGACTTGGCGGTGAACATCGCCGAGCGGGCGCTCGACCTGAACGAAGCCCCGCCCATGCCCATTTACGCCGAGCTGCCGCACCTGGCCCAGCTGGCGCAGACCCAGGTGAAGTCGGCACTCGACGCGTTCGTGAAGTCAGACGTCGACGGGGCCGAGCGCGTTCGCAGCGGCGACGCGTTGCTCGACGCGCTTTTCGTCAAGCTCTTCAACGAGTTGCTCGCCCTGATGATGGAGGACTCCAAGAACGTGCGTCGCGCCACCAGCCTCGTTTTCGTGGCCAAACACCTCGAACGCGTGGGTGATCACGCGACGAACATCGCCGAAATGGTGGTCTACATGGTGAAGGGCACCGACGTTCGGCACCCCGGCAGCCGAGAACGCTGACTTTCGGCGCTTTTTTTGCGGTCGTGTGGGCCTCGTGCTCACATCGTTCAGGTCTGTAGCGCCGACTTGAACGATGAAGACTCTTCTTCGAACCGTGCTGATGGTGGTCGCGCTGCTCGCCGCAGCCGCCAACGGTGCGCCCCCAGCGGCGGCCGACGAGGCGTTTTCTTCAGCGAAAGACGCCTACCAAAAACTGCGCAAAGACGAGAAGCGGCGAAAATTTCGGCACCACTGGCTGAACGTCGCCAAGAAGCTCGAGACCGTTGCCACGAAGTACCCGAAGAGCGAGCGGGCCCCGGAGGCGCTGTTTTGGTCGGGAGAGTTGTACGCCGAGCTGTCTCGCTTTTCAGCGAGCGACGAAGACCTCGACGCGGCTCAAAAAAACTACTCCAAGGTGGTGACCGGGTGGCCGAAGCACCGGCTGGCCGACGATGCGGCGCTGGCCCTGGCTCGGGTGCTCGCCGATCGCAAAGGTGACGTGGCCGGCGCTCGCAAAGTGGCGGCGGCGGGGCTCGAGGGGGCGCAAGATCAGAAGAAGGCCCTCCAGGTGCTGCTCGAGGCACTCCCAGAGGCCCCGGCGCCGAAGAAGCCCGTCGTGAGTGCTCCGGCTCCGGCTTCGGTTTCGCCGAACGCGGGTGCCAAGGAATCAAAAGAATCGAAAGAAGCCGGCCCGAGCTCGGGAGCCGTGGCGGTGGCCGAAGCCACCCGCCGGGCCTCGGCCACGGTGGCGAAGGTGTTGCGGGCCGTCGATTCTCCGTTGGCGGTGGTCGCTCCCCCGGTCGCTCCGAAAGCACCGGTGGCCGAAGCCCGGCGGGTGGCGCCGACCCGACCCCCGGCCTCCGGTCACGACAGCCGCGACGAAGCCGACGCCGATGAGGTGGTCGAAGAACCCGAGGCGCCCGCCATTGCCACGCTGCAAGAGAAGCTGCGCGACATTCGCGTCGGCGTCAAAGCGCCTGGGTCAGACCCCGACGCGCGTTCTCGGTTCAAGTCGCTCGCCAAGACCGAAGAGGCCGCCGAACTGACGCTCGCCCAGCAACTGGGCCTCAAGGTGCGACGGGTGATCGTCGATGCCGGCCATGGCGGCCACGACACCGGCGCCATTGGCCCCAAGGGCACGACCGAAAAAGACGCGACTTTGGCCATTTCGCTCAAGCTCCAGAAAAAGCTCGAGGCCATGGGGCTCGAGGTGCTGTTGACGCGCGACGACGACAGCTTCGTGAAACTCGAAGACCGCACGAAGTTCGCCAACAAGGAGCGGGGCGACCTCTTCATTTCGATTCACTGCAATGCCGCTCCGTCGAAGACGCTTCGGGGCGTCGAGACCTACACGCTCAACACGTCGTCGAACCGATATTCAATTCGGTTGGCCGCTCGCGAAAACGCCAGCACGGAGCGCGGCGTGGGTGACCTCCAGTACATCTTGGCCGACCTCGCGACCAAGGCGAACACGGGAGAATCGACCCGCTTGGCCGAGCGCGTACAAAAGAACCTCATTCGCTCGCTCTCGGCCAGCTACGACGGGGTGCGCGATTTGGGTACGAAAGAGGCGCTGTTTTTCGTGCTCTTGGGGGCGAAAATGCCGGCCATTTTGGTCGAGACGTCGTTCATTTCGAACCCCGAAGACGAGCAACGCCTGTCAAACGACGCGTACCAAGACAAGATTGCCGATTCGGTGGCCGAAGCCGTTGACGGGTTTCTCGAAGAGCGAAACAAGGTGGCGCAGGTCGACTGAGCTGGCCACCCGTGCAAGCCGCCCGCGGCCCGGTGTAAGCTGACCCGACGCATGGCGCCGCAGAACAAGAACCAACCTCCTCCGCCGAAACCCAAACCCAAAGCCGGCACGTTCAATTCGGGCTTCGAAACGGGCGACCCGGCGGTGCGCACGTCGAGCGGGTTGACGTTGGCGGCCGTCGCCCCGCAACAAAAAGGCAAGCCGATGCCTCGGCGCCCCCTGCCGGGCAAAAAGGGCAAACCCGGCCCGCCGCAGGTGATGACGACCTACCAGAAGCAGCAGCTGGGCTCGGGCTTCGTCGACTCGCGAAAAGACCAAGAGCGCAAGACCGTCATCGGTTCAAACCCGGCCCTTTTCGCCGACGGTGACGCAGAAGAAACGAACAGCACCGTGACCTACGACGGGCTCAAGCCGCCCGACCAGGTCACGAGCCGCGACTCCTGGCGCGCCGTTCAAGCGCCCTTGCAGAGCAAGCCCGGCCGTCGCGAGCGAGGGCTGTACGAGCAGATACTCAAACAATTCGCGGTGTCGACGAACCCTCGGTACTTGGCCGACGCTCCCGAACGCGATCGCTCGCACATCTTCGTGTGGGACGTTTCGTTGGCGATGAACTGCGAAATACCTCACTTTTCGGGCGCCAAAGAACACACGCTGGGGCAAACCTGTGACTGGGTTCGTCACGAAGGGCCCATGCGGGGCTGGTTGCGGGTGAGTGACGGAGAGTTGTTCAACACCATCGAGCGCGGGCAGCTCGTCGTGGTGATGCCCAAAGACACTCGGCTCAAAGGCATTGCGATTGTGCCGCCTCAGCCGCGCGCCTTCGTGCCGGTGGTGGTGTCGGCCGGCAAGAAGCGCGGTTGGGGCCTGACCCTGCGAGACGCCATCGGGGTGACGAACTGCGAGTACTTCACGCACGTCTAGAGAACCCGAAGTTCAGGTGAGACGAGATGGTTTCGCGGGTCGGTCGCGAAACCATCTCCGATCAACCGAACCTCACTTCGGGGCAGGCGGGCTCGCCGGCGCGCCCGCCTCGGCGAGCCGGAGTTGCTGTTTCCACCCGGAGATCGCGGTCAGGGCTTCGAGCGGGCTGCTGGTATCGACACTGAAGCGCTCGAGGGCCGCGAGCACCGCTTGACTGGCGGGGCTGACCGCGGCGGCGGTGGTCGGGGCCGGGGCCGAGCCGAACAAGCCCAGCTGCGAGGTGTCGACGACCGGGGCGGGGCGCGCCGGGGCCGCGCGTTCATTGCCGGTCGCTCGCTTGGCGAGGCGGGGGCGGCCCGCTTCGTCGAATTCGCCGGCTTCGAGGTTGCGCAGCAGTTCTCGAGCGCGCGCCAGAACTTCGGGCGGCAAGCCGGCGAGCTTGGCGACTTCGATGCCGTACGATCGGTTCGCGGCACCCGCGACCAACTTGCGCAAGAAAATGATGCGGCCCGCCTGTTCGCGCACCGCGATGGAGCAGTTTTGAACCCGGGGTTTCTCGCGGCCGAGGTCGGTCAGCTCGTGGTAGTGCGTGGCGAACATGGTGCGGGCACCGACGCGGTCGTGCAGGTGTTCGGCCACGGCCCACGCAATCGACAAACCGTCGAACGTCGACGTGCCACGCCCAATTTCGTCAAGAATGACGAGGCTCTTGCGGGTGGCGTGGTGAAGAATGTTCGCCGTTTCGGTCATTTCGACCATGAAGGTCGACTGGCCGCGGGCGAGGTTGTCAGACGCCCCGACTCGGGTGAAGACCCGGTCGGTGAGGCCAACCCGCGCCGACTTCGCCGGTACGAAACAGCCGGCTTGGGCCATGACCACCGTCAACGCCACTTGCCGCATCACCGTGCTTTTGCCGGCCATGTTGGGGCCGGTGATGATCAGCACCTGCTCGGCTTCTCGGTTGAGCTTGACGTCGTTGGGTACGAACGTGTCGGTGCCGAGCGCCTTTTCGACGACGGGGTGGCGGCCCCCGACGATTTCAATGACGCCCGACTCGTCAATGGTGGGCCGCACGTAGCCGTTCTCGGCCGAGACCCGCCCGAAGGCGACCAACGCGTCGAGCGTGGCCAAGGCGTCGGCGGCGGCGCGGAGCGGCCCGGCCCGGGCGACGATCAGGGCGCGCAGTTCTTCGAAGAGCCGCTGCTCAATGGCGACGCGCTTCTCGTCGGCCGTCAGCACCTTTTCTTCGTACGTCTTGAGTTCTTCGGTGACGTAGCGCTCGCCCCCCACGGTGGTTTGCTTCCGAATCCACTCCTTCGGTACCAGCCCGAGGTTCGACTTGGTGACTTCGAGGTAGTACCCGAAGACCTTGTTGTACCGCACCTTGAGTGAATTGATGCCGGTGCGCTCGCGTTCACGGGTCTCGAGCTTGAGCAGGTAGTCTTTGCCGCTGCTGGCCAATTCGACGTACTCGTCGAGTTCGGCGTGGTACCCGCGGCGAATGAAATTGCCGTCGGCGAGCACCAGGGGCGGCTCGTCGACGAGCGCCTTGTTGAGCGTGGCGGCGAGCGAGATGACCGCGTCGTGGGTAAACGGCCGAACGAGGCTGGCGAGCAACCCGGTTTCGACGCCCCGCAGCAATTCGGCCAGCGCCGGCAGCGCCGACAACGAGCGCGCCAAGGCTTTGACGTCGCGCGGGCCACCCGAAGACAACGACAAGCGGCCGCAGAGTCGCTCGACGTCGGCGACTTCTTTGAGCTGAGCGACGAGCGCCTCGCGCCACGACGCTTTCGCGGTCAGCGCCTCGACCGCGTCGAGCCGGGCTGCGATGGAGGCGGGGTCGGCCAAGGGCGCCGCCAGCCACCGGGCCACCTTTCGGGCGCCGAGCGAGGTGGCCGAACGGTCGACGACCGACAGCAGGGTGCCGTGGCGCGACCCGTCTTTGAGCGACTTGAGCAACTCGAGGTTGGCCCGCGAAGCCTCGTCGATGACGAGCACGCCGCCCCGGGCTGCAAGACGATGCGGTCGACGTGCCCGGCTGCTCTTCTGCGTTTCTTTGAGGTAGCGCAGCGCCGCCGCCGCCGCACCGACCGACGGGCCCAGCGTCGCCGCGCCAAGCCCGAACCCGTCGAGCGAGGCGACCCCGAAGTGGGTGAGCAGGTGCTCCGGCGCGCTTCTCCCGTCGAACGCGTCGGTCGGCAGTTGGGCGACGCTCGGCCTCCGGCTCAGGGCGCTGATGAAACTGGCCAGGGCCTGCGCGTCGAAACCCTCGGGCACGAGCCGCGCGGCGAGGCCAGCGCGACAACTCATCGGCGACGACTTTGGGCCGGGGCGTCAGCACCAAGAACTCTCCGGTCGACGCGTCGAGCAGCGCGGCGCCCCACGGCGTTTCTTCGTCGCCAGGCAAGACCGAGGCCAAAGTTGTTTTCACGCGCTTCGAGCACGTCGTCGTCGAGCACCATGCCCGGGGTGACAATGCGCACGACTTCTCGTTTGACGATGCCCTTGCCCGGTGGCTCGAGCTGTCGCAAATGGCGACCTTGCCGGCTTCGATGAGCCGCGCCACGTAGCGCCTGGCGGCGCGGTGGGCACGCCGGCCATGGGGCGTGGTCGGCGCCCTTGGCCCGGAGAGGTGAGCGTAATCGACAACAGCTCGGCGGCCTTGACGGCGTCTTCGAAGAAGAGCTCGTAGAAGTCGCCCATGCGAAAGAAGAGCAGGGCGCCGGGCACCTGCGCCTTCACTTCGAGGTACTGCTTCATCATGGGAGTCAGAGGGGCGTCACCCGCTGGGTGGAGCACCACCTCCGGCACCACGGTATTGCCCGCTTCGGTCGTCTCGGTTGCTGCCTCGGTCGCCACAGTCACAAAGCCCCCTCTACCTCACTCGCCGCCCGTATGGCCCGCGCTCAAAAAAACGCAATCACCTGCCACCTTTACGTCTGCCCGCCCGCGTCACCCAGCGCCGGCAGCAGGGAGAGCTGCGTGCGCTGAGCCACCTCATGAACCCGGGCCCCGGCCTCGCGAAAGAGCGCGCGCACCGGGGCGTGGCAGGTAAACGCCAGCACCTGGTGCCGCTTCGAGAGCCCCGCCAGCACCTCGATGACGCGCTCGGCCCGTTCGGCGTCGAGGTTGACGGTGACGTCGTCGAGCAACACCGGCAACGCCAGCCGCACTTCTCCAAAGTCTTCGACCACCGCCAGCCGAAACGCGAGCAACAGCAATTCGCGGGTACCCAGAGAGCTGCTCGACCTGCCAGCTGATCGCCCTGGGCGTCGCGAACCGTCAACTTCATCCCCGGCTCGGGGCGAACGTGGAGGTACCGCTGCGAGGTCAGCTGAGCGAACAGGGCCGCCGCGCGCTGAACGACGCGGGTGTTGTTGGTCGGCGTCGAACCGCTCGCGGGCGTGCTCGAGAATGGCGCGGGCCAGCGACGAGACGACGTGGCGGTCGACCGCCGGCCCGAGCTGGGCGACGAGCGCTTCTTCTTGGGCTCGGAGCACCGCCGCTTCGTCGTCGCGTTCGACGTGCTCGAGTTTCGCGCGCAACCGGCCCAGGGCTTCTCGCTGGTGTTCTCGCTGGGCTTTCAAAGCGGTGAGCGCCTGGTTGGCGCGGGCGAGGGTGTCGAAAAGGCCAGCAACATCGGTCAGTTGAGGGCGGGCTTGCTGGGGGTCGACACCCAGCACGGCGAGGCTCGCGAGGGCCTGTTGGCGGTCGGTTTCAGCGGCCGCCCACGCTTGGGCCGCGGCGGTTTTCTGGCGAAAGGCTTCGACCGAGTCGACCTTCGCGGCGGCGAGCACTGCGTTGATCTCCTGGGTGCACTGGGCGAGGGCCGCCCGCTGCTGGGCCAACGGGCCGACGCTCGCTTCGTGGCGGGCCTGCAAGGTGGCGAGCTGCCCGCGCTCTTCGGCGTCGGCCGAAAGCCAGTCGTTGAGGAGCGACGCGAGGCTGGCCGGGTCTTGGTCGGCTCCGAGGCCGGTGGCGGCGGCTTGCTCGCGCAGCGCCCGGGCGGCCCGTTCGACCCTCGCGGTGTCGGCGCCCAGCCCGACCCGTTCGGCTTCGAGGGCGAGGGCTCGTTCTTGAATGCGTGAGAGGTCGGTCAGCACGTCGAGCGCGGCTTCGGCTGAAAGCGAAGCGGTCACGCCGAGCTGGGCGAGGCGCTCGTCGACCTCGGTTTGAATGAGGTCGAGGGTGGCGTCGGCCCGGGCCCGCTCGTGCTCGAGTTCGCCGACGGCGTGTCGGGCGCGGTCGCTCTCGCGCTCGGCTTCGGCCAGTTGGCTCGCCAGGCGCGCGCGCCGCTGTTGGTCGTCGAGGGCGCTGCGCACTTCGGCGATGCGGTGCGCGACGTCGCTCTCGGTGGCCGCCCCGCCCACGGCGAGGGCCTGGGCGAGTTCGGCGCGGGTTTGGGCGCGGTCGCCTTCGAGTTGGCTGGCTTCGAGGCGCCGCAGCTCGCGTTGCTCTCCCTCGTATTGTCGGGCGCGGTCGTAGGCGCGCTGCTCGTGGCGGGTCTGCGTCTCGTCTCGAAACGACGCGGCCAGGCCCAAGAGCCCCAGCACCAAGGCGAACACCAGCGCCCCGGGGCCCGCGCCCAGCGGCCAGGCGACCACCGCGCATGCGACGAGCCCAACGGTGCCCACCCCGGCGAGCCAGAGCGGCCAGTGCACGCGCGGGGCGGTCGGCGGGGGCACTTCGAGGGCTCGGCGCTGGGCCGTCACGGTGGCAAGCTGGGCGTCGAGGTGCCCGAGTCGTTGTTGGAGCGCCGCGACTCGGTTGAGGGCACTGGCGGCCGCTCGAGCGTCGAAAGGTCGGCGGCCGGCAGTCGGGCCAGGGCGTCACGCCACTCGGCCTGGCGCTCGGTACGCCGCTGGAGTTCGTCTCGCGCCGCGCTCAAGGCCGAGGTGACGCGGGTTCGGTCGCGAGCGCTCAAGTGCCGGTCGCGCAACGACTTGAACGCGGTTTGTACCGTGACGCCCACATCAACGAGTTGGAGCCACCCGACGTCGTTCGCCGGCACCGGTAAGCGCTTGAGCGCTTCGATGACCTGGCGGGCCCGTTCGTGGTGCTGCGCTTGCGCGGCGGGCAAGGCTTGCGCCTGCATGACGACCGTGTCCCACTGGCGGAGGGCGGCACGAATGGGGTCAGGGGCCGGTTTTGAGCCGAGTCGCTCGCTCGCCTCGCGCAGGCGCTGGTCGAGTTGCCCGCGCTCGAGTTCGGCGCGGTGCAGCACCGCTTGGCCGTCGGCTTGCGTCTTGACCAGCGTCTCGAGCCGTTCGACCGCCCCGGAGTGGAAATTCGCGCAGGCCCTCGCCTCCGAGCTGCACGGTTTCAGCGTGGGTCAACACCTCGAAAGGCTTGAGCGCCTGGTGGAGTCGCTCGAGCTGGTGCACGCGGGTCTCGGCCGAGGCCACGTCGGTTTCGAGCGTGGTGAGCGCCGATTCGAGCCGTTCGATTTCGGCGCGGTCTTGAGCGTATTCGGCGGGTCGGTCTCCGAGCAGCTCGAGTTGCCCGCGAACGCCCTGCAGTTCTCTCAGCCACCCGTTGATCGCCCGTTGTTGGCCTTTGGGGGCGAACAGTTCAGCGGCTTCTTTTCTCAACGTGTCGAGCGCCGCGGGCAGGCGCTGCGCGCCTTGCATGGCGGCCGCATAGAGCCGCTCCGACACCTCTGACCCGGCCAGGTCGCCAAAGCTGCGGAGCTGGTCGATGGTGAGCGAAAAGACTTGTTGAAACAGCTCTCGGCTCACGTGACCGCGGGCTTCGTCGAGCCTCGAGTCAGGCAGTGGGGCTCCGTGGGCGTCACGCAGCACGACTTCACCGTCGACGCGGCGGCGGTGGCCCTGGCGCCGCACGACGACCTTGCCGCCGACGGTTTTGAGCCGCAGCTCGCCGCCGAACATCGACCCGCCGACCGGCTCGTACCGACCGGGGTCGTTGCGCCGCTCGAAGCCGAACAGCATCGCCGTCATGAAGCTCCACAGCGTGCTCTTGCCGGCCTCGTTGGGCCCATAGAGCAGGTTGAGGCCGTCGCCCAACTCGAGTTCGAAGTCGTGAAAACGACCGAAGCCGTCGACCCGAAGCGACTCGATGACGGTCTTTCTGGCGTTGCCGCTCGAGCTCACGTCGCCAAGTCCTCCAGAGCAATGAGCTCGAGCGCGCGCGCGAGGGCTTGGTCGAGCAGGGCGGGGCTCGGTTCGAACCCGATTTTCGCCGCCTCGAGCTGGGCCGTGAGCGCACCCAACCCCGCGTCGGCCCACACTTTTTCGCGCATGGTCGCCGGCCACGGTTCGGTCATGAGCTTGGCAATTTCGCCCGCGAGGCCTCCCGACGCGACCAAGCGGGGCAGGTCGAACGGAGCGGAGGTCGCGGTGCGGAGCGACTCGAGACTCAAGGGGCGGTGCGCGAACCGCTCGGCGACGGCTTGCTCGAGTTCGGCCAAGGCGGGCACCGTCAATTGGCGGTGGAGCACGGCGCGCCCGGTGAGCACGACCCGCAGCACGTGGTGTTTCACCGGAGTGTCGCCCGTCGCCGCGTCGGCACACCGGTCGATGGTGTCGACCAGTGCGTCAATGGTCTCGACGGCCGCCACGTCGACTTCGAGGCGGTGCCACCTCACGACGTCACAGGCGAAGAACTGCACGCGGGGGGCGCGTTCTCGGGCTTCGTCGAGCTCGACGATCACGCACCCGCGCGGCCCGGTTTCATTGACTTGGCGACCCTGGGGGTTGCCGGGGTACACGGCGCAGCCTCCACTCGGCAGCGGCATGATTTGGCGAGTGTGCACGTGCCCGAGCGCCCAGTAGTCGAGCCCCGCGGCGTCGAGGTCTTGGGTCGTGCAGGGGGCGTAATTCGCGTGCGCCCCGTGGCCACCCACGTTGCAATGCAACAAGGCCACCGTGACTTCGGGCCCCACCCGGTGAAACTGCTTCGAGACGTTTTCGCGAACTTGGGCCTCGGCGAAGCTCAGGCCCTGCACGCGAAATCGCACCCGGCCGTCGGGCGTCGTGACGGCGACTTCAGACCAGTTCGCACCGAACACGGTCGTCGACGGCGGCAGGGCGAGCGCACCCGGGTCGGCCGACAGAGGGTCGTGGTTGCCGTGCACGATGAACGAGCGAATGCCCGCGCAGTGGAGCCGAGTCAGTTCTTTCTGCAAGTGCAGCCGCGCCCGAACCGACCGATCGCGCCGCTCGTACAGGTCGCCCGCCAACACCACGGCGTCGACTTTTTCGCGCACCGCGAGCGAGACGATTTGGGTGAACGCTTCGAGGGTCGCATGCGCCGGCGCGCGCGACGCATTCGGCAGCGAAAACGGGCTGTCGAGGTGCAAGTCGGCGGCGTGGAGCACTCGAATCGTCATGGCGGCGCACCCTATCGCGCACCTCTGACATGTTCTCGATTGTATTTGCCAAACACTTGAAACAACTTCGAAATCACCACCCATGAACGCTCAAGACTGGCTGCCACTGCTCGGTTTGCCCGCCAACGACCCGAAGGTGGTCGCCGCGCTCGCCGCGAACGGCGTGACGACTCCGGTCTCTTTGGGTCGCCAGACGCTCACGACGGGGCACGACTTCAAAAGTCATGGGCTGAGCCTCGGCTTCAACAGCGCGGTGAGCTTGCCGGGCGGTGGTGAGCACCGGCCCATTCTGACGACCGTGGTCATGAAGCTCATCGCCGGTAAGTCGGCGAAGGGGTGGGCGCTCTATACGGGGCCGTTGCCCTACGGCCTTGCGCCGACGCATTCGAAAGACGACCTGGTCGCGTTGCTGGGAGCGCCTCAGAATTTGAACGAAGACTTCTGTTCTGGGCGCTGGTCGGTCGAAGGCCGCGAGCTGGCAGTGGCCTTTACCGACGACTGGGCGCGAATCAAACAACTGGGGGTTTCGGTGCCGGGCGGGCACTGAAAGCCTTGTGGAGCGCCCCGCGACTCGGGTCTCATGGGGCGCATGTCGGCGAAGACGTTGTCAGGGTGGGGCCTCAATCACCGTTCGCAGTGCGATCTGGTCGAACCCGACTCGCCCGACGAGCTGGCGGCGGCCATTGACCTTTCTGGCACTCTGGCGCGCGGGCTTGGGCGGAGCTACGGCGACGCGGCGCTCAACACCGGCAAGCGGGTGTTGGGTTTGCGGAGGCTCGACCGGTTTTTGTCGTTCGACGCCAAGACCGGCACGTTGCGGTGCGAGGCGGGCGTCTGCCTCGACCAAATCATTCGCCACTTCGCTCCGTTGGGCTGGTTTCCGCTCATTACGCCAGGCACGAAGTTCGTCACGGTGGGCGGCTGCATCGCCAACGACGTGCACGGCAAAGCCCACCATGCGCAGGGCTGCTTCAGTTCGTCGGTGCGCTCGTTGCGCGTGCTGTTGGCCGACGGGCGGGTGCTTCAGGCCAGCCGCGAAGAAAACGCCGACTTGTTTTGGGCCCAATTCGGTGGCCTGGGGTTGCTCGGTGTCATCGTCGACGCGACCATCACGCTGCGGGCGGTGTCGACGACGTATTTTCGACAAAAGGCGGTCGCGTGCGAAAGCCTCGAGTCGCTGATGGACGCGATCGACGCCCACGACGCCGAATACCCGTATTCGGTGGGTACGCTCGACACGACGGCGATGGGGCAGCACCTCGGCCGCGGCGTGTTGACGGTGGGAGACCACGCGTCGGTCGACGAATTGCCCAGCGGCACCGAGCCGTTACACGTGGTGGGGGCGCCGCCGGTTTCGGTGCCGTTCGAATTGCCGACCTGGGCACTCAATTCGGTCACGTCGAAGGTCGTCAACGCCGTCATCGCCCAGGTTTTGCGGCACGGCCGGCCCATTGCGCATTCGGAGTCGTTCTTCTACCCGCTCGACGCCATTGCCCATTGGAACCGGGCGTATGGTGCCGCCGGCTTCACGCAGTACCAATTCGTCATACCGGTGTCGGGCGCGCGTAAGCGCATGCGGGAGCTGCTGCAGCTCATCGTGCACTCGGGCAATTTGCCGTTCTTGAATGTGCTCAAGCGCCTGGGCCCGCAAAACGAAGCCCCGCTGTCGTTTCCATTCGAGGGGTACACGCTGGCCATCGATTTTCCGGTGCAACGCGGTACGGCTGAGTTGATGGCCCGCCTCGACGAGCGCGTGATCGACGCCGGAGGCCGCGTCTACTTGGGAAAAGATTCGTACCTGTCGGCGAAAAGCCTCAAGGCCATGTACCCGCGGCTGGGCGAGTGGTTGGCGGTGAAGGCCAAGTACGACCCTCGAGGCGTGTTTCAGTCTGACTTGGGGCGCCGGGTGGGCTTGGTGCCCTGAGCAACAGAAAACCCGCCGGTTGCGCGCGGTGCGGCGTACACTGAAGTACATGGTTTCTTTGACGCTCGCGCTGTTGTTGGCGCAATCGACTCCCGCCGCTGAACCCGTGGCCTTGCCGGCCGACGCGCCGACCGCCGAAGCGGCCCCTGAATTGGTATGACAAAACGTGCGCACGGTGAAGCAGCCGGAGTGCCGACCGACCGCCGATTCGCCGAAAAATCTTCACCTCGCTCAGTGGCGACGGACCGGAGCCGCAGCTCGGCATCCGCCTTCGCGATAGCGGCGAGCAGCACCCGGCACGACGCGGCCCCAAGCTCGGCGTGTTCGCCAATGCGGCCCTCCAGATGCTGCTCATCACCGAGTCGGCTTCGCGTGCACAAAGCGATGGGCGGCAAGACGAAATGTTTGCCATTGCTGGCGGCCATGGCGGTCATGTTCACCAGCTCGCTGGTGGGGTCGCTCATTGACCCGCGCACGCCCAATGCCCAGCTGATTACGACCGCCATTGGTGCAGTGCCCGCGTCGGTGGCTGTGGCGTTCATTCTCGACGCGACCGCCTCGATGGACCGCAGCCGCAACCGGTGGTGACGCCGACCGGTTCGGTGCGACGGCCCAGGTTCAGCGGTTGAGCGCCGCGTTGGTTGCGGCTGTCGCCTGTTCCCACAGGGCGTTGCGGTCGTTCAGCACGCTCGGGTCTTTCGCCCACAGGTGAGCGACCATCGACAGCTGCTTCTCGTAAAACGTGCGCTGCGATTCGCCCAAGCTCGTCATGTTCGCGTGATGCGCGTGCAGGTATTCGTCGACCTTCGCCGCGACGGCTTCGCGGTCGACCCCCGCGGGCAACTTGGCCAGGTCGTCAGCGAGCGCCTTCTGCAGCGCACCGAGCGGCACGTCATCGGCTCCCTCGACCAATTTCTTGAGCGTCGGCATCTGTGCGTCGACCCCGACGGCGACCGGAGGCGTTGGCCCCACGCCCTGCGCGAACGAGTCTGGCACGGGCTGCGGGCTCTCGAGCTGCGGCGGAGGTCGCGCCGTCGCGTGTTTGCTCAGCCATTTCGGCAGCGGGGCGCCCACTTGAGCGTCGGCGTCGGCCTTGGGCAGGTAGAACTTCGAGCCGACCGGCAAGTTGCCTTGGTGTTTCTTGGGGTCAGGCCGTGACGGGTCGTTCTGCGAGAAATAGTACGGCTGCAGCCCAGGAGGAATTTTGAGCCCGCGCTTGTCGAGAAACAACGCGATGTCACCAGGCGTGTTGCCGGGCTGCACGATGATGTACTGGCCCTTCGGGTCTTCGCCGATTTGAGGCTCGGGGTGACGAACCCAATGCGTCGGGTTCGTTCGGGTGTTGCCAACGGGTGTCGTCATGGTGAACCTCGATGTGGGCGAGCGTTGCTCGCGGTGCACCCAGGTGATCACTTGCGGCCGATTTGTTGCGGTGCCGGTCGAACTCGCAGCGGGTTTCTCGTTGCGCGAGAAATGGTGCGGAGCGGCAGGGCTGTTCGCGCTGCTCCCGGACGAGGCTCGCGACACCCGCCGCGCCGGTGTCACTCTGGTTTGGCCCCGCACAAGTCGCGGCGCGCCGTCACCGGGCCTGAATCACCGTGGCGGCGAACGCCGCGAGGGTGAGCACCACCGCCAGCGCCGAAGCGATGAGGGCACCGCGGTCTGACACGAGCGCGGGCCGGCTCGGGGTCTTCAAAAACGCGAGGGCGGCGAAGACGCCTCCGACGAAGCCACCGACGTGACCCGCGGTGCTGATGCTCGGCAGCAGGTTGATGAGGCCGTTGATGACGCCCAACTGAACCCACTGGCGCGGGGAGAACCACACGCCCTCGAGCCGTTGCTTTCGGTAGGTGTACGAGGTCACCGCCGCGGCGCCGAGCAGGCCATACAGCCCCGTCGACATGCCGACGATCAGCGCGTTGTTGACGAGCGCCGCGCAGCCCATGCCCACCACTGAAGAGATGAACAGAATGGGTACGAGTTGGCGCCAGCTCGCCCATCGCTCGAACGTGCTCCCGAGCGTCTGCATGGAGCTCGCATTCATCAGCACGTGCATGAGTGAGCCGTGCAGAAAGTTGGCGACGACCAAACGGTTGAGCTGCCCCAAAAGCAGCAGCTCACGCGAATTGCCGCCGAGCAGCGTCATCATTCGGTTGTCGGTCAACGCGCCCATGGCCGCCTCGACGGCAAAAGCGGTCGCCATCAAGCCCGTCACCACGTGGGTGACGAATGCCGGCTTCTTGAGCAGGGCGTCGGTGACGGCGGCATTGGCCTCGACCCGGGCGCGAATCGTCGGCCCTTGGGCGTGCCGTTCAACCCGGCCGGCAATTTCGGTGGCCAGCTCGGTCGCATCGCCGGCGGTCAGCAGCAAGTGCTGCGCGTTGATGTCGGTGAGCAGCACCGTTCTCGGGTTGAGTTCGCGAATCGACGCGAGCGATTCGAGCGCCATGGCCCGCGTCTTGCGCACGCCGTGAAGGCAGACGGCGTCGTCTCCGACGGTAATGGTGACGCGGCGCTCGCGACGCCCGACGGTCAAGACCAACGCCACCCCGGCCACGGCCGCGCCCACGCCCACGACGACACCCAGCGAGGTCGACTGCGCCAAGCGCCTCACGAGGTCTCCCACGACCAAACCGAACACCGGTACGAGCGTCGCCGCCACGAACACCCGCGTTCCACCTCCGACGGGGCTCGGCACCATCGTTTCGAAGGTCTTCGTGGCGCCCATGCCCACCCGTTACGGACTGCGCGGCCAGCCGGCAAGGGCGTACAGCCCACCGGGGGTGATTTTCAGTCGCCGCTGAGGGTAGAAGGCCGCCAATGTCTGGCCCTCGTAAAGCCCTCACCGTTGAACAAGTTCGCGCGGCCACCGAGCTGCTCGAGGCCGTCGTCGAAGACCGAGGCCTTTTGATGCCCATTGAAGAGGGCGCCCGCAAGGCGCTGTTGGTGGCGGCCGGCCGGGTCGCCAAGCCAATTCGCAATGAATTACAGGCATTTACCAAGGCGCTGCGCAAAGAGCGTCACCAGCAGCGGCTCAAGGCCGACCGGTCGGCCCGTGAAAACACGGCGATTCGCGTGGCCCGGCAGGCGGCCGTCTTCGTGCCTCCACCGATGCAGGCGGCGTTGCCAACCGGTCAGCCCAGCGAACCCGGCCCGACGCTCGAAAAGCCGCGCAATTGTTACGTGTGCAAAGCCGAATACCGCACGCTGCACCACTTCTACGACGCGATGTGCGTGGCCTGTGGCGACCTCAACTACGCCAAGCGGTTTCAGACGGCGCGGCTCGACGGGCAAGTGGCGCTCATTACCGGGGCGCGCCTGAAGATCGGCCAGCAGGCGGCGCTCATGCTGCTCCGCGCGGGAGCCCGGGTCTTGGTGAGCACCCGGTTCCCCCACGATGCGGCGGTTCGATATGCCCGCGAGCCCGACTACGCCGACTGGGCGCACCGGCTCGAAGTTCACGGGCTCGACTTGCGCCATTCTCCTTCGGTCGAGCTGTTCGCGCGGTGGCTCTCGCAGCGGCTGCCGCGGCTCGACTTGCTCATCAACAATGCGGCGCAGACCGTGCGGCGGCCTCCGGGGTTTTTCGCCCATTTGATGAGCGTCGAAGAGCTGCCGGTGCACCAACTGCCCGAGGGCGCCCAGCGCCTGCTCAAGGCGCGCGAAGAGTGCCTCGCGGCGATTCGCCAAGGGCCAACCGCGCTGCACGCCACCGGTTCAGGCCCCACGCCCGACGTCACCGGGCTGGCGTCGTGGCACGCGGCGCAGCGCGCAGGAGCGGGCGTCACCTCGTCGGCGGCCCTCTCTCAAATTCGCTACAGCTACGACGACGCTTCGTACGGCATGGAGACGTTCCCCGAAGGGAAGCTCGACGCCGACTTGCAGCAGGTCGACTTGCGCACCATGAACAGCTGGCGCATGCGGCTCGACGAGGTGTCGACCCCCGAGCTGCTCGAGGTGCAGCTGGTGAACGCGGTCGCACCGTTCATTCTTGCGGGCCGGCTCCGCGAGCTGATGAAGCGCAGCCCCGAGGGCCACAAGCACGTCATCAACGTCTCGGCCATGGAGGGCAGTTTTTCGCGCGGCACCAAGACCGACAAGCACCCGCACACCAACATGGCGAAGGCGGCGCTCAACATGATGACGCTGACCTCGGCGCCCGACTACGCGAAAGACGGCATCTTGATGAACGCCGTCGACACGGGCTGGGTCACCGACGAAGACCCGGCCCAGCACGCGACGCGCAAAAAAGAAGACCTGGGCTTTCAGCCCCCACTCGACATCGTCGACGGAGCGGCCCGCGTCATCGACCCGATTTTCGCGGTCGCGAACGGCGAAGCGCCGTACTTCGGGCGCTTTTTGAAAGACTACCGGCCAACCAATTGGTGAACGTGATGCGGCTCGCAGGCCTGTGGTGTGTGGTGGTTCTCGGCGGGTGCGCGATGAGCCAACGCCGCTACGAGGGCTTGGTCACCGAGTTCGCCGAACGTGAACGGCTTTCACAAACGGCCGCGTTGAAGGCGTTCTTTGCGCGGGAGCGACTGACCTATGGGTACGGCCCCAACTGGGTGGCCACCTTGTCGCTCGATTGCGACCCGTCGCACCTCCGTTCGATGCCCAAAGACATCGACTTGTCTCGCCAGGGCAACGGCACCATCGAGCACCTCGTCTTCGCCGAAGGTGGCCTCGCCTCGTTGTGCGACGACCCCCACGCGGTCGTTGAAGGCACACTCGACGGCAGGCCGGTCAAGGCCCGGCTGGGCCTGCGGGTGCTCTACGCGCGCGACGCGGGTGGCCAATTGGTGAGCTACGCATTGGCGCCGCAGGTGGTGCGAAAAGAAAAAGTGCTGGTCTCGCAATCGTGCGACCACATGCCCCACGACAACCCGCCCGAACCACGCACCGTCGAAGTGACCCTGACCATCGAGGAGCCGGCGCGGCACTACGAGGTGTCGTACGACGCCTACGAACTCGACGTGAGCTGCACGTCAAACACGTATTGACCCCGCGAATCAGTAACCGACGCGAGCGATGGCTTTGTACGCCGAGCCTGCCGTGCGCAGGTCGTGAATGATGCCGTACGAGCAGCCCTTCGCTTCGTACACCCACATCGAGCCCCAGCCGTCACCCGACTCGGAGAGACAGATGTGGCCCGAGCCGTTCTGGTTGTAGACGAGCGCGTCGGCGGGTTGGAGCGCGGCCCGGTCGATGGTCACCCACTGCGAGTTGTTGCCGAGAAAACTGACGGTCGAATACGGGTGCGAGTCGACTTCGGGGTCTGAATTGGTGCTGGGCACTTGCCAGATCTTGCCGACGTACCCCGAGCAGTCGGCCCCGTAGCCGCCCGAGTGGGTACAGCTGGGGCACGAGCCGGTGCACGCCCCAATGGTCGAAGAGGTCGCGCCTTGCGGTACCCACCGGCCGTGGCCCCACCAGTACGAGAACCCGACGCCGCCTTGCGCCCGCGCGATGGCGAGGTCGCGATCGGTCGGCGCGGTGACCGGCCCTTTGATGAAGGTGAGGTACTTGCCCGAACTCCACCCCTGCACGCCTTGGTATTCAACGTTGTACCAACCGTCTTGGGGGGAGGTGACGTTGACGGTGAGCACGTCAGCCCCGCTCGGCAACACGAGGCGCACGCTGTTGGCGGTGCCAGGCCCCGTTCGGAGGTTGAGGCTCGTGGTCGTGCGCAACGTTGACCCGAGCGCCACGTCTCCGGTGAGCGGGTCGGTCACGGCCGAACTTGTCGAATTCGAATCGTCTCCGGCGTCGGCCGCGGCCGGTGGTGGCGCTGCCGTCACGTCGCCGGTGTCGCCCGCGCCGGCGGTCGCGTCGTTCGCCCCAGTCAACACCGTGCTCTCAATGCCCGTTGGCGAAGCCGTGCCGGTGCACGACAAGGTCGCCCCCAGCGCAGACACCAACAGACCGAACGCGAAACGGGTGACGCGGCTCAAACCCATGCTCCGGCACTTAGCGAACTTCGTACCAACCGGCACCCCTTGGGCACGCAGCGCCACTGTAAAGACATTTGACGCGACTTTCGCGCGAAGTGGACCACCCTTGCGAACCCACCTGGCGCTTCGATGCTCCAGTGCCGACTGGTGGCTTTTGTGCTTTCTGGTCGCCCATGCGCCGTCGGGTCTGGCTCGTTTTGGTTGCCGCGGTGGCGGTGTTGGGCGTCTTCGCCTGGCCACGGAGGAGTGACCGCGAGCCAGTTGGCGGAGCACCGCCCGCTTCAACAACGGCTGGCCCGGGCCGCGCCGCTCCGTCGGGGTTGCGTGCTGCCACCGTGCCCGTCGACGCGGGCGTGGCGCCGATCGAGTTGAGCAAGGCGGGCAGGCACCTCGCTTCGTTCGCCTGGGGTTCGGGCCCTCAGCAGCTCGGTCGAGACCGACCGGCCGAGGGCAACCCCGAAGCACCGATGAGCCTCACCGTTGATTCGAAGGGGCGCACCTGGGTGCTCGACCAGGTGAACAAGCGGCTCGTGCGGGTCGACCGCGAGGGGCGAACGTTGAGCTCGGTCGAGCTGCCGGTTCAGGCTGGGCAAGACGTCGCGGTGGCGCGCGACGGCACCACGGTGGTGATGGACCGGCTGGTCGACAAGTCGGTGGCGCTGATTGACCCCGACGGCAAGCCTCGGGGCGAGCTGCCGGTGGTCGGCCGAGGCCTCAAGGAGGGCGGGGCGGCGACCGGGGTGTTTTCGGTGAATGGCTCGGTGTACGTCGAGCGCGCCCATGGCGACAGCATTCGCTTGGGCGACACCTCGGGAGCCCGCGACGACGCTCGGCCAGAAGTACCGGGGCGGCCGACGCGCGACGGGCTGGCGTACCTGACCGCCAGCATCGTGACTCGTTCAGCGGGAGAGGTGCTGTTGACGGTGATTGACGCCGCCACCCGTGCCCACCGCTTCACCCGTCAATACACGCTGCCCGGGGGCGTTCGCGCGCTGACCCTGCTCGACGCTGACTTGCACGGCGTTGTCTATGTGGGGGCCGCGTTGGAGACCGAGCCCGTGGTGGTCGTCATCTGCGTCGATGGGCGCGACGGTCACCCGTTGGGTCAAGCGCGAGTGCCAGCCAACGTGTCGGCCGACGAGACCTTTCGCGAATTCGCGGTCACCGACGACGGGCAAATCATGGCCCTGTTGCGGAGTGAAGACGGCGCTGAACTGAGATCGTTTTCGTGCGGTGGCCCGTGAGCGAACTTCGCTGCGGTGCCAAGCCCACTCCCGCGTGGTGCATCGCTGCTCCAATGTCGGGGTTTCTGACATGTTTTTCTCAATGAAGTCAGCGGCTTCGCTGGGGTGTGAGGCGGGCACACTTGTGGCAGCTGCCTCGCGCGTGCGCGCGGTCTTTCCAGTCGGGGTGCTCGTGGCCTTGGCCGCGTGCGACGGCGACATCACCCCGCCGGTGCCTGGCTTGCTTCAACTGCCGGTGAAGCCCGGCCAAACGCTTCCGAAGCCCGCGTCGACCTGCACGGCGCAGGTGGTGCCGGGCCCCGCGCCGATTCGGCGGCTCACCCGCCGCGAATACGACAACACCGTGGGGGCGTTGTTGGGTGACACGTCACACCCGGCGGCGGCCTTCAACGCCGAAGAAGAGGCGCTGGGGTTCAACAACAACGCGGCGGCGCTCGTCACCAGCTCTGACCAGGTTGAAAAATACATGGCCGCGGCCGAGGGCATCGCGGCGAGGGTCGGCGCGAATCTGAGCAGACTCCGGTGGTACCAGTGTGACCCGGCGCGCGAAGGCGAAGACGTGTGCGCGGCGCGTTTCGTCGACGCTCTGGGCCCGCGGGCGTTTCGGCGGCCGCTCAGCACCGACGAAAAGACGGCGTTGGTGGCGGTGTTCAACCAAGGTCGGGCCTTGGGAGCGGTCGACGAAGCCTCCCAACCGTTGCCAGGCTTCATCGCCGGCGTGCAGCTCGTCGTCACCGCGGTACTCCAGGCTCCTGACTTCTTGTACCGGGTCGAGCAGAGCGCGACCGGGGCCGACCCGGTGCCGGTGAGCGACTACGAAATGGCCAGCCGCTTGTCGTACCTGCTCTGGGGGTCGATGCCCGACGAGGCGTTGCTCGCCGCCGCCGCCAAAGGCGAGCTGCGCACCCCCGACCAGATCAAAGCGCAAGCCGAGCGAATGTTGGCGAACGAGGCCGCTCGAGCGATGGTGACGGAGTTTCACGCCCAGTGGCTCGACTTCGGCCGGGTTCACAACGTGGCGAAGGCCGACACCGTTTACCCGAAGTGGAACCCCGCCATACCCGACCTCATGGAGCAGGAAACGCGCCTCTTCATCGAGCACGTGATCTTCGACAACGAAGGCACGTGGGACGCGTTGATGAGCGCTCCCTATTCGTACCTCAACCCCGACTTGACCCGGTTCTACGGCCTGACCGTGCCGGTGACCGCCGACGGCACGTTTCAGAAGTTCACTTTCACCTCGGCGCCCAACGTGCAGCCGCGTTCGGGGCTCCTCACGCAAGGCTCGCTTTTGAGCATCAACGCGCATTCGAACCAAACGTCGCCCGTTCACCGCGGCAAACTGGTGCGCGAATCGTTCTTGTGC
>JBGAIY010000674.1:0-2754 GCA_044225205.1 Myxococcaceae bacterium | reverse complement strand
GTCACCAGCACCAGCCAGGTCGGCGTCGAGCTTCGCATCAGGTGGGCATGGGGAGTGGGTTTCGAAATTGCCGCAGGTCGAGGCCTTCGAGGCCGGGGGCAATGTAGGCGCCCCAGCCCCAGTCTGCGGTGTTGGCGCCGGTGATGTCTCGGGGCAACGCGTAGCCGAACCCACCGAGACTGGTGAGGTTTTGGTAGTTCGGCCCAATGTCGGTGCGGTTGTACAACTGCGAATTGAGCGCGTTGTTTTCGTAGTCGGCCGGTTGCAACCCCATGGCCTGCAGAATGGTCACGAGCAGCCGGTTGTACGAGACGCCGTACCAGTTGTTCGAAAAGTTCGGGTCGCCCGGCATGGCCGACCAGTTGTCGCCACCAGCGAAGCTGCCTTTCGCTCGGTTCGCGTAGTCGATGTAGCGGCCCGAGCGCATCGCTCCGGCGGCGTTGCCGAAGAGCATGACGGGGTGAGACCCCCACCCGTGGGCGATGCCACTTTCGGCCGTGAAATAGACGAGCGAATTGTAGAGGTACGACTGGCCGTTGCCCGGGTCGGTCGCGGCCGACAAGCGTTGCAGCAACGGAGCGACGAAGTTGCGAACGATGGCGGCTTGGCGCGAAGCGGTGATCTGCCACGACGGCTTGCCGCCAAAAGTCTGAAACGGCACGTGCGAGATCGTCTCGTGGCCGGGGTCTTGGCCGTCGACGGTGCCGCCCAGCAACGGAGCCCCAATTGTAAACACCCGTGCCGAATCGCAGATGATCGACGCGGCGATGAGGTCGGCCCAAGCGCGGCCGATGTCGGCGTCGCTCGCCGCGGCCGACACCTGGCCCGCGTGCGGCAACGCCCGGTACGCGCACTGCGCCGTCGAGACCCGCGTCAACCCGCTCTGCGCGTCGCGAAATTGGTCGAGCGCGTTGTCGAGCGTCACCCGGTCGACCGCGCTCAAGTTGCGGCTGTTGCGAACGCGGGTGTAGTCCTCCATGACGCGGGTCAAAATGTCGTACTTCGGGTGGGTGACCGTGCCCGCCCCTTGCTCGGGAAACGTGCCGTTCGAAAAGAGCCGGTTGTAGAGGCCGCTCAGCTCGTCGCCGATGCCAACCGAGTTGGCCGCCGCGCCCCCCACGGCCGTGTACGAATACCCGTCGGGGCCGAACCCCGGGTTGCCGCAACAGATCAGCGGCAGGCCGGCCGGGTTGAAGGTGCGGTTCTTGTTGAGCACCACGTCGGCGGTCTCGATGGTCGGCAACACGCCCCGGTCGGGGTTGAGGCCGCTGTCGGCGGTCACGCCGCCCAGTATTTGGGCGCCGCCGTGCCCGTAGCGAAGCGTGAAGTCGAGGCTTCGCATGATCGTCATGCTCTCGAGGTACGGGCTGAACGCGTTGCCCGCCACCAACGACAAGACCGACGAGTTGGTCGGCGCGAAGTCGCGCAACGGCTGCGAATGAATCGGGTGGTGGCCCCCGCCGGGGTCGAAGACCTGCGTCGGCTGGCCCAGGTTGGTGATGGGCGAACCGTTCGACGGCAGCCACGCCGCGTGGTGCCCCATGTCGTACGGCGTGATGATTGAAATGAAGCGCTTCACCGGGGTCGAAATCGGCCCCTCCAGGAGCGGCAGCAATGACGGCAGCAGCGGTATCGCCATGAGCGCCCCACCGGAGCCCTGCAAGAACATGCGCCTCGACATCGCGTTGTATTTCACGCGTTACCTCCGCACCGTTCGGTGGCCGAACCGATTCGCCTGCACCGAGCTTTTGAAAAAGTCTTTCAACGAAGCGCCTTGGTTCAACCGGTCGAACATGCGGTTCATGTCGCACGACGTCGCCCCCGCCGCGCCCGCTTCGGGCAGCCCGTTCGCGTACGCGTAGAAGTTCTTCGTGAAACAGCTCTTGAACTCGCGGGTCGAAGCGACCAGCGCGCTCAGGTCGTTGCCGTCTTCGACGGTGCGGTTGAGCCCCAGCGCGGTCAACAAGTTCGACCGCGAGTCGGTCGGCAGGTCGGCCACGTGGTGCAACGCCTCGTCGAACACCGGTTCGATGGGTTGGTACGCTCCCAGCGCGTTGTAGCGGCTGAACGCGAAGCCGATGGGGTTCATGAGGCTGTGGCACCCGACGCAGGCGTCTGACGAGGTCTTGCGCTGGTACCGCTCACGCGTCGTCAACGTCGGGTCGAACACCGGAGGGGCCAAAGCACCGGGGGGCAGCCCCATCGGAGGCCGTATCGGCAGGCACAGCACATACTTTCGAAGGTGCGAGCCCCGCAAAATGGGGTTCTCGGTATGCCCGCCCGAGAAGAGCATCGCCGCTCGGGTCAACAGGCCGCTGCGCTGGCCCGCGGTGAAGCGCACCGCGTTCGCGTCGGTCACCACGGCCGGCGCCGCCGTGGTTTGGCCGTAAATGCGCATCAAGCTCGGGTGGCGCGCGAACGACACATTGGTCGTCAAAACGTCGGTCGGCGTGCCGTTCGTACGGTTGATGTAGGTCATCAGCTCGAGCACCTCGTCGCGCATCGCTCCACGCAAAGCGTCGTCGGCGGTGAGGCCTTGGCTGATCAACTGAAACTTGGGGTGGCTCGTTTCCAAAAACTCCGGCATCTGGTCGAGCCGCAGCCACTCGCGGGTGAACTGCTGAACCGTCGGGTCCATTCGGTCGGTCACGTGCGCGAGCGCCTGCGCGAACCCTTCGTCGGTGCCGAGGTCTTGACGAGCTGCCAGCGTCAAGAGCGCCTCGTCGGGCAACGTCTGGGTGAAGAGAAAGGCCA
>JBGAIY010000088.1:0-22400 GCA_044225205.1 Myxococcaceae bacterium | reverse complement strand
ACGTCGAGGCGTTGGCCAAGAAAGCGTTCAGCAACAACCCGAAGATGGCCGAATTCATGGCGAACGAAGCGTCGCCAGAATTGATGCACTCGCTGTTGAACGCGAAGGCGGGCGGCAAGTCGTTCACCGAGAAGGTGCTCGCCGAGCTGCCCATGTGGAACGCTGATTCGGTGACCGTGCTGCGCGCCGCCAACAAGTACCAAGGCTCGGCGTTGGAGACGTTCTGCACCCACTACGCCGATGCGGCGAGCGCGCGTGACGTCAAACAACGAGTGGGCGTGGCCGAATATCGCACGGCCGTCGACCTGACGCGCGACGGCCCCGCCCCCGCGTTGAAATTCGGCGACCGCAACACCGACTGGAAGTTGGGCCAGGCCGTCGACGACCGGTTGTCGATCGGCGAGCAGTTCAAGGCGAACCAGAGCGACGTCTACTACTCGGGCAACCGGCTGACAGGGAAACTGAAGGAATTGCAGCAAGCGCTTCGCACGACGAACGACCCGGCGAAGTACAAGGCCCTGCTCGACGACATTTACAAAGAAATCATCAGCGTCAACACCGAGGTGGCGACCTACCGGCAGGGCGTCAACCCTGAGCTGGCGCTGCAGCTGCAACGCCTCGAGGCTCAGGTTCGCGACTTGCGCAAATTGACGCCGGCTCAACAGATGGCGGCGATCAAGGCGAACAAGTAGTCGCCCTTTAGAACGCGTGGCCAATGTCGATGTAGAAGCCGAACGGCTCGCCCTCGGTGCTGACCGGGGGCGGGGCCCATGCGAAGTCGAGCCGCAGCATGATGGTGTCGCCGATGAGCAAGCGCACGCCCCCGCCGACCGCGACGTGGAGCCCGAGGCCCGTACCGTCGAGGTCAGGGCGGGGCACCCAGTCGGCCCACGCTCGGCCCGCGTTGGTGAAGGCGGTCAGCCCGAGTGCGAAGTGTTGGTCGAACAGTTCGACGCGAACCAGGTGGGCGCGAAGCTCGAGGTCAGCGAGGGCTTTGATGCGCCCTTGGTACCGCCCTTCGGGCACACCCCGGGCTCCGTCGCTGCCGCCCAAGATCCAAATCGAGTCGCCTCCGGCGCGGCCCAATTCGCTGAGCGGCGGTCGCCCGAAGACCGTGTCGACCAACAGGCGGCCGGCGAGCACGAGCCGTTTCGGCCACAGGGTGACGTAGCCGCGCGCGTGGGCGGTGAACCCGCCAAACGACAAGTTCTCGGTCGACAGCCCCGGGCCTCCGCGCAGCGCCGCTGTCACCAAGACGCCTCGGGAGGGCGCGATTTCGTTGTCGCGGGTGTCGACTTCGAGGCCGACGCTGGCGATGACGCCCCAGTTCGTTTGGGCCCCCAACAACAAGGTGGCGGTGTTCGGGTCTTCAAGGTCAATGCGGAGGGTGCTCGAGGCGTAGGCGAGTGGGGCCATTCGACGGCCGAGCAACCCGACCCGCACCCGCCAGACGCTCGTCGGTTGGTAGGCGAACGAGGTCGAGGCGACGAGTTCTGAACGGCGGTACTGCGTCTTTCGCAGCGAGGTCGCGGAGGGGTTGCCGTCGGGCGAACTCGCGTTGCCGAGCCCGTAGTAGCCCGCGTTGGCCCCCTGCCAAAATGCGAGGTCGGCGTTGACGCGCCAATGCCGGTCGAGCGAGCGCCAGTCGAAGCTGACCCAATCGTCATGCACTGGAAATTCGACGCCGCCGCCGGGCTTTTCGTTGACCGAGAGCGCGACGGCGCCCGAGAGGCTCCACTCGTACGGTATGCGCACGTTGGCGGGGGCGAGCTTCGTCACCGCGCCGAACACGCCGAATTCGAAGCCGATGTCGTTGCTGCCCGCGAGCACCGGCAACACGGCCCAGTCGTGCTCGCGCACCCCACCGTCGACGCCCGGGTCGGCGCCGGCGTCTTGGGCCCACGAGTGCACCGAGAGCAACAGCGAGCATGCCAAGGCGAAGCGCTTCACTCGCCTCCCGCGGGGGTGAATGAGACCGTTCGGGTCTTCGCGTCGGGGCCCGGGCTCGTGCTCGGGTCTTGCCCGGCGACCGGTCGGTGGCCGACGCGTGCCACCAACGCGATGAGCGCCTCCCGGGCGCTGGGGTAGGGGGCGGTGGGCCCTTGGAGGTTTCGAATGGTGTTCGCGAGCACTCGACTGCTGGCGAGGCGTTTCGCGGGGGCGTGCTCGAGCAGCGCCATGATGAGCTTTTCGACCTCGGGGGGCAGGTCGGGGCGCGCCACCGAGGGCGACTCGACCTTCGCGTCGATGACCTCGAGCGCCACCTCGGGGTCACTCTTGCCCTTGTACAGCCTCCGCCCGGTCACCACCTCGTGCGCCATGGCGCCAAGGGCGAACAGGTCAGACGCCGCGCTCGCTTCTCCGCCGTCGAGCAGCTCGGGCGCCATGTACGCCACTTTTCCACGCACGGTGCCGGCTCGGGTCAGCTCGGCCGTGCCGGCCCACCGGGCCACGCCGAAGTCGCTGATTTTCACTTCGCCTGACACCGACAACAGAATGTTGGGCGGGTTCAAGTCGCGGTGAACGAGCCCGACGTGGGCCCCGTCTGCAGAGCGCTTCTCGTGCAAGTACGCCAGCCCTTCTGCCACTTCGGCGATGACATAGAGGCACACGGGCATCGGCAGTTGCTCGTCGCGTGTCTCTGAGAGAACCCTCCCGAGCGTCGTGCCCTCAATCAGTTCCATGGCCAGAAACCACGAGTCGAGGTGCCGCCCAAAGTCGAGCACTTGCACCAAGTTGGGGTGCGCCAGCTGGGCGCCGATTTCGGCTTCGCGGCGAAAGAGCGCGATGAAGTCGCGGTTTTCGGCGAAGGCGGGCAAGACGCGCTTCACCGCGACTCGCCGCTCGAAGCTGCCTTCGGGTGAATAGGTCGCGACGAAGACTTCGGCCATGCCACCGCTGCCCAACCGGTCGCCGAGCAGGTACTTGCCGGCGAAGTCTTTTCGCCGTGATTCTTGAACGAGGGTCTGCAAGCGCGACACGATGAAGGCCGCCAGCGCACCGCAGGCGCTGAGCGCGTACACCGGGTCTTCAATTTCTTCGACGGGGCAACCGACTGCTTGCACCGCGTAGGTGGCGGCGAGCACGCTGCTCACGGTCGAAAGGGCGATGACGCGGTAGTCGAGCGCCAGCGTGCTCATCATCACCGCAGTCGCCATGAAGGGCAGCAATGAATTGAGGCTGTATTCGGGGTGCGCCATGAACGGCGTTGCCAAGAAGCCGGCCGCGGTAAACGAGGGTATGTCGATGAGGGGTATCGAATAGCCCGACCACTTGAGCGCCTGAGGGCTGAACTCGATCAGCGCGGCCCACAGCACGGCGAAGAGCATGTACGGCAAAGTGATCTTCAGCGTCTCCCGCATTTCGGGCAGTTCACCTCGAGCGACGTGGTAGAGCGTCTGGGCGACGTACCCTACGAGCAAGACCGCTCGCAACCGCACGAAAATGCGGAGCGTTTTGACCCGCTCGCTGCTGAAGATCGAGCTGAGGTGCGCTCGCACCGCCGGGTTCACTGTCGACATGCCGTGCCGTCAAGCATGCCGCACACGCTCGGTGGTACGCTAGGCCACCCCATGGTGAGCGCGCCCATTTCGCGGCTGATGCGGTTGGTGGCGACCACGGCCTTGGCTCTGACGCCGACGACGTTGGCGAACGACGACCTGGTGCTGCCCGACGTCGCGTTGCGCACGGTCGATGACGGCCCGACCACCGTGCCCCAGTTCGGCAAGCTGCCCTTGGTCGTGTTCTACACCGACGCCGACGTGTCAGACCTCAATGACCCGTTGGCCGATGCCCTCACGGCATCGCCCATTGAGAAATCGCTGTTCGAGGGCATTGGGGTCGTGAACTTGAAAGACTCGAAAGCCCCGAACTTCGTCATTCGGTCGGTCGCGAAAGACGAAATGAAGAAATACGACACGATCATCGTGACCGACCCCGACGGTTCCCTCGCTGCGAAGTGGGCGTTGGGCGACTGCAACAACACGTCGGTGGTCGTGGTGATCGGCGCAGACCGTCGCCGCAAATACGTCTACAAGGGCGCCGTGCGCGGCGCCGAAATCGAGCGGGTGGTGGCGCTGGTCGGTGAGCTGGTCAAAGACTCACGCTGAGTGGCGCTCTGGGTGATTTCATTGTCAACTGCCAACACCTCAGAATTTCAACGCCGACCGCGAAGGGGCTGAAGTCACCTGCCTTTGAGAAATGGGCGCTGCCCGCTTGAGCAAGGCGTAAGGTCGCTGGCGCCTTCAGCACGAAAGACGACTCATGCGCTTGTGGTTTGTCATCTTGGTATCGACGTCGACGTTGACCGCCGTCTGGGCCGCGGAGCCCGATGCCCGCGACATCATGCTCCGGAGCGACAAGGTTCACCGGGTGCCGTACGAGCGGCTCCGTTCTCAAATGGTGCTGCAAGACAAGAACGGCGACCCGCGTGAGCGGAGCCTCGAGACGTGGAGCACCAACGACGACCGGGTTGGCGACAAGACGCGCATTCGGTTTCTGAGCCCGGCCGACGTTCGGGGTACGGGGCTGTTGTCGGTGGAGGTGCCGGGGGCCGACGAGGAACAGTGGCTGTATTTGCCCGCTTTCAAAAAGACGAGGCGCTTGGGCCAGTCGGAATTGTCTGACCGCTTCGTCGGCACCGATTTGACCTACGAAGACTTGAAGCGCCGCCAGGTCGACGACTACCAGCACAAGCTGATCGCGGTCGAACCGCTCGACGGCCACGACTGTTGGGTCATCGAGAGCGTGCCGGTGGCGCCGTCGGTCGTCAAAGAGACCGCCTACGGCAAGACCCAGCAGTGGGTGCGCCAAGACAACTTGTTCGTCATTCGGCTGCGGTTTTTCGACAAGAAGCTCGAGCCGCTCAAGCAAATCGACTTGGCGCGTTTGGTGGCGGTGACGAAGACGGCGTGGCGCGCCGACCAGTTGACGGTCGTCGACCTCAAACGCAAGCATCGCACCGTCGTCACCGTTCAAGAGCGCGAGGTGAAAGACGTGGCGCCCGACGTATTCTCACCGCGGCTGCTCGAAGCCGAGTGAACGCGCCGCTGTTCGTGTTGACGACGTTGCTGGGCGCGGCGACCCCCGAGGCCGTGCCCGCGACAGCTTGCCTCGTGCAGGTGACCGACCCCAGCGGGCAGGCTTCGGCGGGTACGTTGGCGACGACGCTCGAGTCGGCACTGAAGAAGCACTTCACCGTCGTGCCCGGCAAACGGCTCAGCCAGGTGGCGAAGGGGCTGCGCTTGGCTCGCCCGGCCTGGGTGTCGGCCCCGGGGCTTGGGCGGCTGACCCAAGCCGCTCAGTGCTCCACGCCGCTGGTCGTTCGGGTCTCAGGCAAGAGCGGGCAGTGGGCGGTCGAACTGGCGACCCTCGACGCGGCGACCGGCCAAGAACGCGCGAGCGTGAGAGCGACGCTCTCCAAGCCCAAATTGGGTACCGAGCGCGCGGCGCAATTGGTGGTTGAGCTGGTCGAACAGGTGGCCGCGCTCGAGCGCCCCGCGGCCACCGAGCCCGCCCCGCCCGCCGCGACTTCAACGTCGGCGCCGCTGCCGACCTCTTCGGTCTCGGGAGACGACGCGTGGGCGGCGGCCAGCGAAGACTTTGGCCCTCCGGCGAAAGGGCCCGCTGCGCCGAGTGCCGCGGAGGCCATTCGGCTCGACACGACGCTCGAAATGGGTGGCCGGGTGTCGTTCGAGCACTTTGCCTTTTTCGAGAGCCGCGACGCCTCGCAGTTGGGCGGGCGCGACAGCGTCGAAGCGGCGATTCGAGGAAGGCGGTGCACCGCGCGCCACCGCATTCGCCAGCGTCTTGGCCCGGGTCGATTTCGTCGACCCCAACCGAAACCGGTTCGACCCCGAAGAAGCGTGGGTCGACCTCACGTTTCCTTCGGTGTCGCTGAAGGTGGGGCGGGTGATCGTCTCGGGAGGAACCGCGAGCCTTTACAACCCGACCGACATTCTCAACCACGTTGACCTCCGCGACCCGCTGGCGGCCGAAAAAATTGGCGCGTTGATGGTGCGAGCCACGGCGACGCTGGGTCGCTTCAACTTCGAGGCGACCTATTTGCCGGTGCCTGAGTCGAACTGGTTTCCCGTGGTGAGTGGGGTGACGGCGAGCGGCGTGCTGGTCAGCCGTTCCCGCTGGGTACGCGGCTCGATCGACCCGGTCGGCACGGTGCCGGTCGAATACCACTTGGCGCCGTTCACCGCGCCCACGCCCCGGCCTTCGAACTCGCAAGTCGCCGGGCGAGCCGAGGTGTCGGTCGGTGGTGCAGACATCGGCTTGGGCTACGCGTATTTGCTCGACCACCTGCCGAGCCCGTCGGTCGAAGCCGTGGCCTCAGCCGACCCGACCCAGACCCAAGTCTTCATCGATTGGAACTACCGGCGGCTGCACGTCATCACGTTCGATTTTGAGCGCACGTTCGGCCGGCTGCGGGTCGCGGCCGAAGCAGCGGCCTTCTTGACGGCCGACCTGGCCGCCAAGAACCCCCGCGTCGCCGACCCCTATTTTATCGGCGACGTCGGTGCCGACGTTCAGACCGGAGACTTTCTCAACGGGCAGCACCTGCACTTCTTCTTGGAGTTCTCGTACGCCCGGGCGATTGTGGGCCGGTTGACGACCGACGGCCTCGACGCGTTTCGCTACCCGTTTCCACTCTCGTTGTTGGGCCGGGTTTCGTGGGAGGTGACCACCGACCTGACGTTCGACGTCGACGCGGTCAGTTCGCTCCAGCGGCTCGACCTGTTCATTTCGCCGCGCCTCGAATACCGGTTCTTTGACCGAGTCAAAGCGAAGCTCGGCGTCGACGTGCTGGCCGGTTCGAAGACGCAGGGGTTCTTCGGCCCGTACGCGCAAAATTCACGCTTCGTGGCGACCGTGGAGGCCCGGTTTTGAAGACGACCGCCCGCCTTACCGCCGTCGTTTTGCTCGCGAGCGCGTGCGTCGAACCCGTTCGGAGCCCGCGCGACGGTGGCCAGACGGTGCCCGATTGCGCGGCCCAACCCGACGCCGAAGCGTGCGATTCGTTTTCTCGCACGAACGTGATGTTCACCTGGGCCCAGGCCGTGTGTGGGCTGTTGCTCGACTGCTGTACCAAGAGCGACCGAACGCTCGTGGCCGAGCAGCTGTTCGGCTCCGACGGGTACGTGCTCTTGCTCGAACGCGAACCCGACTTGCTGACCGACGCCCTCGCGTGTCGGCGCGCGGTGGCCCTGTCGCTGTTCAGTCGCTTCTCTTCAGAATTTCAGGCGTTCGACGAAGGGCGCCGAGGGTTCGACGCCGAGAACGCGCGGGCCTGCACCTCCTGGTTTCAGCAAGGCGCGTCGCTGTGCGCGCCCGGGCTGGTGCTGCTCGACTCGGCGCACGAGCCCGTGGCGTGCCAGCGGCTGTTTCCTCCGAAGGTGGCGGCGGGGGCTCGCTGCGTCACGAGCGGCGACTGCCTGCGCCCGGGTGAAGCGGGCGTCTCGACTTGCCAGAGCAACACGGTGCTGCGGGCCGACGGTGGCGTTTTGGCCGCGCTCGACGGCACGTGCCGGTCGTTGCCGGCGCTGGGTGAGGCGTGCCCGTTGCCGCAAAGCGAGTGCGGCCCGGCCAACTACTGTTCACCCGTGCAACGGTGCCAGCGCAGACCGACGCTCGGCGAAGTGTGCGTCGGCGCCCCGTGCGAGCCCAGCACCTACTGCGACGAGGCGCACCTGCCGGCGCAGTGCGCGCTCAAAAAGGGCAACTACGAGCCTTGCTCGACGTCACGCGAATGCCGCGCCGGGGCGTCGTGCGACCCCACCCTCAGTGTGTGCCTCGACGACCTGGGCCCAAGCCCACTCGACGTTGAATTCACGTTTTGCCTGGGGGGCTCTGACAACCGTGTCGCCCGGCGGCTACCGTTCGTGCCCCAAGACGGCGGGTTGTGACGACTCGGCCCGCGGGGCCTTCACGCCCAGGCGGGTCTTGGTGATGAGCAACAGCGGGGGCAATAGGCACATCTCGGCGACGGCGCCCGAAATCATGCCGAAGGCGGTCAAGAGCCCGAACGCCGCCGTCGGCTTGAAGCTGCTCGCGGCCAAGGCAATGAACCCCAGTGAAATGATGACGGTGATCCACAGGGCGCCGACGCCTTTGGTCGACATGGTCTTGCGAATCGCGGCTTGCATGTCGAGGCCTTGGCCGAGCAACGTTCGAATGTTTTGCACGAAGTGAATCGTGTCGTCGACGGCGATGCCCAAGATGATCGACGCGATCATCGTGGTCGAAATGTCGAGCGCGATGCCGGCCCACCCCATCAGCCCCAGACACGCCAAAATCGGAAAGACGTTGGGAGGAATCGTGAACGCCCCGGCGACGGCCGACCCGAACATCAGGGCGATGGGCACGAAGATGAGCAACAACGAAATCAGAAAACTGCTGGCCTGGCTGTCGAGAATGTTGTTGCCCAGCACGACCGACAGGTACGTCGACCCGCTGCCATGCGCCCGGTACCCGTTCGCTTCGGGAAAGTGGGCCTTCAAGTAGCGCTCGAGCTCGCCGAAGCGACGGGTCAACTCGGCCGAGCCGGTTTCGGCGGTGCGGGCCGAAACGCGCACCCAGCGGTAGTGGGGGTCGACAAATTGAGACAAGCGGTCGTCTCCGTTGAGAAAGACCAACTGCGCGACCTGTTCTCGCGTCTCGGGCAACCGGTAGGCCGCCGCGTCGTCTCCGTTGAAGCCGCGGTGCATGAGCTTCACGTAGTCAGCGAACGAAAAGGTCGCCGACGCCCCAAACTCGTGTTCGAGAAACTGCTGGAGCGCTTCGAGGCGCTTGAGCTCGGCCGGGTCGAAGAAGCGGTTTTCTTCGTCGGTTTGAATCGAAACGACGACCTCGCCGCTGCCCCCCAGTTTCTCGTTCATGAACTCGGTCGCCACCCGCAGCGGCAGCCCTTGTGAAAACTGGTCGATGTCGTCGTGGTTGACCTTCAGCCGGGCGACGCCGAACACCGAAGCCACCGTCATGACGCTGACCCCCACCAGCATGGCCCAGGGGCGACGTATCGACAGCTCGGTCAACGCCGCCAACCCCTCGTCGATTCGCACGCTGAGCCACGAGCGCGATGGGCGCAGCAACTGGTCGGCCGAAACGAACCGCACGACGATCGCGAGCCCCAAGAAACTCAAGAAGAACGCGCCCATGACCGCGAGCGCGGCCGCGATGCCGAATTCGTGGAGCGCCGGTATGGCGCTGAAAGAGAACGAAATGAAGCCGACCGCGGTCGTCAACTCGCACATGAAGGTCGGCACGAACAATTCGCGAATCGTCTTCTCGGCGGCGTCGAGCCGCCCCAGGTGGGCGCTGTGGTGGGCGAATTCACTGACGAAGTGAACGACGGTCGCGACCGAGAGCACCATGACCAGCGGCGGCATGATGCTCGAGAGGTTCGTGAGCTTGCCGCAGTAGGCGACCATGCCCATGCCGAAGAACATGGCGAACGTCGCGTTGACGAGCGCGACCACGACGCCCAGCACGCGGCGCATGAACAGCAACATCGACCCCATGAGCAGCGCGTATGAAATGGGTATGAAGCGTTCGAGGTCTTGCTCTTGGTAGGTCGCCGTGTCGACGGTCGCGACCGGGTCTCCGGCGAGGTAGTAGCGGGTTGGCCCGGCCGCCCCTTCGTTGATGAGCGCGCGCACCCGCGCGACGACGACGGCGAAGGCTTCGTCGTCTAACCCTTTCACCAAGCGCACCATGATGCCCGCGACGCCGGGCGAGTTTGACAGCATCGACTGTCGAATCATCGGGTTGTTGAGCGCCCGCGCCCGCACTTGGCGAAGGCCGTCGGCGTCGGTCGGTATGTCGTCGGGCACCAGCGGCACGGTGCGGTACCTCTGGTCGGCGCCGTCGACGTCTTTGACGGTGGTGAGGCTCTCCACGTCGTCGACGAGGGGCCTCGTGCCTCCGTCGACCGGCATTGAAATGGCCAAGAGCTTGGCGTCGAGTGCCCTCAGTTCACGCAGGGCGTGCTCCGAAAAGACGTCGTCGGTTTCGTAGCCGATGAACAGGAGGTCTTCGCCAATGAACTGGCGTTCGACGGTGGCTTGAAACACGCGCGCGGGGTCTTTTGCCGCAATGAACGAACTCGTGCCGGCGTCGACGGTGATGCTCGGCAGTCGAACGGCGGCGATCGCCAACAACCCGACGAGCCAGGCCGCCGTCAAAGAGGGGCGCCGCACCAACGCGTGGGCAAATCGCTGCGCGAGTGCGTCGAGCCGCCAAACCATTGAACTGTTCTAGCTGGTTCGAAGTTCGGCGACGAGCTTGCTACGCTGACACGCGTGGCCCGTTTTTCTCGGTGGTGTTGGGGCGCCTTGTCGCTCTTCGTGGCAACGGCCTGCGAGCCGGAGTGCTTCGATTCGAACGACTGTCTCGCCCGTCGCGGGGCGGGCCAAAACGCCGCCTGTGTGCGGGGGGTCTGCCAATTCACCCCAACCACGGTCACCCGGGTTGACTCAGGCGCCGACGCGGGTGAACCAGAAGGCGACGCAGACGCGGGCCCGTCGTCGGCCGCCGACGCCGGCGTTGGGGCGCCAGACGCGGGCCGGGTCGACGCCGGGGCCTCCGACGCGGGGGTGTTCGACGCCGGGGCGCCAGCCGATGCCGGTCGACCCGACGCGGGGGGCCCGGTCGATGCCGGTGGGGCTCCGCCCGCCCTGCGAGACGGCGGCGTCTTCGTCGTCACGCTGTACGTCGACGAGCTCGGTGGCCTCTTGCCCGACGGCGGCGGAGAGCGAGGCCGCGGTCTGGTTTCGTTCGTGGGCGACGGTGGGCCCACCTGGTCGATGCGATACCGGTTCGACCACGACGGCGGAGCCACGGTGGCGAAGGTGAGCTTGCTCAACACCATCGCCCCGCTGTTCGGGCCAGGGTTGGTCGACCCGGTGAGCGCCTCTGGGGCCTCTCCCGTCGCGGGGGTCGTCGACGTCGGTGCCGCGGTGCTCCGCGAAGTGCAAGAGGGGCGGGCGACGGCCTGGCTCCCGAACGCCGACGACGCTGGCCCGCACCTGCGCGGCCAGCTCGTTCAAGCCGGCGAACAGATTTCGGCGGGCCCACTGCTCCCCGTGGCCGGCTTCGACCACCCCGGCAGCGGCGGCGTGCAGCTGCTCCTCAAAACCGTCGGCCTCACCGTACGCTATGAAGCCGTGTGGTCTGGCGACGTCGTCGCCACCGGTGCGCACGTGCATCACCCGAATGGCTCGGTGCTGCTCAACCTGGCGCTCTTGCCCGACGCGGGCGGCGCTCGTGGGGTGGCCAGCGCGATACCCCTGGGCGCTTGCCAAACGGTCGACTGCTTCACCGACGTTCACACCGCTGACGCTGGAGCCGCCGGCGGCGTGCTGCTTCGAACCCCCTGATCAGGCTTGTGGGGGCCGGGGAGCCGCTTCGTCGAGCACCTGGCGGAGCAGGTCGGGTCGGTCGGTCATGATGCCGCCCACGCCCTCGGCCACGAGCGCGCGCATCTCGGTCGGGTCGTCGACTGTCCACACGTTGACCCACTTGCCGCGGCGCCGAGCTTCGCGCGCCAACCGCTCGTCGAACAGCCGCACCTCGAAGTACGTGAGCGGCATGTCGAGCACGGTGTAGCGGCCGTCGTCTTCGGGTTCGTCGCCGCCCCGAATGGGCAAGACGAACGCGGCGAGCGCGTCGCGCGGGTAGAAGTGCAGCGCGTCGGGCAACCGTTCGGTCAACGCGCGGCCCACCACGTCGTGCTCGCTGCCAATGCACACGCGGTCGAGGCAGCGCGCTTCACCCAGCAGCGTGGCGAACGCATCGAGGCCGCGCTCGTCTTTCAATTCAATGTTGAGTCGAACGGAGGGAAACGCACCGAGCACCTCGCCGAGCCGCGGTATTCGAGCGCCTCGGCCGCGAAACGGCACGCCGTTCGGGTCGGTGAAGTGAAAGCCGGCGTCGAGGCGGGCGACGTCGGCCCAGGTGAGCTCGGCCAATGCCCCGCTGCCGTCGGTGCAGCGGTCGACCGTCGGGTCATGGGCGACCACGACCTCGCCGTCGCGGGTGACGTGAACGTCGAGCTCGAGCATGTCGGTTCGGTACGAAGCGACCGCGCGCTCGAAAGCCAGCAGCGTGTTTTCTGGGGCGAGCAGGGCGCCCCCGCGGTGCGAAATGTGCAGCGGTGCGCGCAGCCCGGTGAAGAACGGGTGCATCACGGGGCCTCGAAGGTCGCGGCGATGCCCTGGCCCACGCCAATGCACATGCTCGCGAGCCCCTTGGTGGCCCCGCGCCGTTTCATGGCGTGCACGAGCGTGGTGACGATTCGGGCACCGCTCATGCCGAGTGGGTGGCCGAGCGCAATGGCGCCTCCGTTGACGTTGACGCGGCCCAGGTCGAGCCCCAGCTCTTTGACGCACCCGAGCGCTTGCGCGGCGAAAGCCTCGTTCAATTCGACCAAGTCGACCTGGTCGAGCCGCCACCCCGCGTGGCTCAGCGCCCGCCGCGTGGCCGGCACGGGGCCCAGGCCCATGAACCGTGGGTCGACGCCGGCCGTCGCCGACGAAACGAACCGGGCCAGCGCCGAGCGCCCCGACCGAGCCAAGGCGCGCTCGCTCATCAACAGCACGGCCGAGGCGCCGTCGTTCAAGGTCGACGAATTGCCGGCCGTCACCGTGCCCTGGTCGCGAAAGGCGGGCTTGAGCGCGCCCAACGCTTCGAGGCTCGCGTCGGCGCGCGGCCCGTCGTCGCGCGTCACCAACACCGCCGAGCCTTTTTTCTGAGGTATTTCAACGCTGACCAGCTCGTCGGCGAACTGCCCCGACGTGGCCGCCGCCACGGCTTTTCGGTGCGACTCGAGCGCGAACTGGTCTTGCGCTTCGCGGCCGAGCCCGAGCCGCTCGGCCACGTTCTCGGCCGTCTCACCCATTTGCTCGAGTGGAAACCGCTGGGCCAACTTGGGGTTCGGGTAACGCCAGCCGAGCGACGTGTCGTAGCCCTCGAATTTGCCGCTCGCGAACGGCTCGCTCGGTTTGGGCACCGACCAGGGCGCGCGCGTCATTGACTCGACGCCGGCCGCGACCACCACGTCGGCTTCACCCAGCCGAATCAGGCGCGCGCCTTGTGCAATGGCCTCGAGGCCGCTGCCGCACAGCCGGTTGACGGTGGCCGCGGGCACTTCGTTCGGCAAGCCAGCCAACAGCACGGCCATGCGTGCGACGTTGCGGTTGTCTTCTCCGGCTTGGTTCGCACAGCCGACGTACACTTCTTCGACCAGCTGGCCGTCGACGCCGTTGCGCTCGAGCACCCGGCGAATGACGAGGGCGGCGAGGTCGTCGGGGCGGCAGTCTTTGAGCGAGCCTCGAATTTTGCCGATGGGCGTACGCACCGCGTCGACCACGAAGACGGCAGGCTGGGCGGCCGTCATGGCGTCAACACCACGTTGCCGAAAGAGCGGCGGTTGGCGAGCAAGGTGTGGCCCTCGACGGCCGAAGTCAAAGGCAAGACGCGGTCGAGCACGGGCTTGAGCCGCCCCTCGTCGACCAGCTGGAGCACCCTGAACAAGTCACCCTTGCTGCCCATGGTCGACCCCAACAACGACAAGCGCTTGTAGAACAGCACGCGCAAGTCGAGCGCCACGTCGTGGCCGCCCGTCGCGCCGCAGGTCACCAGGCGGCCTCCGTACGGCAAACAGGCGACCGACTTCGCCCACGTCGACGCGCCCGTGTGTTCAAACACGACGTCGACCAGTTTCTTGTTGGTGAGCCGCTTCACTTCTTCGAAAAAGTCGTGCGTCGCGTAGTTGATGACGTCGTCGGCGCCCAGCGCCTTGGCTTTGGCCAACTTTTCGTCGGTCGACGCCGTCGCAATGACTCGGGCGCCGAGCAACTTGGCGATTTGAACGCCCGCGCTGCCGACACCCGAACCCGCCGCGTGAATCAACACGGTTTCTCCGGCCCGCAGTTCGGCTCGGCGAACCAGCATTGTCCACGCGGTGAGAAAGGTGAGCGGCACGCACGCGGCCTGTTCGAAGCTCAAGGCGCGGGGCTTCGGCAACATGTTCTGCCGCGGCACGCAGAGGTACTCCGCATAGCCCCCGGCCACGTGTTCGCCCAAAATGGCGTACTCGCGGCACAAGTTGTCTGCGCCCGACAAACACCGCTCGCAGACGCCGCACGACAACCCGGGGTTCACGACCACGTCTGAACCGACCTTCACGTCGGTGACCTCGGCGCCCACGGCGTCGACGACGCCGGCGATGTCGCTGCCCAGCACGTGCGGCAACGCGACCTTGAGGCCTGGCCACCCCGTTCTGACCCACACGTCGAGGTGGTTGAGCGCCACGGCCCGAACCTTGATTCTCACTTCTCGAGCGCGCGGCTCGGGCACGGGGAGTTCAAGAACTTCGAGCACTTCGGGGCCGCCGTGTTTTCGAAAACCAATGGCCTTCATGTCGCTGCTCCGTTGCTTGCCGCAGTGTGACCGCTCGTGTAAGGCCGATGCGGCCGAGTGACGTGCTTGTACGGGCGCGCAACACGAAAATCTACGACTCAGGAGTCTGTCTCATGACCTTTCGTTCATTGTTGATGGTTTCTCTGGTGTGCATTGGGTGCGCGGCTCGGCCCACCGGCAACGACGCGGGCTCGGGCGGTGGCAGCGGCGGCGGGTCAGGCGGAGGGTCTGGAGGCGGTGGTGCGAGCGGCGGCGGAGCGGGCGGCGGCGGCGGCACCGTCGACTCCGGTACGGGTGGCGGCACGGGCACCGACGCGGGCACCGGCACCGACGCCGGCACCTCACTGCCCGAAACCATTTCGGCCGGCAAAGCGGCGTTCTTCTCGGCCAAAGCGGCGCAGCTGGTGAACTTGAAGGGCGTCGTGGTGACCGCCGTTTCCTTCGCCGCGAAGTCGAACTCCGGGTCGAACTGCAACGGCGGCTCGACGCCGGGCGTGAATGCGAGCTTCTGGGTGGCCGACCCGAACGCGGCCCACAGTGGCATTTGGGTCAGCAAGTTTCGCTGTGACCCGCCGTACGACTATTCGCCGACCGTCGGCGACGTGCTCGACATCAAGGGCTACCTGGGGTCTGAAGGCGAGTTCAACGGCACGGGCCGCGAATACAACCGGGTTCTGGTGAAGCAGCAATTCTACTTCATACCCAAGGCGACCCGCCCGGCGACCTGCACCGTGGCGCTCAACTGCCAACCGCTCGAGATCACCAAGACCTCGACCGTCGCCCCCTTGCCCGACAACATGGTCGACGGCACGTTCGGCGAAGACGGAGGCCTGAAGGCGAACTCGTCGTACGCCGGTTCGCGCGTCAAGATCACCGCCGACCTGACGATTTCTGAACCGAACCCGTTGGCGCTCAAGCGCGCGTCGATGGTGCCGGGCGACAACCGCTACTTCGGCTTTCAGTTGTCGAACGGCGTGCTCGTGAACAACTTCTTGACCTACGCGACGTTCGACGTTGACGGTGGCTATTTGCCCGACGGCGGCACCAGCCCGTGCGACTACCGCTTGGTCGCGCTCGACGGCGGCATGGTCGAATTCTCGAGCATTTCTGGAGTGTGGGACTCGTATTCGTACACCGCCTGCATCGACGGCGGCACCGACTCGGCGTGCTTCAAGGCGTACGGCAACGTGCCCGGCACCGACGCTGGCTACACGAACGTGCTCTACCCGATCACCTGCGACGACTTTCACCTGAAGTGAGTCGAACGCCGAAGCGGTGACGACCAGAAACGGGGCGCGAACCGAATCGGCTCGCGCCCCTGTTTTTTTGGGTGCCGAGTCGCGGCTATTCGCCGACTGCCGAGTACCGGTATTCGGGGTCGAAGTCGCGTTGGTCTTCGGCGTCAATGATGTTGAGCCCCAGCGTCTTCACCAAGGCAATGCCCTCCTCGTCGAGCAGGTTCTCTTTGAGGTTCAACGACTGAAGGTGCTTGAACGCCCCAAGGTGCTCTTTGAGTGCTTTGGCACCGTCGGTCGTCAGCGTGCCGAGCGACAAGTCGAGCGTCTCGAGCTGCTTCAAGATTTTCGACTTCGCCAAAGCGGGTATCAGTTCGTCGGCGAATTCTGAATTCATGATGCCGAGGTGTTTGACCGAGCCGAGGCCTTTGGCGTCGAAGAGCGGCTTGAAGTCGTCGAGGCTGCTCTCGAAGCCGTAGTTCTCTTGCCCGAGCCAGATCTTGAGCGTTTCGAGCTTCGGCCACTTGGCGCCCAGAATGTTCTCGACGTTCTCTTTCGAAAGACCGCCGGTCTCGATGGTGAACGACTTCAGCTCGGGCGCGTCGATCTTGCCGACTTCGAGGTTGCCGCCGCGAAAGACGACCTCGCGCAGCCCGGGCATCGCTTTCCACACGCTCTTCATGTCTCCGGGGTGCGCCCACGACATTTCGGTGTCGTCGGGGTACTCGAAGTCGGCCACTTCGAGCCGCTGCAACGCCTGGGGCGCGCGCTTGACGAGCACGTCGACCAAGTTTTGCGCTTGGGGCTCGCCGTCTTCGTAGTCGGTGAGCCCCAACGTCACGCTGCGCACGAAGCGCGCCAAAGGAGAACTGAGCACCCGGTTCAACACTTCAGGAGCATCGCTGCTCGAGTCGTAGCCTTGGTGACCACACCACACCGAGTCGATGAAGCCCCAACGCCAGGTCAGGTCGAGGTCTTCGGCTTCGTGGGCCTCGGCGGCGGCCTCACCGAACCAGGCCTCGAAGTTCTCTTCGATGATCGCCTTCGCTTGGTCAGAATTTTCTTTTTTCGCGTGCTGGAGCGCGATGAGTTCGCCCACCGGGTTGTCGTGCGACTGAAGCCAGTCGGCGTACACGAGGTAGGCTTTCGGGTCTTCGGGGTTTTTCAGAATCGCGGCTTCGCAGTCGGCGTTCCACTGAAAGTCGCCTCCGCCGTCGCCGTCGCCTTCAGCGTCGTCTCCGCCGCCGACCTCTTCGTAGCCCTTCTTGAGCTTCTCGTTGATGAGCTTCTCGGCCGCGGCCCGCGCCTCTTTGGGCGAATCGAATTCTTGGGTTTTCGACTGGCCGGAGGTACCGATTTTACCCCACCGCGCGGTGAAGGTTTCTCCTTCGAGCTCGATTTCCCAGAACTTCGACGAGCCGTCTTCGACGAACTCAAACCGCCGGCCCTTGCCTCGCGCGGCCGGCGCTTCTGAATCTTCGTCTCCGTCGTCGTCGTCGTTCTTCGGGGTCGGCGCGGGGGCTGGCTTCTTGGCGGCCGCGGCTGGGGCCGAGGGCTTCGCGCTCGCAGGGGGCGAGCCCGAGGAGACGAGCTGGTAGCCCTTCTTCGTCTTCTCGGCGATCAGCTTTTCGTATTCTTTCTTCGCTTTTTCGGCGCTCTCGAAGGTCTGTGGTTTCGACTGCCCGGCGGTGCCGATCTTGCCCCAGGAGGCCACGAAGCCATTGCCTTGCAGGGTGATTTCCCAAAACTTGTTTGAACTCCCATCGCTGAATTCGTAACGCGGCATCTGTGGTCTCCGACTTCGTGTCGAACGGCCGCGAGAGGCTATCGCACTTCAGTCGGCTTGGGAGCCGAACGACAGGGCGCTACAGCAGCCCACGGTGTTTGATGTCGAGGTAGGCGTTGACCGACGCCGGCCCAAAATCTTGGGCCGGTACGCGCAAGACATGCGCACCCGCGTCGCGCAATTGGGCGACCGTGGCTTTGGTCTCGTTGTCGAGTCGGGTGGCCACGAGCCGCTCGAGCGCCTCGCCCGAAGTCGTCGGCACCTGAAGGGTGAGCCGGTGCAGGTCGTCGTCTCGCATCGACGCGATGAGCAGCAGGTGGCGGGGTACGAGGCGCAGCGCCCGCTTGATGAGCGGCGACGACGTCTCGTGGTCGACCACGTCGGTCATGATGACGACGAGCGAGCGCCGCGCGCGCTTCGCGAACGCCACGTCGAGCGCCGCGCCGTAGTCGCTTTCTTCGAACGTCGCTTCGACGCGGTAGAGCGCCTGCGCCAGCGCATGGAGCTGCTCGTGCCCCTTGGCCGGAGGCAGCCACGACTTCACCGTTCGGGCGAACGTCATGACGCCCACCTGGTCTCCTCGGTCGAGCGACACCTTGGCCACGCGCAAGGCGGCGTCGACCGCGTGGTCGAGCTTGCGGCGGCCCAGCACTTCGCCCGCCATGTGGCGACCGCAGTCGATCATCAACAACACGGTCTGGTTGCGCTCGGGCTGATGCACGCGAACGACCCCGCGCCCCAGCCGGGCGGTCGCTTTCCAGTCGAGGAGGCGGCGGTCGTCTCCCGGGCGGTATTCGCGCAGCGACTCGAATTCGCGGCCCTCGGCCCGCACCCGAAGCACCCGCTTCGCCGAATCGTCGTTCGCCCGCGCGAGCGACAGCGCGTCGCGGCCCAGCGCCCTCAAGTCGGGGTAAACCTTGACCGTGGTCGCCGCTGGCACCGAGAACTGCCGCGCGCACAACCCCCACGGCCCCTCGAGCCGCACCCACACGTCGCCCAGACGCACGTCACCGCGGTCACGGGCGAGCAACTGCCAGGTCGCCGTGGCTTCACCCTGCCCGGGCACGGAGAGGGGTTGGTGGGTGTGTTCGACCGTCGGCCCCGGTGGCACCGAGTCTCGAAACGCGCCGCGCAAGGCGGGCCCCCGGCTCTCGAAGCGCAGGTGCACCGGGTAACGCACGCCCGACGACACAACCGGGTCGACCACCCGAGTGACCCGCACGTCTGGCGGGCGCGGCGCTCGCCGAAAGTCGACGAAGACCAAAGCGAGCACCACCACGTCGACGACCAGCGCCAACCACCCCAGCGGGCCGGCCACGACCGCGAGCACCGCGGGCACCAAGCCCAGCGCCGCCAACGTCACTGCGCGGCTGGTCGGCACCACGGTCATGGCCGCAACAGTGAGCCGCGGCGCTCATTGAGCAACAGCGGGTAGTCGCTCGAGTCGAACAGGTCGAGAATCGCGTTCACGCCTTCGCGTTGTTTGAGCCGGTGCTCGTCGTCGGTCAGCAGGTGCAGCGTCAACATTTCGACGGCGTCTCCGTCGACCACCAGTTCTTCGGCGATTTGCTGCTCGGGAGTGACGATGGGCTTGAGCAACAGCGACGTCGTCAATTTCGACCGCTCGAAAATGGGCTCGGGCAACGGCACGGTGTGACCGAAGCCGAGCCACGTCGAATCAATGAAGGGGTACTTCGCGAGCCACCGCAAGTGCGCGATGTGCGGCGCCTGCGGCTCGTGCACGTACCAAATGAGTTCGGCCCTGCGGCGCAAACCGCCCTCGTTCGACTCGGCCTCGGCGTCGAACGTCATGCGCCGGTCGCTCATGCCGCTGGTGACCAACACCCAACCCGGGTCTTCTTCGTCTTCTTCGGTCGAAAAGTCGCGCTCGAAAGCCACGACGTCGACCGCCGGCAGCGGCCCTTGGCGTTCGGGGTCTTTGAACATTTGGTCAAGCTCGCCCAAGTGCGTTTCGTACAATTTCAGGCGCGCGGCGTGGGGCGAGGGCATGGGGTCACCGAGGCACTTCGACTTGGTCGAGCGTTTGCCGAATGACGTCGTCGGCCGACACGCCGTCGACCTCGGCTTCGGCTTTGACGATCAACCGATGGTTCAACACCGAAGCGGCCACATGCTTGACGTCGTCGGGGGTCACGAAGCGCTTCTGGCCCAGGGCCGCGCGCGCTTTCGCCGCCGCCAGCAAGCTCTGCCCCGACCTCGGAGACGCCCCGAGACGCAAGCGCGGGTTGTGGCGCGTCGCTCGAACGAGCCGCACCGCGTATTCGATGATGCTGGGCTCGCAGGTCACCGTGGCGGCGTCGCGCTGGAGCGACTCGAGTTCTCCCGCCTCGAGCGCCCGTTCGACCTTCGGGGCCACGCCGCCCCGCTCGTGAAAGCCGAGCAGCATGCGCTTTTCAGCCGCTTCGTCGGGGTACCCCACGCGCACCCGCATCATGAACCGGTCGAGCTGGGCCTCGGGCAAAGGGTAGGTGCCCTCCAATTCGAGCGGGTTCTGGGTGGCCACCACGAAAAAGTGGGTGGCGAGCGGGTGGGTCACACCGTCGATGGTGACCTGGCGCTCCTCCATGGCCTCGAGCAGGGCGGCCTGCGTCTTGGGCGGCGTTCGGTTGATCTCGTCGGCGACCAAAACCTCAGTGAAAATGGGCCCTTTCGAGAGGTGAAACGAGCCGTCTTGCGGGCGAAAGACGCTGGTGCCCAACACGTCGCTCGGCATCAGGTCGGGGGTGAACTGAATGCGCGTGAACCCCAGCCCCAACGCTTGGGCCATGCTTCGCGCGAGCAGCGTCTTCGCCACCCCGGGCACGCCCTCGAGCAGCACATGCCCACGGGCCAAAAACGTCGTGAGGAGGTCGGCGATGACGGTGGGCTGCCCCAGCACCACGCCCGACAACGCGCGTTCGAGTCGCTCGAGCGGAGTACCCATGCCCGAAGCATACTCAACGGCCCGCGGCCGGCGCTCAAAACTTCTGGCCGCGCCACCCGCGGTGGCACGTCTTCCCCGCTCCCGTGCCGTTTGAAGCGGGCTTTAGCCTTTGAGCTCGAGCACCGTGCCAACGACGCCGACGACCGCGGCGATGAGCGCGAAAATGGCACCGAAGCTGGGTTTCGACACCCAGATCTGCTCGTTGCCGATAGACGCCCGCGCGAGGGTGGGGTCCCAAAAGAGCTTCATGCAGACGACGACCCACACGACGCTCAAGCCCAAGGCGCCAATTTGAGCCACCCAGAGAAACAGCTTGTTGAGCTTGGGAAACACGTCGCGGGTGCGGGCGACGATGACGCCCATGACCACGCCGCCGAGCAAAAAGACGAGCACCCCCTGGCTCATCAACCCAGGCACTTCGCCTTCGACGACCGTCTCTTTCCACGGAAAGAAGCAGGCGACGACCATGGTCACGGCGGCGAAGAACGTGAGCTTGTCGGGCCCAGACAAGCCGTTCAGAAACGCCTTCGCCTCGCTCATGAATTCGTCAGCGTCGAGACCCTTGTCGGCGACGAAATTGGGGTTCGCGCGCCGCCGAATGCGACCTCGCACGGGGTCGACATCGGGGTCGTAGTCGTCTGCACCTGGGGCGGCGTTCTCGGTGGCCGTGGTCGTGGCCGGCGTCGCGCTGGTGGGGGCGGCGCCCGGCTTGCTCTTGGGTGACTGTTGCCAGTCTTCGGCCGACAAACGTGAGCGCCAGTCACCGGGGGCTTCACCGCCCCGCTCGTTCTTGGTGTCTTCGTCGCCCGCTTGGGCCGGTCGCGAGGCCCGCTTTTTCACGCCCGAAAGCGGCGCACCTTTGCGCACCGCTTTGCGTGCCCCCGAGCGTGCCGACGGCTTCGACGGCCCGGGCTCGAGGTTCAACAGCGACGGGTCAACCACGGCTTCGCACGAAGGGCAGACGACCGCGTCGTCGGGCACTTCGGTGTGACAGCTCGGGCACCGCATGGCGCGCCACTGTACCTCGAGAACGCAGGCTTGGCGCGCTGAACCCTCGGGCTGTCGAAGCGGCCAGGGCTGGTATAGACCGCCACCCCATGCGGTTTCTCGGTTTCGCGCTCCTGGCCTGTTCATGCACCCTGTCGTCGACGTCGTTCGACGCCGACCGTTCGGCGAGCGCGAAAGACCTCGCCGACATCGCCGAACTCGAAGACCGTCGCTCGTTGGGCGACGGCAAGTTGGTGCTCTTGGCACTGACGGCGAACGACCCAGCGGTGCGGGCACGAGGCTTGTTGGCGCTCGGCCGCTTGCAAGACGTCGACACGGCCGACGCGGTCGTCAAAGGGCTGTCTGACCCCGACGCCCAAGCCCGCCTCGAAGCGGCTTTCGCCGTCGGCCTGTTCGGCCTCTCGTGGGAACCCTTGCCCGAGCCGGTCAAGTCGAAACTCGGCCTGGCGCTGCTCGCCGCCGAAGACGAAGAAGAAGACGCGGCCGTGAAGTTGGCCCTGCTCGAAGCCATGGGGCGGGTGGCGAGCGTCGAAGCGGTCGAGCGCTTGGTCGACCGGCTCGCCGTGCCGGCTGACGTGCGGGCGAAAGCCGCCGTGGCGCTGGGCGTGGCCCAGAAAAACGGCCAAGCCGCGCTGCCCGCGCGGGCCTACGACGCGCTGCTGGTGCTCACCCGAAAAGAAACGCCCACCGCCACGCGGTTCGGAGCCGCGTATGCGCTCGCCATGTCGAAGAACCCGAGCGCCCGCGTCGGGTTGGCGGCGTGCGTGCACGACGACGTTTCTGAAGTTCGCGCGGTGTGCGCCCGGGGGCTCGGCGACGTCGGCACCGACGGTGAAGTCGGAGCGCTGAAAGACCTGCTCGACGACCCCGACTACCGCGTCGTCGTCGAGGCGACCCGCTCGTTGGCGCGCATTGCCGCCAAGTGCAAGGCGGTCTGCCCCGCGCTCAGCGCTCTCGACGACCTGTCGTTTCGCGTCGAGCGGTTGCTCAAGGGCGACGC
>JBGAIY010000087.1:0-21853 GCA_044225205.1 Myxococcaceae bacterium | reverse complement strand
TTGCTCGTGCAACTCGTGTGACGGCGGAGCGGTTCGAACCACTTCGCGGGCGTGTTGCTCGCTTGGCCCTCGCTCTCCCAACTTGAAGCAGGCGAGCGCCAAGTTGAAGCGGGGCACGAATTGCTCACCCGCCGGAGCGAGCACCGTGGCCGACTCGAGCAGCTCACGCGCCTGTTGCGTCGAGGCGAGTTCGGTGTGCTCGAGCAACAGCGTGGCCAAGTTGTTCTTCGGTCTCCATTCGTCGGGGGCGAGCGTCGTGGCGTTGCGGTACGCGTGCTGCGCCAAGTCGAGCAGCTTGAGCGCTTCGTAAATGCCGCCGAGCTGGTAGTGGGCGCGCCAGTTCTTCGGGTGACGGCGAAGCACTTCATGCACCGCCGCCTCGGCCGCGTTGACGTTGAGTTTTTGCAGTTCGAGCACGGCGACGAGCAGCCACCCTTCGTCGAGGTCGGGTGCGAGCTTCGTCTGTCGCCTCGCGTACCGCAGCGCTTGGTCGACGTCACCCCGCCGCATCGCAATGGCCGCCCGCTTCGAAGGAAAGACGGCCAACCGGGAAAAACGCGCCTCGACGCTGGCCAAGAGTTCATCGGCCAGGCCGAGTTCACCCGCTTCGACCAGCACGTCGGCGAGGGTGAGGTACCCGCCGACGAAGTAGGGCGACGTTTCAATGCAGCGGCGCAGCGCGAAGATCGACTCGGCCAAGCGCCCCGCGCGAAACGCGGCGGTCCCGTAGAGCACCGCGACTTCAGGCACCTCGGGCAACAATTCACTCGCGCGCTGCAAGTGCACCGTGGCTTCGGCCCAGCGGTGCTTCAGGCCCAGCAGCCGGCCCAGGTTGTACGCGGCGGGCCCGTAGCTCGGAGCCGCGGCGCGCGCGCGTTCGAGCAATGCGATGGCGGGCTCGACTTCTCCGCGGGTCTCGAGGGCGACCGCGCGAACGGTCAGTGCCTCGACCGACTGGGGAAAGCGGGCGAGCACGGCGTCGAGCAGGCCCAGGCCTCTCGGTGCGTCGCCCACCGCCAGCGCCACTCGGGCCATGCCGATGAGCGGCAGCGGCGAATGGGGGTCGAGTTCGGCCGCGCGTTGGTACAGGGCGGCCGCCCGGTCGAGGTCGAACTGCACCAGGTATGATTCGGCTTCGAGCAACAGCGGAGCAATGGTGAGCATGGTCGTGTCGTTGGTGAGAGGGGCCGAAGCTCAAACGAGCGCTTCGGCCAGCGTCGGTTGAAGTGAACTGGCTTCGTCGCCGGCATCGACCCCGGCGTGCTCGGGTACCTTCTTCGTCGCGGCGCCCAGGGCGTCGAGGGCTTGTTGAACCACCGACCGCGCGAGCGAGCCGTCGCCGGCTTGCCCGCCGAACAGCTTGCCGACCGCGTCGAAGATGCCGCCGAAGAAGTGAACGACGTCGCCCACGGCTTTGGTGAGCTGGGTCAGGTCGATTTCGAAACCGATTTTCAGAAACGCACCGATGCCGAGCGCCGCGCCGATGCCGAGCTCGAAGTGAAACTTGCCGTCTTTGATGCCGACGTTGAGCTCGGCCTTCACCCCGACGCCGGCCCAGGCTTCGGCCGCCACGGTCACATGGGCGCCGGCGACCCCGGCGCTGGCACAGAAGCCGGCGCGTGCTCCGGCGAACGACCCGGCGCTCGCGCGAACCGCGGCTTCGAGAGGGGCGTACCCGATGGAGACGTCGGCCGTCGCCGTGGCGCCGCTGCCCGACTCGGCGTGTGCTCGGCCCTTGGCCTGCGCGAGCCCACCCGCGAGTTGAGCGGCTGCGGCGGCGTCGACCTCGGCGAGGGCGCCCGCCTTGGCCGAGGCCCCGGCATTCGCCCCGCCGGTGTTGGCATTCGCGTAGACCTCGGCATTCGCGAAGACACTGACCGACGCCCGCACGCTGCCGCTCACCGTGCCGAACGACGTGGTGAGGGTGCCCGAGGCTTCGGCCGACAATTCGGCGCTGGCCCCAACGCCGGCTTTGACCGAGGCGCCAGCGGCCGATTGGGTGGCGCTGGCACCGGCGTGGGCTTCGGCTCCGGCGGTGACGCTGGCGCGGCCCGAGCCCTGAACGGCGGTGGTCGAAAACGAGCCCGAGGTCGACCGCGTACCGCCGACGGAGGCGGAGGGGCCATTGGCCGTGAGGTTCGACGCGAAGTTCGCGATTCGCGAGAGGGCCTCGTCGAGGTCGCTCGCGGCCAGTGGCCGGTGCTCGGGGTCAGCAGACGAAAAGGAGGTGACGCGGTCGGTGCCGGCCGGGGCGCTCGGCGCCCTGGTGGCCGCCGTGGCCGAGCCGCTCGCTTGGAGGCCGTACAGGCCGTGCGTCGCCCCGGCCGCAACAGAAGAAATGGTCGAATCGCTCATGGCGCCAGGGCCAGTGCAGAGACAAGGCCACCCCGCGCGCATGCAATTTCACGTCATTGCGTCAGGTGCTCAGTCTCGCGGCGGAGACGCGGCGGGGTCGCTCGGAGGGCGTTGGGCTTCGAGCCAGCTCTGGAGAATGAAGACGGCGGCGACCTGGTCGACCACCTTCTTGCGTTTGTTGCGCGAAACGTCGGCTTCGATCAACGCGCGCTCGGCGGCGACCGAGGTGAGGCGCTCGTCCCAGTAAATGACGGGGAGGTTCGTCGCGGCCCCAAGGGCGTCTCCGAATTTTCGACACTGCTCGGCGCGGGGGCCTTCAGACCCATTCATGTTCAGCGCGAGCCCCACGACGAGGTGGGTGACGCCGTAATCGGTGATGAGCCGGGACGCTTCGGCGAGGTCGGCTTTCACGTTGGTGCGCCGAATCGTGGTGATGGGCTGCGCCGAAAAGCCGAGCTCGTCGGCGATGGCGACGCCCACCGTTTTCGTACCGACATCGAGGCCCATGGCGCGCATGCGGCCGCTCGTACCAGATGCCGGCGTCTCGCGTGAGAGACGACTCGACTTTCGCAACGGCCCGATTTCACGGCCCGGCGCGCTGGCATGCCGGCTGCTCATGCCCCGTTCGCCGTCGACGACGAACCCCCACTTCATACGAGGAAAGCCGAACATGAGAAGCGAACGCACGATTGTCACCCACAGCCCCGATCAGTCGCAGCAGGTCGGGGTCGACGAGCCCCAGCCACTGCCCACGCCGACGCAGGCCGACGGCGACTCGACTGACGTCGTCGGTGCCCACGTCGACCCCAAGCGCACGGCCCACCCGCCGAAGCTGACGCAGACCCAGGCGCTTCAACGGGCCGGGTACGCCGACACCGACCCCCCCGAAATCAAAGAGCTGAAGAGCGAGCTCGAGGTGCTCAACAAGCTCGACCTCGAGAGCTACTTCGACCTCATCGAGCGCAACTTCACCGGCTGGGCCGCGCCCGACGGCATTCTGTCTCGGCACGACCTCGAATGTGCCGCCAATGACACCACCATCGACGCGAATGCGCGCGAGCTCGCGTCGAAGCTGCTCAACTCGCGAATGTTCACGTTGATCGCCGGCGCCGACGGCAACATCAGCCGCGAAGAGCTCGTCGCCTATCGCAAGCAAGTGCAGGCCCAGCTCGACGGCAAGACCGTGTCGAATGGCGCCTTGCCCGAACCGGCCATGCAACAGCTGGGCACGCTCACGTCGACCGCTTCGGCGCTGACCGCGACGCAGCAGGCCGCGACGGGCGACCGCGCGCTCGAGCGCTTGGGCAACGCCATCGACACCCTGCAGCAGCGGCTCGCGCAGTTGGCGAGCGAGGCGTCTGACAAGCCCGAAGACGCCGCGAAGAAACAGGCTGAAATCGCCAAGCTCAACGGCCAGCTGCAGGTTCTGCTGAACCTCCAGACGACCATTTCGACCATGCTCTCGAACGTCGCGAAAATGTGGTCAGACATTTCGTCGAACGCGCTGAGGAACATTCATTGAGCGCGCGAACGTTGGCCGAAGAAGTGGGGCTCACCGCCGAAGAAGCCGACCGCATTGCCCAAGTCGGGCTCGACCTCATCGACAGCGGGCAATTCGAAGAAGCGGCGGCGGTGTTCGAGGGGCTGCTGGTGCTGAACCCACACGACCCGTTCGCCCACTCGGCCTTGGGGGTGACGTTGCAAGAGCGCGGTGACGACCGTTCGGCCGAAGCCGCCTTCACCCAAGCACTCGAGGGCACCCCGAAAATGCCCATGGCGTTGCTGAGCCGCGGCATCTTGTTGCTCAAACGCGGAGAGCCGTCGGGCCTCGATGACTTGCGAGCCGTGTCGACCTTGAATGACGACGTCGGTGCGCGGGCGCGCGACCTCTTGAGCGCGCTCGAGCCGGCTCCACGAAAGAAAGTGGGGTGACCCACCAAACACAGTGGCCAGGTCACGCGGGCGTTGTGGGCGTGAATGGGGCGTGACTGTCGGCCAGGTCGCGCGTTTGAGAAACAAGCGCTGCAGACCCCTTGGGGGCGGGTGGGCTTGGCGAGGGGGCGGGTGGGCTTGGCGAGGCCCACCCGCCCTGAGGCTTTTTCATTCGGCTCGGCGCCGAAAGACGACCTTCGCGGGGCTCGACGCCCCGTGCAGCTCTTGGCCGTCGGGCGTCACGAGCCATTCTTGGTGCCACGCACCGTCGCTGACCGACAGCGTCGTGCCGGTCGCGTCTTTCGCCTTCACGACGTACGTCAAGTGGGCCAGCTCGCTGCCCGCGGCGTCTCGGGTAACGACGCTACCGCCGCGAATGGTGACGACGGCCGTACCCGACGGGTCGACGAAAACCCCTTCGAAGCCGGGCGCCGGTTTCGAGCACCCGGCGAATGAAAGGGCCGCTGCGAGGGCGAAGCGGTGAAGGTTCGACATGTCAATCGGCTCCTGAACGTGGTTGGGGCGCGGCCACGGCTTCGGTCGCGCAATGAACGCTGCCTCCGTGGCGCGTCAGAGAAGCGACGTCGACCCAGTGTACGGTCAACGACGCGGCCGACAAGGCCTCTTCGACCGCCCTTCGCCAGGCCTCCGCCAAGGGAGCGGGCTCGACGTCGGGCGCCCCGACGATGGCGGTGCCGCCCACGACGAGCGCATTGACCGGGTTCGCCAACGCCGAAACCGCGAGGGTCTGCCCGTCGACGACGCGCGGCGCGAAGACGACCGGCAGCGGCACCACGTCGAGCTCGGTGGGGGCGAGCGCCGCGCGCACCGTCGCTTCGGCGGCGTCGAGCTGACGTTGGCAGGCCTCGTTGAATTCGGCGAAGGCGCGTTGCCGCCATGGCGCTGGCGCGGCGGGGGCCTGGTTGGCGAGGCGCATGCCCGCCTTCGTCGAGGCGAGAAACACCCGCACCCGCCCGGGTGACGAGGGCAGGGGCAGCATCACGTCGTCGACGTGGCCCGAGGCCAGCCACGCGGTGGGCACGGTGATGGCGGGGGTCTGTACTCCCTGCGCTTCGAACCACGACCCGAGCGCGGGGTCGACCGAGTCGCCGACCAGCAGCCGGCCCTGGGTGAAGCGCGGGTGAGGCGAGAGCACTTCGACGTTGCCTCCGTAGTTGAAGCGCGAGTCGCTGAACGTGCCGGTGCCGAGAACGCCGACGCCGCTCGGCAACCCGGCCCCCTGCGAGAGCAACCCGAGCCCCTGGGTTGGCCCCGCGCGCGGCATGCGAATGACGAGTGGCCGCCCGTCGACGGTGGCGGCTTGAAATGCGTCTTGCACCCACCGGTCGGCCCGCGCGGCGTCACCCGGCAAGCGTCGCACCGAGACGCCTTCGGGCAGCGCGGCGGCCAGCTGCGCGACAAACGCCGACGTGGGCTCGAACGCCTGGGCCGTGACCTCGGTCACCCACACTTCGGCGACGGGCGTCTCGGGTGTTCGCAGCACGACGGGAGGCACCTTCACGCGCACCTGCCCCGCAGCGCCGGCGGCGGCTCTGGCGGCCCGCGACGAGCCGCGAATTCGCGACCCAGCCTTCGGGTGTGCGTCGCCACAACCGCAGCTCCCCCTGGGGTGAGTCGGCCACGAGCGAACCGGTGCACCCGGCCGGCACCTCGAACGTCACCGACACCACGTCGTCGTCGGCGAGGGGCGGTGGTCGTTCGAGCCCGTCGATTCGCCCGTCGCCGTCGTCGTCGTCGAGGTTGGGGGCCACCGTGAGTTCGACGGTGGGCATGGCGCAGGTGCTGCTGGGTGGCGCTCGGCACGACAGGGCGGCCGCGGCGAACACCACGACGCACGAACGGGCGAGTCGGGTCACGAATGCAGACCGACGACGTCGCCCGGGCCTCCGGGCAAGAACGCGTCAATGCCGAACATTTTGAGGGCCGTGAAAATGACATCGCGGCTCTGCGGAGGCCGGGCCTGCGCCATGAGGCGGCCGTCTTCGGCGCGCATGGTGATGTTTTCTCCCATGTACCCGGGAAAGCCGGCGCCCACGTTTGCCATGGTGTTGAAGCCACCGACCATGCGGTTCGGGGCCAGAAACGAGTTGCCGCCCGCGAAAATGACGCTGGTGGTGGGCCAATGGTCGGTGCCGCCCGTGCGGTTCCACGTTCGGCCGAACTCGCTCATGACCAGCACCAACGTGTCGTCGAGCACGGTCTTGCCCGCGGTGCTCGAAGGCGTCAGCGAGAGTTCGGCGAGAAACCGCCCCAGCTGTTCAAGCGTCGCCCGCAAGTAGGGAAAGTGCGACTCCGAGTCGTTGTGGGTGTCGAAGTAAATGCCGGCGGGCATGAGCATGCTGATCGACGTGGTGAGGTCGCTCTTGAGCAGCTTGAGCGCGAGGCTCGTGCTGGTGACGACGTCGCTGCCGCCCGTCGCAACCGATGACCCCAAGTTGTAGCCCATGAAGCCATTTTCGGCCCAGAAGGGGTAATGGGCGCCTGCGGTGTTGACGTATTCGTAGTCGGGCGTCGCCTCGAGCCGGCTGACGATGTCTTTAGCGAGCAGCGAGCTGTACCCGCGGTAGCTCTCGTAAATCGAACGGTACAAGCCGTCGGTGGTGCTGCCGGTCTTGCCCGCCAAGCGGCGCGCGCGGTCGCTGATGAAGCGCTCGAGCCGGGTCGTCTTCGCGTCGGGGCCGCTCGTGCCGTCCCAGTTTTGGGTGGGGCCGGTGGTGCGGTCGCCGAGCCCACCCCACGACGTCGTGTCGCGTTGAGAAAAGAGTTTGCCCGCGCTGGCGATGTTGGCCATGGCCATGGCGGCGGTCTCGGGGGGCAGGTTCACCCGTTCTCCGGTGGGGCCGCCGAGGCTCACGTGGGGCAGCGCCCGGTCGGGGAAGCGCGCCATCATCGCATTCGCGACGAACGCGTGGAGCGCGGGTGACTGAAAGCTCGGCCCGGCGATGCCGCACATCATGCTCACCTGGCCGCTGTCGTGGGCGGCGGTGCCCATGTCGACTCCGTGCAGCACCGACGCGTAGCGCCACAGCTGGTAATTCACCCATGACCAGCCGAGCGCCGAGGTGCGCAAGCCGGAGCCGTCGTTCAGCGCGATGCGGCGGTCTTTTCGGCCGGCGCTCAGTTCGGCTTCGTCCCACAGGCGGGCCATGCGCAGGGGCCGGTTTTCCCACGTGGCGTCGTCGGCGGGGGTGCCGTCGAGGTTCTTTTGAACGTGGGCCGCGGTGTGGCTGTACGGCTCACCGCCGCCGATGACCATTTGGGTCTTGGGCATGAGCGCGTCGGTTTCGTTGAGCCGCAACGGGCAGAACAAGAACTGGGGTATCCACCCTCCCGACACGTAAATGGTGAGCAGCTTGGTGGGGCCATTGAGCGTGTTGGCGTACGCCGGGCCGCCTCCGAGCCCGAGCCGGTGCAGCAGGCCCAACTGGGTGGCTCCCACGGCCAACTTGAGCAGGTCTCGTCGTGTCTTCTGGCGCATCGGGGCCTCTTCAGTACGTCAACCACAGTGGGTCGCGAACCAGGGCGGCGCAGACGGCGGTCCACGCGGTGGTTCGGTTCGCTTCGAGCGAAACAAAGAGCGCGAAGTAGTCGTCGACGTCGGCGTCGCTCAGGCGTTGCGAGAGCAACAACCGGCCAAGGTAGCGAATGTTGTCGCGAATTTTCGCCGCCGCCGAAGCGCTGGTGTCTCCGAGGCTCGCGTACTTGAGCACCCGGTTGTTCGTGGTCGCCGTGACCGCCGCGCGGCAATAGGTCTGCGACACATTCACGAAGGTCTGAATGAACACGGGGTTGACCGTGTCGTTGCGGCGGCGGTTCTCGAGCCAATGCGGCCCGCCGAGCGCGGCGAAGTTCTCGTCGCGTTGCCGGTACACGTCGGTGTTCGGTATCGCGTCGGGCAGTGAGAGCCCGAAGGTCGAGAGGTTGGTCGCGCTGCCCGAAACGCCGAGTTGTTGTTCGAGCGCGGTGACCATCTGTTCGGCGCTCAAACGTCGGGCGACGGGCAAGGGGCCGGTGGGCGCGGTCGCGGTGGCGTTGGTGAGCCCTTCGACCCAACACTGAATCGTCGCCATCGAAATGGCGGTGTTGCCTTGCTCGGCTTGCCGCGCGAAGGCGACCTGGGGTTCGCCCGGAGGCATTTGCGGCACGGAGCCGGTGGCCTGGCCGCGCAAGAGCGGCAGCAGCTGCCCTTCGTCGGGTTTGCCCGGCACGACCCATTGTCGCTTCGCGACGAGCAAGGCTTCGAACGCCTGCTGCGACGCGAAGTACGGCTTGTTCGTGCCCTCGCCGTGACAGGCGGCACAGGTGGTCGCGAGCGCGGTGTACACGGCGGGCGTGGTGCACTCGGTGGCCAGGGGGTGGGGGCCGGTGCCACCAGCGCCGCCGTTGATGACGCCTTTGCACCCGGCCAACGCCACGAGCGCCAACATCGACCAGCGCATGTCAGAGCCCCTTTCTGAATTCAGGCCGCTTGAGCAATTCGCGAACGAACGGTCGCACTTTGCGGTCGTTGGCAAGAAACCGCGCCCGCAGTTCTTCAATGAGCGCTTCGTGGGTGCCGGGCTCGAGCTTGGGCCCGACGAACCGCTGGTACAGTTGCCGCACGGCACACCGGTCGAACTCGCCGGTTTCAATGAGAATTTTGCCGAAGCCCAAGGGGCCGTAGGTGCCGTCACCCGACGAGCCGAACAACGTTTGCGGCGGCTCGAGGTAGTCGATGAACCGGGCGTCGGGGTTTTGGGCGGCTTGCGCGGGCGTGACCGGCGTCAGCACCGTGCCCGGGTCGAAGGCCTTGAGCCACCGCACGAACGGTACGTGGGTGGTGTCGGTGGTTGTCGCGAACTGGCCTTTGCCGAAGCCCCCGAGCACGACGACGCCGCCGCCGGTGAAGCTCCAGCGCTTGAAGAAGATGGCGGCGGGGTCGATGAGCACGTGACAGTGCTGGCAGTTGCCCTCGGTGGCGGGGTCTTTGTGAAATTCGTTGAAGACGATGTCGGGCGGGGGCGGCACGAAGGTGCGGCAGGTGAGCGTCTCGAGCCAGCGCGCGCCTCGCACCCGTTCTCGGGTGTACGACGCTTGGGCCACGAGCGTGGTCAGCGCACCGGCCGCGGGTATGCCCTTGAAGCTGGTCGACGGCTCGACGCGCGGGTCGAACTTCGCTGAGCGCGCCAAGGCGGCGGCGCCCGAGGCGAGGGCGTGGCCGGGCGTCAGCGACAACAAGTTCGGGTGCAGGTTCTCGCTCACCACCTCGTGCCACGCGAGCGGAGTGCCGGCGGCGTGCTCGGGGTCGGCGGGGGTGTTCCACTCCGCGGGGTCCCACCAGCGCGACTCGTCGAGCGAGGCGTTTTCGGCGTCGAAGCGCGCGGCCCGCACGTACATGTGTTTGAGCCACAGCGGCGCGACGGTGTAGTTGCCCACCAAAAAGTCGGAAAGTGGCCGGTCGTACCACACCAAGTGGGCGTAGAGCCGCGCCACCTCTTCGCTGGCAATGCGCCGAGACGATTCGGCGTCGTTGGGCGCGAATGACCAGGTGTTGGCGAGGCGGCCGTTTTTGGGGGGTATGCAATAGACGAGGTGGGGCCCGCAGCCGCACGTCGGGTTCGGCGAATTGTCGAACGGCAAGTTCGACCGGTCGCCCACGTTCGCCACGCCGCAGTCGTACACTCCGTCTTTTCTCACCGCGGTTTCGGGCGTCGGGCTGCCCGCTCGGCCGATGACCGAGACGGTGGTGTCGGGGGCCCACCAGGGTTGCACCACGTTGACCTTGGCCGTCGGGTCGTCGCACACGCTCGGCGGGTCTCCGTACTGGGGGTAGTTGTTGAGCAACCCGAGGCTGCCCGCGTGCACGCTCGTCGCCGGGCACTCATGGAGTTCGATGGCGAGGTGCCCCGTGAAGTACCCGTGCGAAATGTTCGCGTGTTCGTTGTGCGCTCCGACGCGAAACCAGTCGTGCGCGAACCGCATCGACTGGTGGTAAAATTCGACCGACTTCAAGTCGTTGTCGATGAGCTCGGTGAGCGCCACTTCTTGCGCTTCGGGCGTCGCGGCATTCTCAATGGCGTCGAGTTCTTCGAGGGTCGGTGGCCGACCCAACAACGAGAGCTGCACGCGGCGAACCATGCGCGAGGGGCTGAGGTCGGGCTCGGTGAAGCCGCCGTCGAGCTCGCCGCCGTCGGCGAGTTCGTCGCGCTGCACGGCCACGCCCACGGCCGGGCGATTGTCTTTCGCGCAGTTCAAGCTCAACGCGGCCAGCAGCACGGCCGAACAACGAAGCGAATGGTTCACGGGGCGTCTCACGGCAGGTGACACCCGAGGCTATCGCTTCGTTGCGCGCGAGAGCCGACGAATCGAGCGCAGCGCCTCGGAGTGACCGTGGTTTCGCCTCCACACCTGTAGGGCGCGGCCCCCATCACTTTCACCAACCACGGTCAGTGCGCTGAAGGCGCACATGGTTGTCTCTCTACGGTGGCGGCGGCCGGTCGAGCTTCGCGAGCCGCTCTGAAATGGGGGGGTGGGTGAGGCCTCGGTACACGAACCAGGCCGGCGGGTCGGGGTCGAACTTGTTGATGCGGGCGGCTTTGACGAGCATCGACCGAAACGACGTGGGGTCGTGGGTGAGTGACACCGCGTAGGCGTCGGCGGCGAGTTCGCGTTGGCGTGACTGCCAGCCACTGAGCGGCGCGCCGAGCATGACGCCCAGGTCGAAGAGCACCAACACCAACGGCACGGTGCGAATGTCGGCCCGCTCGGTGACGCCGAACCACCCGCGCCGGGCCGAGCGGCGAAAGACCCACTCGACGAGCCACAAGAAGGCGAAGAGCGTGACGACGCTGCCGACGCGGCCCAACCAACGCGACTCGTGAACGTGCCCCGCTTCGTGGGCGACGGCGGCCAACACTTCGTCGGTGGTGAGCGCGGCGATGAGCGCGTCGTTGAGCACGATGGTGCGGGTGGCGCCCTGGCCCGCGAAGTACGCCTGCAGGCGAACGGTCTTCTCGGTGGTCTTTTCGACCAGCACGTCGCCGACGTCGACGCCGGCCCGGGCCATGAGCGCGTCGATGCGGGGCCGCAGCACCTCGTCGTGCAGCGGAGCCTGCTCGAAGTGCAGCCGAGAACGGTACGGGTCGACCGAGGTGGCGAGCAACATCAGAACCGCCGACGCGGCGCCGACGAGCCACCACCACGCCTCGAGCCTCCGAGCGAGCCCGTAGACGCCGAACGCGAGCGCGCTGACGGCGAAGCCCGAGAGCGCGAATTCTTTGGCTTCGCCGAAGAGGTATTGCCCGACCGACTCGGTCGACAGCCCGAAGTCGTGTTCGCGCACGAAGCCGAAATAGAAGTCGACGGGCAGGTACGCGGCGGTCAAGAGCGTGAGCAACGCCACGCCGAAGAGCAGGGCGGGTGCCCACCCCGGGCCGCGCCACACCCGGCCCAGCGCGCGACCCACAGGCCCGAGGTCGCTCTTCGAAGAGCGCGCGGTGCGTCGCTCGCACCAGGCGTACAGCGGCGCAGCGCCGTACTTCGCGAACGCGCCGAGCGCCACGGGCCACACCACCGTGTTCACCGCGACCGCGACGTACCGTACCGAATGGTAGGTTTTGATTTCGGCGAGCTGTTCGGCGGTGAAGAGCGGCTCCACGGGCTACGAGCGCGGTCGCTTGCCCGCCGGCGGCGGGGGCGGCGGAGGCATGGGGGCCTCGTCAGACTTCGCTTCGGCGAGCAGCAGGTCTTTCATGCGCTGCAGGCTCTGCTTGGTCTCTTCGACGAAAGGGCTCACCGAGCCAATGCGCTCGGCGGCTTCGAGCGTACGCTCGTAGACGGTAATGGCCTTGGTGATCAGCACCCGAATCTTTTTTCGCAGTTCGGAGCGGTAGGTGTCTTTTTCACGCTCGTCGAGGTCGCTCGGGGTGGGCGCGTTGATCATGTGGTCGTACATGTTTTCGTACAGCGCACCGATGCGCTGGCCCGACGCGGTGGCCCAGTACCCGTTGCCCAAGCGAATGGCGCGCAGGTAGTGGCCTTGCGACGAGAGCAACAACTCCGACTTGTACTCGAGGTCTTGGGCCAACTTGTCGGTGGCTTTGCTGCCGTCGAGTTCGATCGACTCGTAGTGGAGCCGAAAGATTTCGCCCAAGTAGAACTGCGCCTGCCCGGGGAAATATTCGTCGACCAGGTCGCGGTCGGGCAGGTCTTGGTAGAACGCGAGCACGTCGCGCAGCGTTTTTTCGGCAACGTCCATTTGGCCTGAATGCACTTCGCAGACCCCTTGTTGCACCCGCGCTTCGATGCGCTTGTCGGCCGACAGGTCGCTGCGTGCGCCAATCGTCTGGAGCACCTCGATGGCTTCGGGAAACCGTTCGAGGTGGTAGAGCACTTCGGCCACGCGGTACGCCGCGTCGAGGGAGTCACCCGTGCCGGTTTTGGGGTCTGACAATTCGTTGAAACGCACGAAAGCTTCTTCCCACTGCTTGAGCTTTTCGAGGGCCAACCCGGCGTTGTAGAGCGACGCGCGTCGGTGTTTGCTCTGGGGGTGAAAGTCGCAGATGCGGCCGAAGTACCGCGCCGCCTGGCGGTAGTCTTCGGCGGCGAAATACGACGTGCCGTGGGCGAACAATTCTTCGTCGTTCAACGACTGAAGCTCGAGGTCGCCCGAAATGTAGACCTCGTCGAAGCGAACTTCTTGCACCCGGGAGTGGCTCGTCGCCGAGCCTTGGGTGTGAACGCAGCCTGCGGCCGCGAAAACGAAGAGGGCCGCGCTCAGTACGCGCATCGATTGGCTCATGGTGGTTTTCGAACTGACAGCAGGCGACGACGGCAAGTTCCTCCACCGTAGCAAAGTTCGTTCGGCCAGAAGGGGTTCGCGCGCGTGTGTGCGACACCCACAAACGCCTGATTTTCGGCGTCTGTCAGGGCACTTTGTCGTTGGCGGCGACGCCTGAATCGGTCAGAGAGCACCCGTGGCCACTCAACGAATCGTACTCCTGTTCATGGTGGCCGTGCTGGTGGCCACCAGCTGCCAGTGCGGCAGCGAGCTCACCTGCCCGTGCAGTGCCAATGAGCGGTGCCTCGGCAATGCCTGCGTGCCCATCGACAGCGACGCGGGCATCGATGCCGGTTCGCCACCCTTCGACGCCGGTGCGCCGAGCGATGCGGGTGCTGCCCAATGCGGAGACGGCCAGCTCAACGTCGAGCTGGGTGAACGGTGCGATGACCACAACGCGGCCTCGGGCGATGGCTGTTCTTCGCAATGCGGCATCGAGCCGGGTTTCAAGTGCCCGACAGCGGGGCAGGCGTGTGTTTCGGCCGCCGTCTGTGGCGACGGGCGCCTGGGCGTCGGCGAGTCGTGCGACGATCAAAACGCCACCTCGGGAGACGGGTGCAGCTCGAGCTGTGCGCTCGAAGACGGGTGGTCGTGCCCCACCTTGGGCATTGCCTGCCAGGCGACGCGGTGTGGAGACGGCCTCGTGGCTGGCCTCGAAGAGTGCGACGACCACAACACGTCGGCCAATGACGGGTGCAACGAGAATTGTCGCGTTGAAGAGGGCTGGGGCTGCGCCACCGACGCGGGCTGCGTGCCGACCACCTGCGGCAATGGCACGCGCGAAGGCATCGAGCAGTGCGACGACATGAACCACGACTTGGGTGACGGCTGCGACGTCTACTGCCACACCGAGCCCCGCTGCACGAATGGCACCTGCGTGGCGGTGTGCGGTGACGGCATTCGCGCACCGAGCGAGGCCTGCGACGACGGCAACGTGCGAGGCGGTGATGGTTGCTCGCCCACCTGCGCCATTGAAATGGGTTTCACCTGCGTCGACCAAACGCCGACGGGGCCCGACGCCATTGCCATACCGGTCGTGTACCGTGACTTCTTGCCGTACGACGGCGGCACGGCGACGCCGCACGGCCACATCGACTTCGACAACCCCGAAATCTACCAGACGGCGACGTTCGAGACGGGCATCACGACCGACCGGCTGGGGGCCGACGGCAAGCCCGTCTACAACTCCAGCCAGAATCACGCGACGACGCACGGCGCCGCGTACTTCAACCAATGGTATCGCGACGACCCGACGGTCAACCGCACCGTCATCGATCACCTCACGGTGACTCGCGAGAGCAGCGGCAACTACGTTTTCGCCGATACCACCTTCTTTCCCCTCGATGGGCGCGGGTGGCAGAGCGACGGCACGGAGGCCTCGCGCTCGGGGCACGACTTCAATTTCACCAGCGAGCTGCGGTACTGGTTCACCTACGCCGGCCAAGAAAACCTCCAGTTCATCGGCGACGACGACGTGTGGGTGTTCGTGAACGGGCACCTCGCGGTTGACTTGGGCGGCGTGCACGTCGCGCTCGATGCTGGGGTCACGCTCGACGGCACCCACGCGAGCCAATACGGGCTGAGCGACGGCGGGGTGTATGAAGTCGTGGTCTTTCAGGCCGAACGGCACGTGACCGGCTCGAACTACAAGCTCACCTTGCGCGGGTTCAACGCGCCGAAGTCGGTGTGTTCGTGGCGTTGCGGCGACGGCGTGGTGACACGCTTTGAAGTGTGTGACGACGGCGTCAACGACGGTGGCTACGACAAGTGCCTGCCCGGGTGCCTCGAACGCGGCCCGTATTGTGGTGACAAACACGTCGACGCCGATGCGGGCGAAGTGTGCGACGACGGGGTGAATTCGGGTCTCTACGGGTTGTGCGCGCCAGGGTGCCGCTCGATTCGCCGGTGCGGCGACGGCTTCTTGCAGACGTCGGCCGAAGAGCAGTGCGACGACGGCAATACCGTGTCGGGCGACGGGTGCGACGCGACCTGCCACCTCGAAATCAACTGACTGCCGGGTTAGGGGGCCACGGTGAGGGGTTGGCTGCGCCCGACGTAGGTCATGACGTAGCTGCCATTTTCAGACTTGGCGACGGGGCCTCTCGCTTCGACCGAGAGCACCATGGCGCCGTTTTCGCTCGTTGCGACCGTCGCGCTCAGCTCGCTCGTGGTGGTGTGGGAGCGAACGGCGAACGCGGCGTCGTAGAGCGAGACGTCGTACTCGGCCGCGCCGGCGGCGGCAGACCACTTCACGTCGGTGGCCGCGTTGGGCGCGACGGTTGCGGCGAACGCGGGGGCGGTGATCGCGAACGACCCGGGTACGGCGACCACGAGCGTTTCGTCGACCGCGCCCGGCGTTCGGGCCACGAGCGTGTTGAACGCCGCGAGCACGACCGGCCCGGCCGCCTGCAAAAGCTCATAGCGGTGGGTGGCGTCGTTCAATTTCACGACCGCGTCGTTCACGGTGAGCGCGCTGTCGGGCAAGAGGCCGAATTCGTCTTCGACGCGAACGACGACGGCCGACTTCGTGCCGGCGACGCCCACCGAGCCGGTGAGGTGGGTGCGGCGCGGCAGTTCGGCGCACGGTGCCGTCGCGCACTGGTAGCGGCGAAGGTCGGGCGCCACCGTCTGCCCCAACGGCACGAACTGCGAAAACGGCGCCACGCCCGTCTGGTCGTCGACCAAGTTGTACCCGCGCTGAAGGGCCGAGGGGGTCTCGGGCAGCTGGCCGTCGAAGTACCAGAGTGCCCACGGTTCTGAAGTGCCGGTGACGATGTCGGTGCTGGCGCGCTCGGGCGTCGACAGGCCCAGCTCACCATTGGCGTCGGTGTCGAGGTACGAGACGACGCGGGCTTTGGCGTCGTGACTGCCGTCGGCGCGGCGCCGCAAGGCCCCTGGGGGCGGCAGCGTCGCGAGGCTGACTTCCCACTTCGTGGGGAACGGGGCCGACCAGACGCCCACGACGTTGGTCTGGGCGACCGGCCGCTCGTCCTCTCCGAGCCAAATGACGGCGAGGCGCACGGGCGCCAACACCGCCCGCCCAGGGGCCTCGAGCAATTGCCCCCGCAGCGTGACCAAAGGCTCACCTCGCGCATGCCCGCTCCACGCGGGGTCGCACCCGAGCGACACGACGAGCGCAAACGCGAGCAAGAATGACCAGGGCGAGTGGCTCAAAACAGCACCCCCACGGCCAGCCCGCCCCGCAGACCAAACGACCACGTCGGTTGCTCGGCCACGGCGAGGGCCCGCACGAGCGCGTCGGCCGACGCCGAGACGACGAGGCGCGTCGCCAGTCGCCAGTCGACCGCGAAGTGCGGCCCGAACGAGACCCCGAGCGCCTGCCGCGGCGCCAGCGGGCCTCGGTTGAAGACCCGGTCGATTTCGAGCTCTTGGTCACGGGTGGCGCGCTGAGAAACCCAGGGCAGCTCGACGAGCGGCCCCACGCGCACGACGAGGGGGCCGGTGTGCCACCGAACGCCGCCGGCGACGCTCGGAGCGACCGCCACTTCGTCGACGCGCAGGTCGACCCCGCGAAACGAAGTGAACCCGGCGCTCAAGGCGACCCCAAACCAGAAGAGCCCCGCGGTCTTGCGGTACCCGGCGCCAGCGCGCCAGCGCCCGCCCGACGCCACCATGGTCTCGGTTTCGAAGCTGCCCAAGGCCGAAAGCGTCGACTCGCGCACTTCGAAGGCCTCGCCCTTCAGCGCGACCTCGGCCGCGGGGCGCCGCGACAGCGCCGCTTCGTCGACTTTGGCGGTGATGCCGTCGCTGAGCAGCACTTCCATGACTCCGGTTTCGCCGCCCAGCCGTTTTTTCACGAGGTAGCGGCCCGGCGGGAGGGCGAGCCGCGCTTCACGGCCAACGTTCTTGTCGACCTCGACGACGACGGTGGGCGCCGGTTGGCTCGAGACCACGTACCGCCCACTCGCTTTCGCGTCGAAGACCAAGGCGGTGTGGGCGCGGGCGGGGGCGGTGAGGGTCAGCTCTCCCGTGCCCGACACGTCGAAGTCGAAGGTCGGGTGTTGGCCGCTGTTCGCCGCGTTGACGAGTGTTCGGCGGTAGGCGTACCCGTACGCTTCGCCCAACGTCACGGCGCCGTCGCCGTCGACGTCGGCCTCGCCCCGCAGGCCTGCCAGCAAGTGGTGGGTGAAGAGCGAACCTCCAAGCGACGCCCATTCTTGTGACGGCTCGGCGGGGCCGCTCGACATCAGTACCACTTGGCCGGCCAGAGGCGTTCGCTCGAAGTCGACTTCGTATTCGGCTCCGGCCATGCCTCCCTTTTGTCGAATGAGCATGCCGCTCTGACACGAATCGACGATCAGCACTTGGAGGCGCGCTTGGGTGTGTTCGGCCCAGGCCCGCAGCTCTGCCAGAGGCAACGTGGTCGCGCCCAAGTGCAGAAGCCCGAGCTGGGCGTGCGCCGAAACGTAGAGCAGCAAGAGCGGGTCGTCGCCGCGAGCGCGGGCGGCGGTTACGTCGCGCTCGACCCGCGCCAGGGCCGCGCGAACCTGGGGCGCGCTCAGGTTGGCCAGCAGCGTGGCGTTTTCGGCGCGCACGCCACCCAACTCGACGAACACCGACGTCACCCGCTGCGCATCGAGCGCGGCGAAGCGCAGGGGGGCGTCGTCGGCGTCGCCAACGTCGGCGCCAATGGCGACCAGAAAGGGGGTCGCCGCGAAGGCTGGACCAGCGGAGATCAGCGCGACCGCTGTCAGCCACGCTCGGGTGGCCCGAGCGCCAGGGCGGGCCAGGCGCGCGGCGGCAGAGCACAGGCGTGGGGTCGGCGACTTCACCGCGGAGGCGAGGCGAGCGAACACGGAAGAGGGCCTCGTGCGGCCGAGCAGTGCCACTTGGCGCAGGCGTGTGGCCCTCGACTTCACTGCGGAGGCGAGGCGAGCGGACACCGAAGAGCGCCCCGCGCCACCGGGCAGCGCCTCTTCGCGCAGGTGTATGGCCCTCGACTTCACTGCGGAGGCGAGGCGAGCGGACACCGAAGACCGCCCCGTGCCATCGGGCAGCGCCTCTTCGCGCAGGTGTATGGCCCTCGTGCCACCGGGCAGCGCCACATGGCGCAGGCGTGTGGCCCTCGACTTCACTGCGGAGGCGAGGCGAGCGGACACCGAAGATCGCCCCGCGCCACCGGGCAGCGCCTCTTCGCGCAGGTGTATGGCCCTCGACTTCACCGCGAAGACGAGGCGAGCGAACACCGAGTTCAGGGCCGCGCCACTCTTCGTGGCGGCGCGAAGACATGGGGCGAACAAGCTCAATGCGAAAAGCTCGAGTCTGAACACGGAGGACCACGCCACGACGCCCCAGGCGGCGACCGATGATTTCACCGCGAAGTCGCCGAGGGCAGACCACGCGGCGCCGCGCATCAATCGAGCGAACGACACCGCCATGGCGCGCACCAGTCGATGCATGTCAGCGCTCCGTTTCTTTGTCGAAGCGCAGCACGTCGACGGCGCAGCCCGCGCACGAGACCGCCGGCTCGTGGTCGGCCGGGGCCTCTTTGAGCTGGGCGATCAGCGCGTCGAGGTTCAGCTCGCTTTCGCTGAACACGGCCACCAGCCATTGAGGGCCGGGCGCCGCATCGAGCACGACCGTGCCGGGGAGCGTGATCAGGCGCTCGCTGGGCGCGACCCTGACCGGAGCGCCTGCTCCGAGTGGCACGAAGCTGCTGACGGCGCCACGGCCGTCACGGTTCAGCACGACCAGGTGACCTTCGCGTGGGGCTCGGTACCCGAATCGCAGTTGGTCGCCCGTGCGCAGCAGCGACCTTGACGAGAGCGCTTGCGCTTCGGTGCCCTCGCGACGAAAGACGGCGGTGAACCGCGTCGCGCCTTTTTCGATGACGTCGGGCGACGGCGTGGGCCGCGAAGACAGCCAGACCACCAAGCCCAGCACAGCGGCGGCGGCGAGCGCCGGCCCGAACGCCTGACGCCACCAGGGCCGCTTCGAGGCCTGGGCGTCGAGACGCCTGGTGAGCTTCGCCGCGAACAACGCTTCAGGCTGTTTGGCGAAGAACTCGGCCTGAAACGCGCGGAGCTCGCGCAGGTACCCCGCGCAGTCGGCGCACGTTTCGGTGTGGGCTCGCTGCGTGGCCGTCAACGCCGTGGCCTCGTTTGCGGCGAATTGCTCGAGGGCGAGCGCCGAAGGGCAGGCGGGGCCGCGGCGCGGCAGGGCGGGCTGGGTGTGCGAGAAGGCGTTCATGCGGGCCTTTCCATTCGGGAGGCGGCGGCGCGGGCGAGGGCATCAGCGAACGACTTGAGCCGTTTCGCGACGGTCTTGCGCGACAAGCCGGCGTGGGCGACGAGTTCTTCTTGGGTGAGCCCGCCCAAGTGGTGCAACAGGCCGATCTCGCGGTCGCTTCGTCGAGCTGACCCAAGGCCACGATGACCAGCGCCCGGTCGTCGGCGTCGCGGGCGTCTCCCGAGCGGCGCGGGTCGAGTTCGGCCATCGCCTCGGGGGCCGCGAGCGTGAAGCGCCCCCGCTTGCGGAGCAGGTCGAAACAGCACCGGTGCGCAATGGTGTAGAGCCACGCGAGCGGCGAGGTGCCGTCGTCGGGGCGCGGGTACTTTTGCGCTCGCAGAAACGTTTCTTGGGTCGCGTCTTCGGCGTCGCCCGCGTTGCTCGTGAGCGCCGCGCACCGCCGGTAGACCAGCGCGCCATATTGGCGGTAGTACGCGTCGAGTGGGTGAATCGGCTGAACCACGCATGCTCCAAAAGACCGGCGAAGACCCGAGAATCGGGGAGCCTCTTTGCAATTCGGCTCGAAAAGAAAAAGACACTCCCCAAAAAAAGAGCGTGCCTCGGTCTGGTAGGGAAACGTCGCCTCCGCGACCGAACACAGAGGAAACACGAATGAAATCAACGTGCTGGTGTGTACTGACCATGGGGTTCTTGGCCGCGGCGTGTGGTGGCGGGCCGGGCAACACCGTCAAAGTGACGGTGGCTGACCACGGCGATGCCCTGACGGCCAAAGCCGGCGACAACTTGTTCACGGTGACGCTCACTGCGGCCGACGAGGCTTGGCCGACGAGCGACCTCAGCGTCACGGCGGGCCTGCCGGGCACCACCGCGACGGTCATGAACTTCACGCTCGACGACAAGAACGCCGATTCAAAGTGGGGCGTTGGTGAAACCCTGACCGTCACCGAGCCGGTGGTGAACCTCTTTGACCCGACCACGGTCGGCAAGGTCGTCAACGTCGACGTGTCGCGCAAGAGCAACGGCATCTACTACCAACTGGGCTCCGCCAGCTGGTCACCCGCGAACTGAGCGCGGCCTCGCTGCAGCTCCTCAGCGAGGGCGCCTGGGGCGTACGCGGTCGAGCCGCACCAGGTGGTCGCACGCACGACCCGCAATGGCGAGCATGGTCAACGTCGGGTTTTGCACGCCGCTCGACACGAAGCAGCTGCCGTCGACCGCCCAGAGGTTCGGTACGTGCCAGCACTGGTTCCACGCGTTGAGCACCGAAGTCTCGGGCGTCGTGCCCATTTTCGCGGTGCCCACCTCGTGAATCGACGCACCGGGCGGGAGCGCTCGGGCCGGGCGAAACGCCGACAACCCGGTGACGCGAACGAGCTCGTCGGCGACGGCGAGCTGGTCGACCAACATCGCCCGCTCATTGGCAGAATACGAAAAATCGATGTGGGCCAAGGGCACTCCGAGCGCGTCGCGCCGCGACGGGTGAAGCGTGACCCGATTGTGGGCGGCGGGCAGCACTTCGCCGAAGGAGTGCAAGTCGAAGTGAACCCGGTGCGGCGGCGGGTCGAATTCGGCACAGGCCCCGTCGCAGGCCGACCAGAACAATTGCACGCCGAAGCCGCGCCGGTACGGCCTGTCGGCGCGCTCGACGTTTTGAAATTTGGGCAAGTACGTGCACGCGAGTTGTCGGAGGTCGGCTGGGTCGGGCACGTACCCCCACGTGTGAACGTAGGTGTGGTCCATCAAGTTGCGGCCGACCAGGTCTGACGCGTTCGCAAGCCCGGTCGGGTGGTGTTTTGAGCGCGACCGCAGCAACAAGCACGCGGTCTCGATGGTCGACGCGCACAGCAAGACGTGTTTCGCCGTCAGGTGCCGTTGCCGGCCGGTGGTGGTGTCGACCGTGAGCACGCCCGAAACGCGCTCGCCACTTTGCGCGACGGTCACTTCCAGCGCGCGCTGGTGTGGGTAAATCGAAATCGAGCCTCGGTTGACGGCGGGCACCAACAACGGCATCAGCGGCTTTCGCGCGAGGCGACCCGCGATGACCGGGCGGTCGCTCCACGCTCGCTCGACGCGCGCCTTGAAGGCGCGGTGCACGGCGCTGGTGCGGTACGACGCGAAGACCCCGTCGGGCACTTGGGCCACGTGGTCGCGGTGGCCGGTGACGTCAAGGCAGCGCTCGGCGCGTGCGTAGTGCGCAGCGAGTTCTCGGGCGGTGAACGGCCACGCTTCGCCGAACGCGTCGAACGCCGGCGGTCGAAAGTCGGCGTCTGACATGCGCAGGCAGTGCCTCCCCCACGCGACCAGGCGCCCACCGATGCCCTGAATTCGTTGCCAGTCGTAGGGGCGGTGACGAGGGTGCGAGTAAGGCGCTTGGGCCACGGTCAGTACCCGCTCAGAACCGTGCACGGGCCTCGCTTCGTCGAAACGCATGGCCCCGCCGGTGTCAATGACGGCGACGGTCAGCCCCTGGCGCGCGAGGTTGTGGGCCGACCACAGGCCCGTCGCGCCTGCGCCAAC
>JBGAIY010000673.1:0-2769 GCA_044225205.1 Myxococcaceae bacterium | reverse complement strand
GCTCAGCGCGGCACAACCCGTTGGCATGACCGCCGCCGCCAACCCCAGAGACAACCCCATGAAGAACCAGCGTTTTGGTGACAATGAAATACCCTCGCGAACCCTGAAAGAACCTGAACGGTGTGAAGTGGCGACGAGCGCATGACCCGGCTCCTTGCGCGGCGAGGCAAAAAAAGAGCGTCGGCGATGTCATGGGCGCGCGGCGTGGTGCCCTGCCAGCAATTGTCGCGGCTTAGCGCGCGACGCTCAGATGTACCGAGCCCAGCCGTTGGGGTGCGCTGTTTTGTACCGGCGATACAGCCAGCACGGCCCGGCGAGCACCGCGAGCGTCACCGCGCTCGCCCCCCACGTCTTCGCCAAGCCGTTCGAATGGGTGTCGAGACCCAGCACGGCCTGGGCGGCCGCCATGAGGTGCACGTGCAGCAAGTAATAGAAGAACGCCGTCGACCCCAGCAGCGCCAAGGGCGCGAACAGGGGCCGCTCGACTCCGGGCGCGTCGAGCCACAGAAACCCGGCAAACAGGCACAACCCCAGCCCCAATTCGAGCGTCAGGTACGACACACTGGGCGGGTACTTGGCCACGTGCAACCACTGCAGCACGTCGAGTGAGTCTCGGTGCAGGCCCCAATTGCCGTAGCCGTCGACCCCGCGAACGACCGCGAAGACCACGAGCAAGGCGACGCCGAGGCTCGCCAAGGTGCGCGAGCGTTGCGCGCGGGTACGGGGCTCGAGCAGCCAACGGCCCAACACCCAGCCGAACATCATGACCGACAGCCACGGCAACAGCGGGTAGGCGCAGACGGCTTTCGCGAAGAGCGGGCCGCCGACGAACAGGTACCCCCAGAGCGTGTGCCACGGTTGGTCGACCGGGTGCCACGCGTCGGCGCACTCTCCGAAGACTTGAATGGTCAGCGCTCCGGCGAGCAGAACGCGGGTCGAGCACTTTCGTAAGAAGGCCATGCACATCAACGACGCGCCAATGGCGTACAGCACTTGAAAGACGACCCGCGCGTAGTTGGCGAAGCCGAGCGACATCCACACCGGGTCGAGGGCGGCGATGAGCAAACCGCGCGTGAAGATGAACCGAGTCTGGCCGGCTTCGCCGCGGCGCTTCTCGGTCGACAGCGCGAGCGACGCCCCGGCGAGCAACACGAAGACGGGGGCGCACAGGTGGGTGACCCAACGGGTGAGAAATTCGCCGGGGGGCAGGGGAGACCCCACGACCCAGCGCGCCGCGTTGTCACCGTGCATGTGCGCGGCGTCGAAGACGGTGCCTGCATGGTCGGCCGTCATCAACGCGATGACCAACCCGCGCAGCCAGTCGATGGCCCGAATTCTGTCGCGCTTCGGCGCCTCGGCCGGGCCATTCATGCGCCGGTGAATATCGTCTTCGTGGCTCGACCCGCAGCGCTTTCGGTGCTCACCGCGACGCGATGGCGCGGGCCACGTCGAGCGGGTGCGTCACGGGCCCGAGGTGGTCGGCGCCCGCGACGGTGACGATGCTCGCGGTCGGCGCCCGGCCCGCGAGTCGAGCGGCGGCGCGTTCGGCCGTCGGGGCGCTGTCGGCACCCACGAGCACCACGAGCGGCACCGCGAGGTCGCCCAACGAGCCGAGCAGTTCTTCACCGGTACCCATGAGCAGCTCTCGCACCAGCGGCCCCAGGTGCCCTCGCAGCGACCATTGCGCCGCGGGTGTCAGCAGGTCGAACCCGGTGGTGCCGTCACGCCGCTCGGTCACCATGCGCCAAAAGGCCCCGCGCGCACGGCCGGTGAAGCCGAGCCCGTCGAGCAGCACCGTTTCGAGAAAGCGAAGGCGTTGACGGGCGGTCGCGTCGCGGCTGCCGCCGAGTGGGGCCTCGTACACGGTGACGCCGGTCACCCACTCGGGGGCCCGCAGCGCGGCATGGAGCGCGACGAAGCCGCCGCTGCTCCAACCGAAGAGGCCGACGGGCTGCGCGCGACTCCGAAGCGTCGCCGCGAGCAGCGCTCCTTGGTGTGCATACGACCCGTGTTCGGCCCGAGACGCGCCCCAGCCCGGCCGTTCCCAACATTCGCCGCCGAGGGCCACCCTCAGTGGCTCGAGACACGCCGAGGCGGCCCCGGTCGGGCCGACGAGAATGAACGGTGACATGCGGCCCTGATTTGACGACGCCACGGGCCGATGCTGACCGAACGCCCATCGTGAAGTTTTTTGAAACGGCTCATGCACTTCATGCACGTTTCGCGCACACTCCGGTCGGCCTACTTTGCGCGTCGACCCCGCCGCACGGCCGCCCACGAAAGGCAACACCATGCTGACGAAACGCAAGCTGGGGCAACAGGGGCTCGAAACGTCGCTGATGGGGCTGGGCTGCATGGGCATGAGTCAGTCGTACGGCACGCGCAATGACCCCGAATCGGTCGCCACCCTTCACCGCGCCATTGACTTGGGCGTGACGTTCTTCGACACCGCCGAAGTCTACGGGCCGTTTCACAACGAAGAATTGCTCGGCCAGGCGCTGCAGGGCCGCCGCGACCAGGTCGTCATTGCCACCAAGTTCGGTTTTCGAATCGAGAACGGCCAGATTGCCGGGCTCGACAGCCGCCCGGCCCACCTGCGCGAGGTCGTCGAAGCGTCACTGCGGAGGCTCCGAACCGACCGCATCGACCTGCTCTACCAGCACCGCGTCGACCAGACGGTGCCCATCGAAGACGTGGTCGGTGCCATGAGTGCGCTCGTGCGCGAAGGCAAGGTGCGGTACCTCGGCCTGTCAGAAGCGGGTGAACAGA
>JBGAIY010000672.1:0-2770 GCA_044225205.1 Myxococcaceae bacterium | reverse complement strand
ACGCCGCCCGCCCAGTGCACAAAGAAAGCGAGCGCCAAGACCAAGCCGAGCTTCACGGTGGTGGGCGCTTGGGGGCCACCGAACAGCGGGCACAGAAAGGCAAGTGGCCCCAACCGCGCACCGATGAGCGCCACGGCGACGACGTGGGGGGTGACGGCGTCGGTCGCCAGCTGCAGCTCGGCCCAGGCGCTCATGACGTCACGTTCGGCAGCGCGAGCAACAGCTGCGTCGCGAATCGGGTGAGCTGCGAGCCGACCCACGGGCCGGCGACGACGAGCGACAACACCGCCGCCGCGAGCTTCGGTACGACCGACAGGGTGCTCTCTTGAATCTGGGTCGACGCTTGAAAGACGCTCATCAACAAGCCGACCAACAGGCTCGAGAGAATGGGCGGCGCCGAAGCGACCACCATGAGCAACAACGCTTCGCGGCCGACCGCCAGAAGACTCGACGTTTCCATGGGTGTGGTTCTCTTGGGGGTGAAGGTCAGCGGTAGGCGAGAATCAACCCGCGGGCGAGCAGCGACCAGCCGTCGACCGCGACGAACAGCAAAATCTTGAACGGCAGCGCGACTTGGGTGGGGCTCAACGTCTGCATGCCGAGCGCCAGCAAAACGTTGGCGATCAGCATGTCGAGCACGAGAAACGGCAGAAACACGAGAAAGCCGATGATGAAGGCTTCTTTCATTTCGGTGACGACGAAGGCCGGCACGACCACCGAGAGGTCGGTCTCGGCGACCGCGTTCGCTTCGTCGGGCGAGCGGAGTTCACGGGCGAGGTCGGCGAAGCGCGCGCGCTCGTCGGCGCTGCCGTGCTTGGTGAGAAAGGCGCGGAGCGGCTCGCCGATGGTGTCGGCCCGGGTGAACAGTTCGGTGCCCGAGCCGACTTCGCGGTACGCGTCTTTGCCGTTCGCCCACATCTTTTCGCAGGTGGGGGTCATGATGGTGGCCGAGAGCACCGCCGCGAGCCCGGTCAACACCATGGTCGGCGGCGCTTGCTGGGTACCGAGCGCCGAACGCACCATCGACAACACGACGACGATTTTCGAAAAACTCGTCAACATGACGACCGCGAAGGGGGCCAGGGAGAGCGCGGCCAACACCCCCAGCAGCTGCAGCTGGTTGCTCGCCAGCGACCCACTGTCGGCTTCGACCACCAGCGTCTTGGCCCACGCGGCCTGCGGCGCCGCCAGCAGCGCGGCCCAGAGTGCCTTGTTCATGACAGACCTCGCGACGAGTCGAGCGCGGCAGCGAAGGTCGCGCTCGGCGGCAACACGCGACGGTCGGCCTGGGCGGGTGGGCCCGCGCGCTGTATGCGGGCGAAGCCGTCACCGTGAACGATGAGGTAGGCCTGGCCGTCGACCTCGACCAGCACGGCACCGGAGCGCTGCGACAACCCCACCCGGTGAACCACCGCGAGCCGAGGGGGCGCGGCGTCGGTCGACGAACGCCCGGCCTTCGCGCGGGCCGCCCACCAGGTGAGCGCTCCGACGGCCCCGAGACCCAGCACGGTGCGAGCGAACAGCGCCAACGAGTGGCCTTGGGCGAGCGCCAGCACGACCAACAAGCCGAGCCCACCGAGCGCGGCCACCAAACGGCGTTTGAACGAGTTCATGGGCACTTTCGGGCGGTTCAAAAGAGGGTCAAAATGCGCGCGCCGATTTCACCTTCAATGTCGACCAGCTCGGCCTTGGCGATGGCCCGGTCTCCGACGCGCAAGGTCACGGGGTGACTCACGTTGAGGTGCAGAGGCAACACGGTGCCGGTCTTGAGCGAGCCCAGTTGGTGCAGCGGCACCCGCAGCCGAGTCAGTTCAATTTCGAGGTCAATGATCGCGGCGGGGTCGGTGGGCATGGGCGTCTCCAGGGGGCGAGTGTCGGTGAGGGTGAAGGTGTCGGGGTCGAGCCGGCCTCCCAGCTCGAAATGCGTGGTCACCAGGCGCGCCGGGCCGACGACCGCCCGCTCGGCCCAGTGCAGGTCGCGAAAGACGACCACGTCGCCTTCGATGAGGCCGTCGCAGTCTTGGGCGCTCAATGCCGCACGACCGGCCACGCACACGAAAGGCAAGGTCGCGGCCGACAGCGCGGGGGCCGTCAGGGGCTCGTCGGCCAGCACTTCGGGGGCCGATTCGACGAGCGATTGCACCGCGAGGGCCGGGGCGATGACCCGCACCAACCCGGTACCCGTGCGCAGCGACACGTCGAGGTCGATGGCCAGGTGCCGCTCGGTGACGGCGAGGTAACCCAGCGCTTCGGTTCGTTCGGTGTGAAGCGCGACCCACTTCGGGCCGAAGCGCAGCGCGAACGGCCCGCCCCGAATCGCCGCGAGCGCCGAGAGCAACAGCCAACCCAGCGCGGCCTCTTCGATGCGGGTCAGCCGCGTCGGCATGACGACCGGCCCGGGGCTTCGCGCTTCGCTGCCCGCCGCCATGCGGAGGAGCCCGTGCACCAACACCGGGTCGAATTCGACGAGGGCGAGGCTGCGGTTGGCCAGCTCGAACACCGCGAAGACGGCACGCTGGCCCAGGTGCGAAAGGGGCGCCAACGTCGCGTCGCGAATGACGGCCCGGCAGTCGACCGGTGTGCCGAGGTGCAGGGCCCAGTCGGCTCGAATGGCGTCGAGTGCCGCCGACGCTTCGTCACGAACCGACGGCCGCGCCGCCAAGCTCAGGTGGGCCCGAGTCAGCGCAAGGCGTGGTTGAAGCACCCGCCGGGCTGCCCCCGCTGGCGCGGCACGCTTGCGGCTTGTTCGCGTCTCGACTTCGGTGCGCTC
>JBGAIY010000086.1:0-22035 GCA_044225205.1 Myxococcaceae bacterium | reverse complement strand
ACCACCTGGCTGTCAGAACTCGACCAGGTGGCTTGCTCGCTCACGTCGAGCGTCGACTGGTCTGAGAGCTGCGCGGTGGCGACGAGCCGCTGGGCCACGCCAATGGGCAACTGCGGGTTGTACGGCGTGAGCGACAGGCTCACGATCGACGCGTCGGTCACGGTCACGGTCACGCGCGCCGACGCGCCGTCGAACGACGCGACGACGGCCGCCGAGCCGGGGCCCAGGCCCGTGATCACGCCCGAATCGCCCGCGACCGACATGACGGTGGTCGGGTCGGGCAACATCCACGTGCAGAGGGCGGTGACGTCTTGGGTCGTCGAATCGGTGTACACGGCGGTCACTTTGAGCGGGAGCGACAAACCGACCGGCACCACGGGCTGCGGCGGGTCAATTTCGAGGCGGGCGATGCCAGCCCCCGACACCGTCACCCTGCGGCTGGTCGACACCGCGCCCAGCTTCGCGCGCACGGTCGTCTCGCCCGAGTTCTGACCTTCGAGCAGGCCCTTGGTGTCGGCGCTGAAGGTGCCGACGAAGCCGTCGTCGACCGACCAGGTGACGTCGCCCGTGAGCACGCGGGTCGAATTGTCGGTGTACAGACCCGTGGCGACGAACTGAACGCGCTCTCCTCGCGCGAGCCGCGCGTTGTCGGGCGTCACCGTCAAAATGGCCAATTCGGGGGTGCGCGGGCAGGCGCTCAACGCCAAGACGCTGACGCCCAACACCACCCAGGGGCTTCGAAAAGTCGCAACCATGCGCCCTTTCGCTTCAATTCGGGCGCCAGAGAAAAATGCAGCCGTTCACAGGGGTTGGCGCGCCCCTCCCTCGGGTCGAACTGACCTGGGAGGTCAGGGGGCACCTCGGCCGCGCCTGCCGACTCGGGTCGGCGGTGCAACGGTCAGGGCCGCTTTCACGAGGCCTGGGCGCCCGCGTGCGGTAGGCTGACGCCCACCCGATGTCGACGCTCACGTTTCCTCCCGAGTTCACCTTTGGAGTCGCCACATCGTCGTACCAAGTCGAAGGCGGCATCGAGAACGACTGGTCGGTCTGGGAGCGCTCGGGCAAGTTGAAAGACCCGAACGCGCGCTGCGGCCGGGCCTGCGACCACTGGAACCGCTTCGTCGACGACATTGCCCTCATCGAGGGCGTGGGGGCGACGGCGTACCGCCTGTCGATTGAGTGGGCGCGCGTCGAACCGAGCCCCGGCCGGTGGAACGACGAGGCCTGGGCCGGGTACCGCACGCGGCTCGAAGCGCTCACGGCGCGCGGCATTCGGCCGGTCGTCACGTTTCACCACTTCACCCACCCGCAGTGGTTTCACGACCAGTCGCCCTGGCACACGCCCGCCTCGCTCAAGGCGTGGGAGCGCTACGCCAAGCGCTGCGCCGAGCTCATCGACGGGCTCGACGTGGCGGTCATCACCTTCAACGAGCCCATTGTGTTGCTGTTGGGCGGCTACCTCACGGGCCTCATGCCTCCCGGCATCAGCGACGGCAAGCTCGCGTTCGAGACCATGGCGAACCTGACGCGCGCCCACGTCATTGCCCGCAACGCCATTGTCGACCGGGCCCGCGGCCGCCCCGTCACGGTGGGCATTTCGCAGAACGTGATGTGCTTCACCGCCGACCGCTTTTGGCACCCGCTCGACCACGCGTTGGTGCGGCTGTCTGAAGGCAACTACAACCACGCCTTTCTCGAGGCCCTGCACACCGGGCAGCTGCGGGTCAACATGCCCGGGCTCATGAGCGGCTCGGCCACCATCGACGGCGGCGCCAAGTCGATGGAGTTCACCGGCGTCAACTACTACACGCGCACCCACCTGCGCTTCACGGCGAAGCCGCCCTTCGTCGAGTTCAAATACCGCGACCCCAACAAGAGAGGCCTCACCGACATCGGGTGGGAATACCACCCCGAGGGGTTCGGCGAGCTGTTGCGGCAAATGAAGCGCTACGGCCTGCCGGTGTGGGTCACCGAAAACGGGCTCGACGACCGCTCGGGCGCCCGCCGGCCCCAATTTTTGTTCGACCACTTCGCCGAGCTGCTCAAAGCCCGCGCCGACGGCGTCAACATCACCGCCTACCTCCACTGGTCGTTGATGGACAATTTCGAATGGCTCGAAGCGTGGGGCCCGCGCTTCGGGCTGTACCGCGTGAACTTCGACACCCTCGAACGCGAACGCACTCCGGGCAGTGACTACTTTCGCCAAATCGCCACCAGCCGAATTCTGACGCCCCCGACGGTGCCGGTGACGTGACGGTCGCGATCAAGAAGCCGCTGCTCGAGCGGGTGGCGGTTCAGTATTTTCAGCGCCGGTCAAGCGCGGTCAAGGCGCCCGACGCGGTCGACGCCATTCACTATTTGAACCCGAGCGAGCGCGCGGGGCTCCTGCGGGTCGAACGGGGCGCCATTGCCCGGGCGTTCGTCGCCGGAGCGCTGTCGGCCACCGCCTCGGCGCTCGCCGAAATCGCCGCGAACCCGTGGTTGCCCGACGACACCCCGCTCGTCAGCCGCGCCGCCCTCGCCTATTGGGCCTTGCTCGGAGGCGTCACCCTCGCCGCCGCCGTCGCCGAAATTCTCTTTCTGTATTGGGACACCCTGCGTTCGGTGCACGAGCTCGCGCACGTGGCCGGGCTGAAGCTCTTCGACGAAGGCGACTCGAGCGCGCTGTTGGTCGACGGGTTGGCCCGCGCGGCGCTCGAATTGCCCAACCCGGTCGTGGGGCCCTTTGGCATCAACGCTCAGCGCGAAGCGAGCAAGTGGAGGCTCGTCGCCGCGTCGCTCGCGTACAAAGCCAAGGTCGGCGTCACCAATTTTCTCGTGAAAATGCTGGTGCGTCGCATGCTGGGCCGGGTCTTCGTGCGGAGCGTGGTGTCGACCTTCGTGCCGTTCGTGGCGGTACCGATTACCGCCACGTGGAACGCGGTCGTCAGCTGGCTCATTCTGAGAGAAGGCCGCATTCGCGCCATGGGGCCCAGCGCCGCGCGCGCCTTGGTCGACGTCGCGTTCGGCCCCGGCGACGAGTTTCCCACCGTGTCGGGGCCCGGTCGGTTGTGCGCGACTCGGGCCGTGGCGGCCGCCATCGTTCGCACCCAAGACCTGCACCCCAACCTGCTCGCCCTGTTGGCCGAAGTGTCGCGCCGCGCCGGGCCCCTGGGTCACGAAACACTCGACGACGTGGGTGCGTTTTTGAACGACCTTGGGTCGGTGACCCCGAACGAGGCCCGGGTCGCGTTGCAGGTGTTGGCGGTGGCGCTGGTTCTCGACGGGCGGCTGAGCCGGCGCGAACGCCGGTTGTGGCGCGAAGCGACTCGGGCGGCTGGGGTGCCCGCTTCGTTCGAGAACCTCGAGCGGCTCCGTCGGTCGTTCGTGCAAGGCGACGGGCACACCGAAACTCTGTTGCGGGCGATGCCGGCCACGCCGCCGTAGCGCCGAGCTCGGGGTCTCGCGAGCGAAACGCAGATCAGATCAACTGAACTTCGGGGTAGGGTTCGGGCCATGTCGGCCACGAACCCGAAAGACCCCTCCCAGCAAGAATCGTCATTCGTCGCGCAGCTCTGCTTCGGCTCGATCGCCGAAGACCTGATTGTGCCGTACCCCAAAATGAAGGCGTCAGACCAAGACACCTTCAAACAGATTCGCGGGTCGATTGAGCAGCTGCTCAAGGGCCACGAAAAAGACTTTCGCCACTGGGACGCGAAAGGCGAATTTCCCAACGAGTTCATCGAAGAAATGAAGCAGTTCGGGCTGTTCTCGCTCGTCGTGCCCGAGACCTACGGAGGCATGCAGCTGTCGACGACCGCCTACTCGCGCACGCTGCAAGAACTGGCCAAGTACGACGGGTCGGTGGCGGTGACGGTGGGCGCCCATTCGTCGATCGGCATGCGCGGGCTCATTTTGTTCGGCACCGACGAGCAGAAGCAGCGCTATTTGCCCAAGCTGGTGACGGGCGAAATGATCGCCGCGTTCTGTTTGACCGAGCCCAGCAGCGGCTCTGACGCCGCGTCGATCAAGTCGACCGCCGTGCGCGACGGCGACGACTGGGTACTCAACGGCAACAAGTTGTGGATCACGAACGGTGGCATCGCCCAGTTCTTCACCGTGTTCGCCAAGACCGGCCCGCAAGGAGAGCGCGGCAACGTGACCGCCTTCATCGTCACCCGCGACATGGCGGGCGTGTCGACCGGGCCGCACGAAGACAAAATGGGGTTGCGCGCGTCGTCGACCACGACGGTGCACTTCGACAACGTGCGGGTGCCCGCGAAGAACGTGCTCGGCGAGGTCGGCAAGGGCTTCAAAGTCGCCATGCGCATTTTGAATTCGGGCCGCACGGGCTTGGGCGGCGGCAGCGTGGGGTCGATGAAGCACTGCATCGCCCTGTGCACCAAACAAGCGAAAGAACGCGTGCAGTTCGGCAAACCCATTGCCGAATTCGGGCTCATCAAACAAAAAATCGGCCACATGGTGGTCGACTGCTACGCGGCCGAATCGGCCGTCAACATGGTGAACCACCTCATCGACAGCGGCGTCGAAGAATACGCGGTCGAAGCCGCCATCACCAAGGTGTTCAGCACCGAGGCGCTCTGGCGCACCTGCGACGAGGCGCTGCAAATTGCCGGCGGCAACGGCTTCATGCGCGACTACCCGTACGAGCGCATCATGCGCGACGCCCGCATCAACCGCATTTACGAAGGCACGAACGACATTTTGCGGCTGTTCATTTCGCTGACCGCCATGAACGAAGTCGGCAGCGAGCTCAAAGAACTCGCGAATTCGCTCAAGGGCATTTTCGACAACCCGATCAAAGGGTTCGGCGTCATTTCAGAGTACGCGCGGCGCCGGGCGTCGCTGGCGACCAACGTCGTCAAGCGCGAGAAGGCCGTGTTCACGAAGCTGCACCCCGCGGTGCAGGTGCAGCAAGTCGTGTTTCAAGAGCTGACGCGAGACCTGGCCACCGCGGTCGACCGCGTGCTGCGCAAACACGGCAAAGAGATCATCGGCAAGCAGTTCGCGAGCCGGCGCCTCGCCGACATGATGACCGACCTGTTCGTGCTGGCCTGCACGCTGTCGCGCGTGTCGACCGCGGTCGCCGAGAAAGGCGCGGCGCAGGTCACCAAAGAACTCGAAATTCTCGAGGTGCTGACGGGCCAAGTGCGCCGCCGGGTTCGCTCGAATTTGGCGAAAATCGACGAGAACGACGACGAGCTCATCAAGTCGCTCGCCGACCACGCGCTCGACGCCGAAGGCTACATCTGGGACAACGTGACCCCCTGAACGTTCACCCGAACCGGTTGATTTTGCTTTTATTCTCGGCCCTTCAACCTCTGGGCGCGTGCGGTGTTCTGAAGCAGCATGAAACTGATTGCTCTGCTCACTGCCCTCGTTGCCAGTACCACCTTCGCCCACGGTGAATGCAAAACCGACCGCGAGTCACTTTGCCCCGGCATCGCCAAGGGGCCCGCGTTGAAGGCCTGCATGCGTGAACACGCGCGCGAAATTTCGCCGACGTGCAAGCAGGCCATTGAGACCCGCCGGGCCGCCCACCACGCGCGTCGCACGCCGGGGTCGACCCAGCCGACCGTACCGACGAACTGAGGCAGGCTCAACGCGACTGAAGCGGGCCCTCGGCCCGCGCTTCGGGCTTGAGCCACATGGCCGTCTGGTCTGATTCGTAGACGAGCGTGTCGCCCTGGTGAAATTCGAACTGGTAGCGCGCCAAAATGTTCGTCTCGGAGCGGCGTACCCGGGTCGCGGTCGCGGCCAAGGTGAGTGGCGTACCGGGCGTGGCGAGAGCGACGAAGCGGGCCTCGCGAATTCTCGCGCCGTAGCCGACCCAGCCGTCGGCGTGTCGCAGCCCGAGCACGTAGTACGCGTGCACGAACCCCAACATGCCGGTCAAGTGCACCATGAGCCCGCCGTTGACGTGGCGGGGGTGCTTCACCGGGTGCACGCGCTGGTCTCTCGTCAGCGGCAAGTCGTCGTGCACCGCCATGCGCGCGACGACGCGGCCCTGCGCTTCATTGACCTCGACAATGTCGTCGAACAGCAGGGCGTCGGGCCCGTACGGGCAGTCGGCCACGAAGGCCTCATCGAGTGGCATGGCGTGCGCTCCCCAGCGTGTTATTTTTCAGAGGTGCTCTTTGAACGCGCGGGCAATGCGCTCCCACTGACGCTGCATCACCAGCGGCTCGGGCACCATGTGGGTGAAGTTCGACAGCGGCAGCACCTCGTGCGGCTTGCCCGCGCGAAACAGGGCGTTGCTCAGCTTGAGCGTGTGCGAAAAGTACACGTTGTCGTCGGCGGTGCCGTGCATGAGCAGCACCTGGCCCTTGGCCCCGTCGACGTAGGTCATGAGCGAGCTCACCGCGTAGGCCGGGTCTTGCCCGTTCTTGGGCACCCCCAAGTAGCGCTCGGTGTAGTGCGTGTCGTAGTCGTACCAGTCGGTCACCGGCGCGCCCGCCACCGAATACTTCACCGCGTCGCCGTGCTTGAGCGCCAACAATGCCGAGAGGTACCCGCCGAAGCTCCAGCCGTAGGCCCCGACCCGCTTCAGGTCGATTTCGGGCACCTGGGCGGCGAATGCGTGGAGCGCGGCGAGTTGATCGGCCGACGCGAGGGTGGCGAAGTCGTGTGAAATGGCACGCTCCCAGTCGCGGCCGCGCCGCGGGGTACCTCGCCCGTCGGCCTTGACGACGATGAAGCCCTGGTTCGCCAACCACTGGAGCGGCAGGTTCGGGCCCAAGCTGCTCAGCACCTCTTGGTGGCCGGGGCCGCCGTACACGTTCAACACGACTGGGTATTTTCGACCTTTCACGAAATCGGCCGGCCGAATGACTTGCCCCCACGGCCCGGTCGCGCCGTTCAGCTGTACCGTCTCGACGGTGACCGGCAGCGAAGGTTCGACCGCCACCGACGGCAGTTCGCCCACGAGTTCACCGCTCGCCCGAAGCACGAAGACCTTCGGCATGGCGTCGAGCCGCTTCACCGTCACGACGAGCAGGTCACCCTGTGGGCCCAGCACCGCTTCTTGCACCATGCGACCCGAGAACGGCACGTTCACCCGCTCGGGAGCGCGGCCTTCGGTCACCCGGTACACCCACGACTGGGTGGGGTCGTTCGAAGCCGTGACGTAGAGCGACTGGGTCTTGGCGTCGTACCCCGCGACTCCTTTTTTGCCCGAGAACCCCACGTCGGGCTTGAGCCAGGTCGCCCGGTACGAGCCGTCGGCCGCGCGCAATTCGATTTCGGGGCCTTTGTTCTTCTCGGTGAGCCAGAAGAAGCCCGACCCGTCGGGCAACCACTTGGGAAAATCTTGAACCGTGTTGACCCACGCCCGGTCTTCTTCGGCCACCAACAAGGTGGTCTTGCCGGTCTTGGGGTCGACCGCGAGCAGCTGGGTCTTCGTTTGGTCTCGCGACTGAACGAGCAGACTGAGCGCGCCCGCTTTCGGCCAGCGAACGGTGGCCACGTAGGGGTAGTCGGCCGACGCCCACGTGACCGGCACGGCCGGAGCGGCGCCGCCGGCGACCGCGGCGACCGACAACGACACGGCCGCGTTGCGCTGGCCCGCGCGCGGGTAGAAAAAGCGCACCGGCTCGGCTTCGGGGTGAAGGGGGTCGGCAATGGCCATGCGCTCGACGCCGGTGTGGTCGGTCGTCTGAAAAATGAGGCTCTTCGAATCGGGCGAAAACCAAAAGCCTTCGAACCGAGCCATTTCTTCTTCGGCCACGAATTCGGCGAGGCCGTGGGGTTTGAGCTCGGTGCCGGTCGTCGTCACCGCGTGCTCGGCGTTCTTGGCCAAGTCGAGCGCATACACGTTGAAGTTGCGCACGTAGGCGACCCACCGGCCGTCGGGAGAAAACCGCGCGTTCTGGCAAACCCCGTCTCCGGTGTGGAGCGCGGTCGCCCGGCCCGCCGCCCGCTCGAAGACCCACAGCTTGCCCGAGAGCGTCACCAGCACGCGCGCGCCGTCGGGCGACAACTGAAACGACGAGAAGCCCCGGGCCGAAGAGCGGCGGCGCTCGAGCGCGGCCTTCTCGGCGACCGACAGGGTCTCGGCGGCGCCCTGCAAGAGCCCGTCGGGCGTGAGCACCTCTTTCGTCTGGCCGGTGGCCACTGAAAATTCGAACAACGTCAGGCGCACGTCTTTCGGGGCCGAGCGCAGAAACAACACCGCCGACGAATCGGGCGTCACGACCGCCGCTTCGGGTCGCCCGGCCAGGTACTTTCGGGTCTCGGCGTATTCGGTCAGAAAGTCGGCGTTCGGCATGGCGGTCACCAGGGTCGTCAGAAACAACAGCATGGCGCCCTGTATAGCCACGGCCCGCGCTATAGAGCCACGATGGCGTCACGGCTGCCCCGGCAAGTGCCCTTCATCATCGGCAACGAAGCGTGTGAGCGCTTCAGCTTTTACGGCATGCGCAACATTCTCACGGTCTTTCTCATCGACTACCTGCTGAAGGCCGACGTGCCCGACGTGGCGACCCGCGAAGCGCTCGCCAAGGCCCACTTTCACGACTTCGTCGTGGGGGTGTACTTCTTTCCTCTGCTGGGGGGGTTCATCGCCGACCGGTACTGGGGCAAGTACAAGACCATTTTGTACGTGTCGCTCTTGTACTGCCTGGGCCACGTGCTCTTGGCCTTCAGCGACCAGAGCCCCACGGGCTTCTAGGCCGGGCTGTTTCTCATTGCGCTGGGGTCGGGCGGCATCAAGCCGTGCGTGTCGGCCATGGTGGGCGACCAGTTCGACGAATCGAGCAAGTCGCTCGCGCGGTCGGTGTTCGCCGCGTTTTATTGGAGCGTCAACATCGGCTCGTTTTGCGCGTCGCTGTTCGGGTGGGAGGTGCTGTTCGAGCCCGCGCAAATGCAATTCATCAACCCGGCGCTGGTCATGATTCTCATACCGTTCATGAACACGGTGGCGTACCCGCTGCTGGGCCGCTTGGGCCTCGAGCCCACGCCCTTGCGGCGCATGGTGGTGGGCATGTTCATCGCCGCGGCGTCGTGGGTCGCGGCCGGCTTGGTGCAACGCCCCATCGACGACGGCCAGGCGCTCAACATTTTGTGGCAGCTGGGCCCCTACGTGCTGCTGACGACCGCCGAGGTGCTGGTGAGCACCACGGGCCTCGAGTTCGCCTACAGCCAAGCCCCCGAATCGATGAAGAGCACGCTGATGAGCTTTTTCTACCTCACCAACGCCGTGGGCAACTTGCTGGTGGCGCGGGCGTCGACCCTCGTCACCCTTCGCGGAGCGCCGCTCTTCTTCATGTACGCGGGCTGGGCGGCGGTGGCGGCCGTCGCGCTGGCGATCATCGCCAAGCGTTACGTCATGGTCGACCACTACCGGTCGGCAGCGGCCACGGTATAACCCCCGCCCATGCGCTCAATGGCAATGGCAGCAGCAGGCATGGCGGTACTCGTCTTGGCGGGGTGCACCCCGGTCGACCCCTTGGTGGGCTCGTACAATTTTACGATGACGGGCACCGACACCACGACGGCGCCCAGCAATTCGACGTCGACCCCGACGGGCACGGGCACGCTCGCCGTCACCCACGGCGTGGCGACCGACTACCTCATCGTCATTGGCCAGACCGACGCGAACGGCTGCACGCTCAAAGGCGACAAGACGAAAGACAAGCCGCTCGTCGTCACCGTGCAAACCGGGCAGACGTGCTCGTTCAATTATTCGACCGGCAAGGTGACCGCGACGCTCACCCAAGGCGATCAGCCTCGATTCGGCCGCGCAGACCATGGCGACGTTCGACATTTCGTATTCGTACGCGGGCGCGCGTGTTCGGCATCAGCTACGCGGGCACGGGCAAGCGCACGTACACGGGGCCTCGGTTCTGACCCCGAAGTTCAGTTGGTCTGATCTGCGTTTCGCGGCCGAACAACGGGCCTCTTCACGCAGCTTTAGTCGCGCGCTTCGGGCCGAGCGACCGGGGCAATGCCGAGTGACTGGAGCCACCCGCGGGCGCGCGCCTCGCATTGGGCCTGGCGAAACGAGTGCCACCGCTCGAGGGTCTCGGGCAGCCACCCGAGCGCGGCGCGAAAACGTCGTTCGGGGCGGGGCGCGGAAAGTGCCAGGTCGAGCGACTCTTTGAGCCGCAGGTCGGTCAACGAGGCGGCGAACGCGCGCATGTCGCCGACGAGGTCGTTGGGGTCGGCGGCCGGTACGACGCGAAATCGCTCGACGTTTTGTTCGAGGTCGGCCACCGAGAGGCCGTCGTTTTCTTCGGGCGCGTAGTCGGCGGCGACGAGAATCACGTTGCCCGTGCCCACGTCGAGAAACCAACGCAAGTCACCCGACTCGGCTTCGAGCGCGATGCACAGTTCTGACATGTCGACTGGCAACGGCGTCACGACGGCCCCCTGGGTCGGCCGCGGGCTGTAGACACATTCGACGGGCATGGCAAGGCCGAATCGGGCCAAGTGCTTTCAATTCGCCTCCCGTCTGGAGTAGGGCGGTTTCATGACCGTCACCGCCACCGCGACCGAGAGCGCCCCTGCCCCCGATGTGCGCGACAACAAAATGCCGTCGGCCATTTGGTTCATCGTCAGCAACGAATTCGCCGAGCGCTTTTGTTTCTACGGCATCAATTCGATTCTGACGGTGTACCTGGTTCAAAACCTGAGCTTCACCGATTCGGCGGCTTCGTCGTGGCAGTCGCTCTTCAAGTCGGGGGCCTACTTTTTCCCCATGATCGGGGCGGTCATTTCTGACGTGTTCTGGGGCAAGTACCGCACGATTCTGGTGTTCTCGCTCGTGTACGCCATTGGCTGCGCGATGCTCGCATTGTTGGGCCACGCGACCGCCGCGCTCGGGGCGAGCCTGCTGTTGGTCGCGCTCGGCACCGGCGGCATCAAGCCGTGCGTCGCCACGAACGTCGGCGACCAATTCACCTCGAAGAACCAGCACCTCGTCGAGCGGGCGTTTTCGATGTTCTACCTGGCCATCAATTCGGGGTCGGCCATTTCGATTTTCTTGTGCCCCATTTTGCTCACGCCGCTCGACAAGCGCCCCACCGAAGGCTTCGTCGGGTGGCTCGGGCAACACCTGCCCTCGGGAGCCGAGTGGGCGTTCGGCATACCCTCGTTGATGATGGGCGCCGCCACCATCGTCTTTTGGCTGGGCCGCGCGAAGTACGCCGCGGTGCCGCCGGCGGGTAAAAAGTGGCTCGACGACGCGCTCAGCGCCGACGGCCTCAAGTTGTTGGGGCGCCTGGCGGTCATTTACTTCTTCGTCGCCCTCTTTTGGATGCTGTGGGACCAGTCGAACGGCAACACGTGGACCTTGCAGGCCCAGTCGGTGCTGGTCGACAAGAACCTGGGCTTCGGCTTCACGGTGTTGCCGGCCCAGCTGCAGGTCGTGAACGGGCTGTTCATTCTGGCGCTGACGCCGATTTTCAGCTTCGTGGTCTACCCGGTCATCGGCCGGTTCACGAAGGTGACGCCGCTTCGAAAAATCGGCGCGGGCCTGTTCGTGGCGGCACTGTCATTCGTGATCGTCGCCCACGTCGAAAACGAAATTCAAGCGGGCCGCACCGTCAGCGCCTGGTGGCAGATCTTCGCCTACGTGGTGTTGACCATGGCCGAAGTGCTGGTGTCGATTACCGCGCTCGAGTTCTCGTACAAGCAGGCCCCGCTGCGCATGAAGAGCTTCATCATGGCGCTCTTCTATTTGTCGATCAGCCTGGGCAACTTGCTCATCGCCGGGGTCAACAGTGCCATCATCAAGCCCGTGCACCCGGTCTCGGCCGAAGTGGGCGAGGTCACCTGGCTCACCGTGTCGGCCGACGACCACTTCGAGGTGAACCAGAAAATCGACTTCACCGGGCCGACCGGGCTCACCCAGCGCAAGGCCGACGGCACGACGAAAGACGTGCAAGGCACCTACGTCGTGGCCGAGGTGCAAGGCGCGCGGCTGCGGCTCATCGACGCCATTGACCGCAAGCCGGTCGTCAGCGCCGGCACCTTCGCGCTCAAAGACGACGCCAAGGTCACCACCTCGTACCTGGTCGGGTCGATGTACTTCTATTTCTTCGCCGGCATCGTCTGCGTCATGGGCCTGGGCTTCGTGGTCTTCGCCCTGCGCTACCGAGAACAGAACCACATGCGCGACGAAGCCCCGGCGGCCGCCGCGTAACCCCACGAAACAACGAAGAAACATTCGGCCAATTGAAACTTTCTGGGGCCCTGGCGCACTCTGGGCCGTGTCTGTGTTGCGACTTCTCAAACGGCCGGCGGCCATCACCGAACAGACGCCCGACGAGGCGTTGGTGGGTCGTGCCCAAGCGGGTGAAAGCGCCGCGTTTCGGGCGTTGTTCGAGCGTCACGTGGTGTCGGTGCGACGCTTTCTGCGCGACCTGTTGCGCGACTCGCACGCCGCCGACGACGCGACCCAAGAGTCGTTCGCGCGCGCCCACGCCCAGCTGCCGAAGCTGACCGAGCGCGAGCGCTTCAAGCCGTGGGTCTTGGGCATCGCCCGAAACGTGGCCTTCGAAGCGCGGCGGGTGCGGGTACACGACGTGTACGACACCGACGAGAACGACGTGCCCGACGCCGTCATTCCCTCCCCTGACCCTGAAATGGTGTTGCTCAACCAAGAGCTCGAGCAGCACTTCAACGAAGCCTTGGCCCACTTGTCGCCCCACCGTCGGGCGGCGCTGCTCATGCGGCTCGACCACGGGTTGTCGTACGACGACATCGCCGCGTCGTTCGGTTGGTCGTTGCCCACCGTGAAAAACGAAATTCACCGCGCGCGGTTGGCGTTGCGCGCACAGCTGTTGCCACACCTCGGAGGCTCCCAGGAGTAAATGCGGGCGCACCCACTTGTTGGAAGCGATGATCGCCGGCGAAACCCCGGCCCTCGAAGTCGACCTCCGCGGCCACGCCGCGACCTGCGCGCGGTGCCGCCACGAATTGGGCTGGCTCGAATCAGAGCTGCGGTTGTTTCGGTACCGCGCCGGCCGCGACGAAGTGCACCAGCTGTGGCAGGGCGTCGAGCAGCGCTCGACCGCGCGTCGGTCTCCCGGCCTCAGCCGCGCCATGCTGGCGTTTGCCGCGTCGCTTTTGTTCTTGTTGGGTCTTGGCCGCATGACGATGCCCGCCCACCCCGAGCAGTCGGCCGAGTTGGGAGCCAACGTGCCCATGTCGGTCGAGCGCGACGAGGCGCTCTTGCAGTCGAGCGACGACGCGCTCAGCCGCTTCATGTCGTCGGAGGACCCACAGCATTGCTCGCGGCTCACGCCGGGCCTGGGCTTTCACTGCGGGTCGACCCAGCTCGCCTCACGCTGACATGCACCCACACCGCACAGGTACGGCTCGGCCATTGGGTCGCCTCGCGCGATCAGCGGCCAGGCCCCACCGCGGTTTGGGTTAGACTGCGGGCCGATGACCCGTCTCGTGTGGCTGAGCCTCTTGGTGTCGAGCTTCGCCTTTGCCGCCAAGCCAGCGAAAAGTGCCGCGAAGGCGGCGCCGGCGCCTCCAGCCCCCGTGCCTGAAACCCGGTCGGCTCCGACGCCCAAAGCCACGGCGGCACCGGCCGACCTCAAGCTGTCGACCCCCGCGTTGCTCGCCCGTACCCAAGAACTGTACGCCTCGCTCGAATACGAGCAGGTCATACCCTTGACGGCTGCGCTGCTCGGTCGCGAAGACTTGACCATTGCCCAGCGCCTCGAAGCCTTCAAACTCCAAGGCTGCGCCAAGGCCATTGTCGACGACCCGGTCGAAGCCGAAAAACCGTTTCGGCTCTTGCTGCGCGCTCGGGCCGACTACGACTTGCCCAAAGAGACGACGCCCAAAATTTTGGCGGTCTTTCGAAAAGTGCAGTCAGAAGAACAGGCGCTGGCCAAGCAGCTGCGCGAAGTCGACCGTTCGCGAATCATCGCCAACTTGCGGCTGCTCGGCGAAGGGCCCAAAGAATCGAAAGGCGGCCGGCCGCTCAGGTTCTCGTTTCGGCTCCGCGACCCGACCGGCGCGGTCGACGCCATTCGCCTGCCGTACCGTCGCCAGGGGCAAAAAGTGTACTCGTCGCTCGCGCTCGAGCGCACCGATACCGGAGACTGGAACGGCTCGATACCCGGCGAGTTCACCGCCGACGACCACGGCTTCACGCTCGAGTACTACGTCGAGACCGCCGACAACGAAGGGCCCTTGTTGACCGCCGGCACCGCGCTCGAACCCAAGACCTTGCCCATTTCGGCCGGCGCGCTGTTGACCGAGCGGCCCAAGCCGGTGGCGCGGGGGGTCTTCATTGCGAGCGCCGCCGCGACCGGCGGGCTGGGGCTGGCGGCCGGCGTGTTGGCGGTGTTCTTCAACCTGAACCAGGCGAACTACCGCAGCATGGCGCAAGGCCAAATCGACGGGGCGAAGTTGGTGGCGACGGCGCGCACCGGAGACGCCTTGGCCACGGCCACCAACGCGACGCTGATCGCCGGGGGCACGGCGCTGGTGGCGACCATTGTGTTGGCGACCTTGACGAACTTTCACCCCGAAGAACAATGAGGGGCGAGCACGACCGCAGTCATGGCTGATTTGATTTTCGGCAAATACGAAATTCAACACCGGCTCGCGATTGGCGGCATGGGTGAGGTCTTTTTCGCGGTGCAAAAGGGCGTGCCGGGGTTCGAGCGCCCGGTGATTCTCAAGTCGCTGTTGCCCGACTTGGCGTTGCAAGAAGGCTTCATCGACCAGTTTCTCGACGAAGCGCGAGTCGCCGCCACGTTGAACCACCCGAACGTCGTCTCGATCTACGAAGTCGGGCTGTGGAACGGCACCTACTACATCGCGATGGAATACATTCGCGGGAGAAACCTCTCGCAGTTGATTCGCAAGGCCATCGAGCAGCAGGTGCAAATTCCTCCGGCGGTGGCGGGGCGCATCATTCACGACGCGGCCATTGGGCTCGACCACGCCCACCACGCGACCGACGCGAACGGCGCGTCGCTCAACATCGTTCACCGAGACATCAGCCCGCAAAACATCATGGTGCGCGAAGACGGCGTCACCAAGGTCGTCGACTTCGGCATCGCCCACGCGTCGAACCGCGCCGCGAGCCGCACCGCGACCGGCGCACTCAAGGGCAAGCTCGCCTACATGGCGCCCGAGCAAATCATTGGGCAGACCTCGGCGCTCGTCGACCAGTTCGCGCTCGGCATTGTCTTTTGGGAGGTGCTGACGAGCCGGCGGCTCTTCAAAGCCGAGAGCGACATTCTCATCGCCCGCAAGGTGATGGAGGAACCCATACCCGCGCCGTCGACGGTGGTGCCCAACGTGCCCCCCGCCATCGACGCCGCGGTGATGCGCATGCTCGAGCGCAACCACCTCAAGCGCTACGCCTCGTGCGCCGACGCGGCGGCCGCCATCGAACAAGCGCTCATCGGGCTCACGCCGTCGGGGGGCTCTCCCGTCACCGCCTTCATGCGGCGGCTCGGCACCGAAGACCTGTCGGTGAAGGTGCGACCGTCGGGCACGTCGCCGGCCAACAACTTCGTCATTTCGCTCAAACAAAACGTCGAAGGCGCGGAGGCCGTCGAAGTCGACCTGTCGACCCGAACGCCCATTGGCGCGAGCCTCAAGTTGGCGACGCCCGTGCCCAACGCCGGCCCGACCGGCGCCGCCACGCGCCAAATACCGCCGGGCCTGGTGAAGAAAACCGAGCGCTCGAGTGCCGTGTGGGCCTTGGTGGCGGTGCTGGCGGTGGCGCTGCTCGGCGGCGCCGCGTTCGTGGTGTTTCGTTCGCCCGCCGAAGCGCCGCCGTCGCCTCAGCCGGTGCCCCTGCCGTCGCCCCCCACGCCAGAACCGACGGTCGCCCCCGTCGCCCAACACGACCCCGTCGACGCGGGGTCGGTCGCCGTCGTCGAACCCGAAGTCGTCGCCAAGCCCACCAGGCTGCACATCGACTCCGTGCCTTCAGGGGCGTCGGTGCGCCTCGACGGGCGGCCGCTCGGGGTGGGGCCCCAAAACGTCGAAGTGGCGGCCGACGTGGTGCACTACGTGCTCATTGAAAAGGCGGGCTACCGCCGGGCCGAGCAAGAAGTCACGGGGGGCAGCGGGCTGACGGTCGACGTCAGCATCAAGCTCGTGCCAGTGCCTTCGAGCGGCGCCAGCACCGCGAGCCCCTCGAAGTCGGCCGAGCCCGGCTTCTTGACGCTCGACACCATACCGTGGACGACGGTCAACATTGACGGTGACCCGTACGGCCTCGTGCCGCTCTCGAAGCGGCGCCTCGCCGGCGGCAAGCACACCATCGAAATGATCAACGAAGGGGCCAACATTCACGTGACCCGGGTCGTCGAAATCGTACCGAACCAAGTGACGAAGCTGCGGTTGAACTTGCCGTGAACTCGAAGCCGGTCGACGTCGAACCGGGGCCTTGGCCGAGCGCGCCGTGACCGTACCCGACCGTGCCGTACGCGCCCGCACCCGCGCCGGCCGACTCGCTTTTACCGAGCGCTGGGTTGAACGTTTCGAGCGCGGCCGGTTGGTGACGACACCTCGGGTGATCGACTTCGGTTTTGGAGAAACCCCCGTCACCAGCCTCGAGTGGGCCGAGGCGTTGAACCGCGAAGGCCCCGGGCCCCCCGCCGTCACCGTCGTGGCGGTCGAGCGAGACGAAGCGCGCGCCCACAACGCCAAGGTGCACGAGTGCGAAACGGTGCGGGTGGTCGTCGGCGGCTTCGAGGTCTTGCCCACCCTGGGCCCCGCCGCGGTCGTACGGGCCATGAACGTGCTGCGCGCCTACCCGGCCCACGACGTGCCCGACGCCCACCGGGCCCTCGTGAGCCCGCTCGTCGACGGGGGCGTGGTGCTCGAGGGCAGCTCCGACACCGAAGGCCACGTGTCGACGTTCTATGTGCTGCGTCGGCGCGGCCTGCAAATCTTGCGTGAAGCTCTGGTGTTTCACACCGACTTCGCGCGCGGCTTTTCGCCCTGGTTGTTTCGCGACTGGCTGCCCCGCGACGTGCGAAGAACGGTGCGACCTGCAACGCCATTGCACGACTTTTTCGAGCGGTGGCACGCCGCGTTCGAGCGGGCGCGAGGCAGCGCCGATTTGACTACCCGCTTCGAGCTGAGCGCGGCGGGCGTGGCAGACGCCGAGTTGCTCGAGCCGGGGGCGCTGCAGTGGCGGCCGCCCGGAGGCGTGCCCTCGGTCGACCCAGGTCAGCGCTGACACGGCTGGTCGCGTGCGTTCAGTGCCACCGCCGCATTGCGTTGGGGGCGCTCGCGCACATGGCAGTGACGAAACTCAACAGGTACGCTTCGGTGATTCATTTCGCGTTGGGAGGAACGTTGAGTCACGACGACGGCTTGCACAAAGACGTTACGACGACTGCGTTTCGCATCATCGGCACGCCGGGGCTCAAGCCCATACCGTCGCTGATCGTGACCCACTGTACGACGCCAGGGGCGATCGGCCGGGTCATTCGGCTCGACGTCGACGAAGTCACCATTGGCCGGTCTCCCGACGCGCGCTTGTTCATCGACGAGCTGGGCATTTCGAGGTTGCACGCACGCCTCGTGCGCCAGCCGGGGGCCGACTACGAGCTGCGCGACGAGAATTCGACGAACGGCACGTTCGTCAACGGCGAGCGCATCACCCGGCAAGTGCTGCGCGACGGAGACATCGTTCAAGTCGGGTCGGCGACGGTGCTGCGCTTCTCGAGCCGAGACTTCGTCGACCGCAACGAAGCCGCGCTGCGGCAGGCGCTCGTCGCCGCCCACGTCGGCGTGTGGGACTTTTCGCTCATCACCGGGCGGGTGACGTGGTCGGAGCAGGCCGACCGCGCGCTCGCGGCCCCCATGGGCGCGCTCAGCCACCGCCGCGAACGCCTGGTCGACCAGGTGGCCGACGACGACCGCCCGCGGCTCGAGAAGGCCATCGACGCGGCGGTGCAGGGCAGCCGGCTCGAAATTGAACTGCGGCTCGACGTGCCGACGCGCGGCTTCGTCTGGGTGTCGTGCCAAGGCGACGTCATTCGCGACGCGAACGGGCACCCCGACCACATCACCGGCACGGTGATGGACATCGCCCAGCGCAAGCAGCGCGAGGGCGAGCTGCGGCGCCAGTCGCTCATTTTCGAGTCGCTCTACGACGGCGTCGTGATCTTCGACCTCGAAGGCCGCATTCTCGACTGGAACGCATCGGCCGAGCGCCTGTTTCCCCAGCTGGCGCCCGAGACGAAGGCGAACGCGCGCGGCCGCGTGGTGTTCTCGCTCTTTCCTTCGGGCAATGCTGGCGAAGCGCTCAAGGCCTGCCTCGAAGCCATTGCCAAGTCAGGCCGGTGGACCAGCGAAATCGAGCTGCAGACCCCGGCGGGCGCGGCCAACACCAACAGCGCCACCGCCTGCGAAGTGGTGGTCGTGCAGTTGCGCGACGCGACCGAGGTCGCCATTGGGCACGTGATGGTGCTGCGCGACGTGACCGAGCGCAAAAAGCTGCAGGCCCAGCTCATTTTCGCCGACCGGCTCTCGAGCTTGGGCACGCTCGCGGCGGGCGTCGGGCACGAAATCAACAACCCGCTGTCGTTCATCATGGCAAACCTGACCTTTCTCGAAGAAGAGCTCGAGGCGGGCAACCCGAACCAGGCCGAGCTGATGAGCGTGCTCAAAGACTGCCAGTCGGGGGTCAAGCGCATCGCCGCCATCGTCAGAGACTTGCGCACGTTCTCGCGGGCCGACCGAGACGACGCGCCCATGCAAATCGACGTCGGCAAGACCGTCAGCCTCGCGTGCAGCATGGCGTCGAATGAAATTCGCCACCGCGCGCGGTTGGTGCGCCACGTCGACAACGACGTGCCCCCGGTGCTGGGCCAAGAATCGCGCCTCGGCCAGATCGTGCTCAATTTGCTCATCAACGCGGCCCAAGCCATACCCGAAGGGCAAATGGCGTCGAACGAGGTGCGGGTGCGCGTGTTCAGCCCCGACACCCGCAAGGTCGTCATCGAGGTGAGCGACACCGGCGTCGGCATGACCGCCGAAGTGCAGGCCCGAATATTCGACCCGTTCTTCACCACGAAAGCGGTCGGCGGTTCGGGGCTGGGGCTCGCCATTTGCCACGGCCTCGTGACGGCCATGGGCGGCACCATTTCGGTGACCAGCGCGCTGGGCAAAGGCAGCACCTTCACGGTGACCTTGCCGTGCGACGCGAGCTACCGCGCCGCGTGGACCCCCGACGTCGCGCCCACGATGCCCGCGCCGAACCGGCAAGGCCGCGTGTTGGTGGTCGACGACGAAGAGCCCCTCGCGACCGCCATTGTGCGCGGGCTCTCTTCGACCCAAGACGTGAGGGCGGTGACCAACGCGAAAGACGCCCTCGCCCTGCTCGACTCCGGAGAACGCTTCGACGTCGTGCTCTCAGACCTGATGATGCCCGACATGACCGGTATGGAACTGTACGAGCACGTGGCGAAGGCCATGCCCGACCAAGCCGAGCGCATGCTGTTCATGACGGGCGGCGCGTTCACCGAACAGGCGGCGAACTTCATCGAGCGGTTTCCCACTCGGGTGGTGGCCAAGCCGCTCGACCTGCCCGAGCTGCGCAAGCTCATCGAGCAACACCTGCAGCGGGCGGTGCCGGTGGGCGCCGAGTCGCTCACCGTCGGCCCGAGCCCCGCCCGGCCCTGACGTTGGCGCGCGAAATTCGCTGGCGAGCGATGAAAATGTGACACAGGCTGCCCGGGCCCTTTTTTTGCGAAAGGCCATGGCGCGTGTCGATGTGGGTCGTCTGCTTGCTGTTGGCCTCGGGGGCGGCCTCAGAACCAGGCTACGAAGACCGTCTGGTGCAATGGGGCCTCGAACAGCACCACCGAGAACTCGAGCCCTCGCCCGAAGGCAAGCGGGTCGACGAGGTGCTGGTCGCCACCGAGAACATTTTCGCGGCGTCTGACCCCTGGCCGCAGTTTTTGAACCTGTTTCACTGGCGCACCCGCGAGTCGGTCGTTCGCCGCGAAGTGCTGCTGGCGCCCGGTGACGACTACCAGGCCGCCCGCGTCATGGAGACCGAGCGCAACCTGCGCCGGCTCTTCATGCTCGCCGTGGTGAAGGTGGTGCCGGTGAAGAGCACCCAGAGCGCCGACGGCGTGGGCTTGCTGGTCGTGACGAAAGACCGTTGGAGCCTGCGCCTGAGCAACTCGTTCACGTTGATCGGCCCGTTGCTGCAGACGCTGCGGCTGTCGCTGACCGAAATCAACTTCAACGGTTGGGGGCAGAGCGCGTCGCTCGACATGCTGCTGCGACTCGACACCTTGAGCCTCGGGCAAACGTTCATCGAGCGCCGGCTGTTCGGCTCGCGGCTGTACTTCGGAGAGACCGCCAGCATCGTCATCAACCGGCAGACGGGTACGCCCGAGGGCACGTCGGGCGAAGTCGTGTTCGGCCGGCCCGTCATCACGCTCGACCAGACCTGGGGCGCGCTCGTCACCGCCGATTGGAACGTGCGACGCCGCCGGGTGTTTCGCGGGGGGTCGGTGTGGCAATTGCCCTTTTCCGACGACACCAATGCGCCAACGGTGCCGTACGTGTACGACGTGCGAGAATTGACGGTGGTCGGCAGCGCCACCCGAAGCTTCGGGCGCGAGTTGAAGGTCGACCTGACCGGCGCGCTGGGCGGGTACACCAAGCAGTATGCGCCGCCGCCCGGCACGCTGAGCCCCGAACAGGTGCAGTGGCTGACGTCGACGTATTTGCCGCGGTCTGAGAACGTGACCTACGCGTCGGGGTACGTGCGCGCGTTTCCTGCTGACTTCAAGATCTTGCGCAACCGACGCGTTCGAATTGTCTGAAGACTTTCAGCTGGGGTGGCTCGCCCAAGGCGGCGTGCGGTACGCCTTTCCACTCCCGTTTGCGCCGTCGCACTTCATTGAAATGGGCGCGGCCGTCAGGTACCGCTTCTACCGCGCCGACGACCTGTTCACCGTGAGCGTGTCGGGCGCCATGCGGGTGCGGCCCGGCCAGAGCATCGCCAACCGGCGCTTCGCGGCCGAAATCGTGAATTATTCTCCGCTGCTGTACGGCGGGCGGCTCGTCACCCGCGCCCTCATCGACACCATCGCCAATGACCTCGACCACCGGCAGTTGCTCTTGGGCGGCTCGACTGGCCTGCGCGGCACCCAGCCCGAGCAGTTTTCGGGGCGCAATTTGCTGTTGGGCAACGTCGAGTACCGCGCGAAGCCCTTCGAGGTGCTGACCACCTGGGTCGGCCTGGTGTGGTTCTACGACGTCGGCGCCGCCTACGACGTGACCGCCAGCCTGACCCACACCGTCGGTTTTGGGCTGCGGGTCATGCTGCCGCAGCTCTACCATGACGTCATTCGCATCGACTTTGGGTTGGTCGTCGGCGGCGGGCCCGCCGGCCCCAATTCACTCAACGCGAGCTGGGGCCAGGTGACCGACATTCGGGCGGGGGCGGCGCCTGGCCAGTCGGCGTCGTTTCTCGACCAGCCGATTTGAACAGGTCACGCCCGGCGCCACCCGCCGTCGACCCACACGTAGTGGTGCCCACGTCGCTCCCAGTGACCCGCCACCCACACGTGCCCCGGCCGCGCCACCACCCACGACCCCGGTACCCACTCCCAGCGACCCCGCCACGCCCACCGGCCCGCCACCCACACGTGCCCCGCCGACGGCGCCACACCCATGACCTCGACCCGCGCAGCCGGAGGCTCCACTTCGACGAACTCTTCTCGGTACGCCGGCCGCACCTCGCGAACCACGCAAGCCGACCCCGCGAGCAACGCCGCCACGGCGATGAAGTGCCATTTCATATCGAACTCCCGCGAACAGGTACGACGCCTTGAACACCCCGGGCCGGTAAAGGTTGCCCGCTCGACTGGGTTGCCGCCCGCCGTTCGGGCGATCGGTGTTTTTTTGCCCCAGCCCGGCGGGGCCTTCGCGGGTTGCTGCTCGCGGCGGGCACCGTCAGAGGCCCTCGAAATGCCCAGACGTCGTCGCAGATCGGCGTTGTCGTTTTTGGCAGCAGCCAAGTTCGGTTGAACCGTGAGGGTTTGGCATTGCATTCGGTCTCGGCAGCGAAGCGCC
>JBGAIY010000085.1:0-22006 GCA_044225205.1 Myxococcaceae bacterium | reverse complement strand
GTGGCGCTCACGTCGACGCGGCCCCACCGCCCGGCCTTCACCGTCGAACAAGCCCGCCGGCACCTGCGCGACGAAGTTCACCGGGGCGCGCTCGACGGGGTGGCGACGGGCGCGGTGCTCGAGGCGCTCGGGCAAGCTCCGCGCCGCACCGCCTGGCCGCGCGGCCTCAGCGACCGCGAAGTCGAAGTGGTGCGCCTCGTGGCCGTCGGCCGCACCAACAAAGAAATCGGCGCGCTGCTCGGCATGTCGGGCCGAACCGCCCAAAAACACGTCATGCACGTCTACGAGAAAGTCGGCTGCGAAAGCCGGGCGGCGTTGGCGCTCTTCGCTTCAGAAAACGGGTTGTTGGTGGGCTGAACAGCCGTTCATGCGCCACCTCGCGCATGGTCGGCGCCGTCGCTTCGGGCGACCGTGTGCTCCCTCGCAGTCACCCAGGAGAACACATGATTGTCATTTTCGGAGCGACGGGCAGCACCGGCCGGCCCCTCGTGCAACGTCTCGTCGAGCTCGGCGCACCCGTGCGCGTCGCCGCTCGAAACGCCGACCAAGCCAAGCGCCTCTTTCCCACCTCGGTCGACGTGGTGGGGGCCGACCTGTCAAAGCCGTCGACCCTGCCGGCCGCGTTGGCCAACGCCACGCGGGTGTACTGCGCGGTGGGGGGCGCGACCGGGGCTCCCAATTTGGTCGAGCTCGAAAGCGGCCTCATCGACGCAGCGGCCAAAGCCGGCGTCGGGCACTACGTGAAAATTTCGGGCATCGACGCACCCGACCGGGTCGCCACGATTCAGCAGTGGCACGCCGACATCGAACGACACCTCGAGTCGTCGAAGGTGCCATTCACCGTGTTGCGGCCGACGTTCTTCTTTCAGAACTTTCTGGCCTTTGGCCGAGCGGTGGCCCAGGGCGTGCTGCCCATACCCACCGGCGCCGGCGCGTGCAGTCTCATCGACGCGCGCGACATTGCCGCGTGCGCGGCCACGGTGCTCACCAGCGAAGGGCACCGCGGCCGTCACTACACCCTCACCGGGCCACAGAGCTTGACCCACGGCGACGTCGCGGCCGTTTTTTCTCGAGAACTGAGCAGGCCGGTGAAGCACGTCGACCTGCCAGGCCCCGCCTTCGAAGCCGAGCTGACGAAACTCGGCTTGGCTCCATGGTTCGCCCAGCTGCTCACCGACGTCTACGTCACGGTCTTCGCCACCAACCGTGCTGCCCGAGTGACGAATGACGTACGCGAGCTGACCGGCCGGGCGCCCCGTGAATTGAGTACTTTCGTTCACGAACACCGGGCCGCTTTTCAGTGAGGTCACCGCCGACGCACGGCGCCAAATTCTCCGCCACCGCGCGGTGGCGTCGGCCCGTGGTTTGAGGCAGACAGCGGCCCATGCAACACCTCATTCCCGCGCGGCAAACGAGGCCCACTGGCGACGTCATTTTCACGCTGAACGCCGAGGCCACCAAGCGCCGCGCCGCCGGCGAGTCGATAGTGAATGGCACCCTGGGCACGTTGATGCGCGACGACGGTACGCTCGCGCTGCTCGAGACGGCGTCGAAGACCGTGCACGCGGTGCCGAAAGAGGAGTGGGCGGCGTACGCCCCCATTCCCGGTACGGGTGACTTCATCAAGGCCGTCATTCACGACACGCTGCAGTCGGTGCCGGCGCTGAAGGCCTCGGCGGTGGCGTGCGCGACGCCCGGAGGCACCGGTGCGCTTCGACACGCCCTCATGAATTACCTCGAACCGGGCCAAGCGCTGCTGACCACCAGCTATTTTTGGGGGCCCTACCAAACGCTCTGCGACGAGCACGATCGGCGCCTCGAGACGTTTTCCATGTTCAACGCGGCGGGCGGGCTCGACGTGGCGGCGCTCGACGCGAAAATGGGCGAGCTGCTCGCGTCGCAAAAGCGGGTGCTCTTGTTCTTGAACGACCCGTGTCAAAACCCCACGGGCTATTCAATGAGCGCGGCCGAGTGGCGCGGTGTCGTCGAGGTGCTGCTCGCGCGGTCGGCCCAAGGCCCGGTGACGTTGATGGTCGACATGGCCTACTGGCTGTACGGCAGCGCGGCCGACCCGCGCGGGTTCTTGCAACACCTCGTGCCGTTGCTCGGCAAGGTGGGCCTGCTCTTCGCGTGGAGCGCGTCGAAGTCATTTACCCATTACGGCTTGCGGGTCGGGGCGCTCATCGCCTGCGTCGAGAACGAAGCCGACCGCGCCGCGACCGACGCCGCGCTCGCGTTCGCCTGCCGTGGCACCTGGTCGAATTGCACCCGCGGCGGTCTGAACGCGGTGACGAAACTGCTCACCGACCCAGCGCTCGCCGCCGCCTGCGACGCCGAACGGGCCGCGCTCAAGCAGTCGCTCACCGCGCGGGTCACCGCGTTCAATTCGCTCGCCAAGGCCAAGGGGCTCAAGTACCCGCGCTACGAGGGCGGCTTCTTCGTCACCGTCTTCGCCGACGACGCGTTCGAATTGGCCAAGCGAATGAAAGAACGAGGTGTTTTCGTCGTGCCCCAAAAAGGCGCGGTGCGCGTGGCGCTCTGTTCAATCGCGGTGAATGACGTCGGCCGCGTGGTCGAGGCGCTGAGCGGTTGAGGGGAGGCCCTCACTGCCCACAGGCGCCGGTGCCACAGCCGCCGCCCGAGACACAGGTGCCCGACGCGCTCGAAGGGTTCGAACTGTAGCCGTCGGCGTGCCAGCCGTGCCCTTTGAGGGCGAATGACGACCGAGATACCTTTCGCTTCACCGGTTCGCCACACTCCTGATGCGAGGTGAGGGCAGGGTCGTTCATGTTCTGCATCACTTCGAAAGTGCCGCACTTTGGGCAGTCGTACTCGTAGATGGGCATGTCGCCTGTACGAGCCAAACGCGCCGAAAACGGTTCACGGTGAAGTCGGGCGAACCCTTTCGGGTCGACCCTGGCTCTGTTGGGGCCCATGCGCCAGAAACCAACGAACTCCGAGCTGCTCCGAAATTCTCGCCGCGCGTCTGACAGCGGTACCGACCTCCTCACCATGGGGGCCTCGGTCGGGGCGCTGGGCTTGGTCGGCGCCGTCATTGGCGCGGTGTGCCCAGTGTGCGTCGTCGTCACTCCGGCGTTGGTCGGCTTGGGTGCGGTTCAAAAAGTGCGCGGTGCCCTGTTGGCCGCGAAGGCCCGCAAGGCCGCCGAGACGGCCCCCGTGCCCGAGTGAGCCTTCACTTGCGCGCGCCCAGCCGGGTGTCGTGCGACTTGAGAATCATCGCCGTCATGCGGAGGTTGATGATGACGAAGCGAATGAGTTGCCAGGGCACGAATGTGCGCCAGAACAGCGTGCGGCGGGTCGCGCGCACCACGGTGAGCGCGTTCGGCGCGGTGGCGACAGATGCAGCGGGTTCGTTGGCCATGGTCACTCCGGTATGACCCACCACAGGGGTTTCGCTTTGGCCTTGTAGAGAAAGGCGTGGTGGAGCAGCTGTTTGATCCAATGCCCGGCGAGGCCGATTTCACCGGTGGTGTGGGTGAGGTCTCGGCCTGACTCAGGGTACTTCTCGAAGTTCGGCACGATGGGGAACATCGTCATCGCCGCCGCGGTGCCCGACAGCCAGTTCGCTCCGGCCGAGGCGACGCACGCGGCGCCCAAGCGGGCCATTGACGCGCCCTGCGTGGCCTCGGTCGCCCCGTGCAGAATCATGTCGACAATCGACTGGGCTACCGCTCGCCCCATGATGGCCGACGGCATGCCCGTTCGAGGCGGCGCCGGAGCGATGACCGTGCCATTCGGCGTTCGGCGAGGGGTCGAAATGGCGTGCGGCGGCGCAAAGGCGATGCCGATGGCGAAGACGTTTTGGTACTTCGGCGTTTGGTACCGCTCGGGCCAGTCTTCGGGGCGCCACTGCTCGGGCGTCTTCGGCTGGTAGTCGGCGTCGACCAGCATGAACCCACGGGCGTTGAACAACTGCGAAGTGATGTCGGTACCGGCGGCGTCGAAGGCCTTCAGTGGCACTCCGCCAAAGGGCGGCAAGAGCATCGCGAAGTCGAAATTCAAACGGTGGTGGGTGCCGTCGAGTGTTTCGTAGAGCACGGTGTTCGGTTCCACCCGCTCCACGTGGGCGCCGACGACCCATTCGACGCCGCGCTCGACGAACAGCGACTCCGCGAAGACGCGACTCGGAGTGACGTAGCCGCCCATTTCGAGGTGGAGCCCGCCGACGCCAAAGTCACCCAGCTCGGCCTCGTTGGTCAGAAAGACCAGCCGGGCTTGCTGTCGCACCCCGCGCTGTCGCAGCTCGAATTCGAGGTTGAAGACGTACTCGAAGGCGGCTCCTTCACAGGTGCAGGTGCCGTGGCCCGTGCCGACGACCAGCGTCTTCTTCTCGCCGCGCTTCATGGCGTCGACCAGGCTGTCGAGCGTCTGCGCGGCATGGGCTGCGTGCGCGGCGGTGCACACTGAAACCGAGTGGCCTCCGTCAGGCCCCAGGCCGGGCGTCGCGGCGAAATCGAGGCGCGGGCCGGTGGCGTTGAGCAGAAAGTCGTATTCCAACTCGAGCCGCTGCCCCCGGTTGTCGTCACCCGTTCCTTCGGCGGCGACCCACGGCCGGTCGTGCCCGCCGCCGCCTTCGGGGTGCAGCTCGGTGGCCTTGGCCTGGTGAAAGACGATGCCCTGCTTCGCGTACACCGGCGCCAACGCGAAGGTGACTTGGTCGGTCGTCATGCCACCCGTGCCGACCCAAATGTTGGAGGGAATCCAATTCCACTTCGAGTTGGGGGTGACGACGACCACCTCGTGCGCCGCGGGCAGCTTTTTGCGCAACAGCAGGGCGGCGGTATGCCCAGAGACGCCAGCGCCGAGAATGAGAACTCGCATGTACAGCGAGAGCCAAGCGCGCGGCGGAGGGTTCTCGAGCGCGGGGTCGGGTGATCAGCGCGTGGGCACTTCGGCCCAGAAAACCCCGCGAAAATCGCCCACTGCGAAGCCGCGCGCTGCGTCATTCGGGTAGGCGGCGTCGAGCTTCGCGGCGAGCGCGGGGTCGACCTGCGTGCCGTGGCAGGTCAAACACGGCGCTTGCACCCAAATGGGCTCGGCGTAGCCCGTCTGACCATTCGGCAGCTTCACCACCATCGGCTCCTGGGAGCCTTTGGGGGCCTTCGCGAGGGCCTCCATCAACGGCTTCACCCAGGTCGGTGCCGCGTTGGCGGCGGGGTTGCGCAGCTTCAAGGCCGTTCGGCCCACTTTCACGCCGTCGTGAGAATGGGCCCGCGCCAGTGCGGGGGCTTGCACTCGGCAAACGTCGACAGCGTTCTGGGCCGAGACCTCCAACGCCGCGACGAGCGCCTCTTTGAGCGCCTTCTTGTACGGGGCGACGGCCGCGCGACCGTCTTCGGGTGCTGCGGCGAGTGAGAACGACAAGGCCAGGGCGGAGGCGGCGAGCATGCCGGTGAGAGCCACGGGCTCGGCAAACGGTTTCGTCGGCGACCGAGGGGCTCGCAAATGAGTACGTTTCCGTGGTCACACGCAATTTCAGGTACTTGTTCGACGGGTTTGCTTCGAGGCTTTCGCAATCACGCAAAGCCGCTGAGGAGCCCAACGTCGGTAGAATTTGAAACCCATGCGACGACTCAGGAATATGGCGGTGGTCGGTTTCCTCGGGCTCGGGGCCTGTGCGGGTACCGCGTGGGACGGGGCTCAGAGTGGCGATTCCGGCTCTGTCGATTCCGGCTCTGTCGACTCCGGTACTGCCGACTCCGGTACTGTCGATTCCGGCTCTATCGACTCCGGTACTGCCGACTCCGGTACTGCCGACTCCGGTACTGCCGACTCCGGTACGGTCGACTCCGGTACGGTCGACTCCGGTACGGTCGACTCCGGTACGGTCGACTCCGGTACGGTCGACTCCGGTACTGCCGATGCTGGCCCTCAGGGTTCGGCTCCGGCCTGGTTCGTTGCGCAGACCCCCGGAGTGTGGATCGCCATCGCAGGCGAGCCCGGTGAGCGTGTGTCCGACGTGGTACCCAGTCCAGTTCCGGTAAACCCAGCTGGAGAAGTGAGTGGGTCTCCCGCCAGCATCATGGCGGCATGGACAGGAGGCGCCGTGGATCAGGCGCGCGGTGAATACATTCTCTGCGCGAACGGTGGCCACGCCGACTATTCGGGGAACGAGGCGTATGCGTTGGCGCTCCGCGAGGCGATTCCGCGGTGGCGTCGGCTCTCAGACCCCACTCCCAACAACCAGATTTTCTACAACGAGCCGCCCGGCGCGAGTGGTGCCGTCAATGGAGATGGACGCCCGCGTGCGATGCATTCAACGTTTGAGGCGTTCGGCGATGGCCGGGTGTGGTTCGGCTTGCAGAACGCATACGCGAGCCCGGCTGGTGGGTTGAGCAAGGCAGTGTGGTCGTACAATCGTGACGCGCTCGGCGCCGCCGCAACCCCGCTGCCGTGGACGGCTTCGAACCTGGGCCCATGGGAGTTTCACGGCATGGTGCCGACACCCTACGACGGGTCGGCGCTGAAGTTCGGCGTCTCGGTTTTCGACCGCGTTGGGCACAAGGTGTGGTCACTGTCGGGCTCCGGAGCGAACTCCTCGGTGTACTGGTCGGTCGACACCCAAGGCACGACGTTCGGCACCATCAACGCGTACGCAGCCAATCAATCGTTTGGCTCGTGGGGTGGGTGGGCCGTTGTAGCGCACGACCTGCGAATTCTCGTCGCGGGTGATTCGTATCGAAACGTGATCACGGTGCTCGACCTCGAGGCGAAGAGGCGAACGCGTGGTCGCAAGCTTCGAACGTGACCGGCACCGGCTTCTACGACTCCGGCTCAGGCGGGGTATACGTCGCGGTGAACCACTCGATTGCCGTGGGCAACCCAAGAACGACCGGTCGCACCATTCACCGCCTCCTGATACCCACGAAGGAAATCGCCGGGCAGACCGTTTACGACCCCAGCGGCCAGTGGAGGTGGTCGGAACTGAACCCTTCGGGCCCGCCCCTCACCGTCGCCCCCGGCAACTCAGACACGTACACCAAATGGAACATCGTTGAAGACATGGGCAACGGGCAGGCCGCCCTGGTCGTCGCGACCGACATCTCTGGCCCGACGTACGTTTTCAAAATTCCCTCGGCGGGGTTCTAGAGTAACCCCAAGTTCACCTGAGCTGAGCCGGTTTCGCGGCCGAACCCGCGCAATTTGAGAGGGGTCTCGCCAGCGAAGTGCAGATCAGCTCAACTGACCGTCGGGTTCGCTGTAGTTTGCGGGTCGCGCATGCCCAGCCCGCGGCGAAAGAACCAGTCGACGACGCTGTTGCTGACCTTCGGGCTCGCGGCCACGTTGGGCGTGCTGCTCTATTTTTCGACCACGTCGCTGCCGTATTTCGCCGCGTCTCCGACGACCGACCCGGTGTTCGGCGAGGTCAACGCGTGCCTGCTGCAGGCCGCGCCCTCGGCGCGGGTCGGCTTCGCCGTCTCGAAAGACGCGAAGTCGGCGGCCGTGTGGTCGAACCGTCACCTCGTGCGCTGCTCAGGCGCCGTCGCCACCGAGTGGCCCATCGCCGGCATTGCCGCGGCGGCGTTCGATGGCGCGGGTCGCCTGTGGGCCGCGAGCGGCGCGGCCGACGCCGGAGATGCCCGGCTGTTGGTCTTCGAAGGCTCGGGTACGCCCGTCGTTCGCGGTGACACCCGCCCCGCCCAGCTCGTCGGAGTCGACGACGGCATCGTGGCGCTCGAGCCGTCGGGCCGGCTCATTTCGGTTCGCGGCGACGGCGCCGTCAGCGGCTTGGTCGACCTCCGCGCCGCGCCCACCGCGCAGCTCACCGCGAGCGGCGACGGCCAACGCGTGGCGCTGGTGGCGCACGGTGGCCTGTATGTGTTCGACAGTCACACCCTCGAAAAAATACGCGCCGAAGCGAGTTGCCCCGTTGAATTCTTGTGGTGGTCGAGAGTCGGGCACCGCGCCGTGCTGAGCTGTGGCCCCGACGCGAGCTGGGCTCTCTTCATCGACGTCGACAGCGGCCACCAAGACACGGCCCCAGACCACCGCCGAGTGCACTCGGAGCTGGCCGGCCCCCAAGGCCCCTGGGTGCAACCCTGCGACGGCCTGCCGTGTACGGCCACCGAACCCGAGTGAGGGCCTGGCGCCGCAACCAAGTGGCCTGACGGGGGTTTGACGACCATGCGCCTTCGACTCAGCCTGGTTCTGTCTGTGGTCTTGTCGAGCTGCGCCACGGCCGCGGGTGCTCCCACCTCGCCCCCGCCGCTGGCGCTGACGCCGGGCCTCCAGCGGCTCAATTACGAGGGCCGAGAAGTGGTGGTGTATTGGCCCAAAGCCAAGGCGCCGCGCGGTCTGGTCGTCGTGCTGCACGGAGGCCTCGGCAACGCCAACCGCATCATCGAGTTGCACAACGAAAAGGGCCTGAACCTGAACACGGTGGCCGAGAAAGACGGTTTCGCGGTCGCGTATGTGAACGGCACGAAGGTCGCGCGGCTGTTCAGCGACGACAAGCGCGGGTGGAACGCGGGTACCTGTTGCGGGTTGCCGGCGCAAAACAACGTTGACGACGTTGGTTATTTGACGGGCTTCGTGCGGTTTCTCACTTCGAACACGGGCCTCGACCCGTCGCGCGTGTTCGCCATGGGCCACTCCAATGGAGCGATGATGGCCCTTCGCATGGTGTGCGAAACCGACGTGTTCGCCGCGGCGGTGCCCATTTCGGGCGCGCTGGGCATTGAGCCCAGTCGCTGCACCCACGCGCGCGGCAAACGGGTCTGGGCCCTGATTGGCGCGCTCGATGACAACGTGCCGGTCGCGGGTGGCCGTGGGCGCGGGCTGTCGAGGGCCGTTTTCACGTCACAAGAAGCGACCAAAGACGCGCTCGTCAACGCGGGCGCCGACTACCACCTGCAAATCGTCGAAGGGGCGATGCACCAACTCGACACCGTCGAAGCCGTCATTGAAAAGACCGAACAGGTCTCGCTCGGTGAAAAGGCCGCCGCGTTTTTCGAGCTCAGCGGCCCATGACGGGCGCTCCGCCCTGATCATCACCGGCGTGAGTGCTCGCGTGGCGAACCGGTGCCCGCTGTTTCGAACGTTTGCGTGACACGGTACGAGGGCACTCGGTTTTGGGTCACAGATGACTCGACCGGGCGCAATGACCATGGTGCGCCCATCGAATGTCAGCAGCCTACCATTGGTGCATTGGTTGCTACTCGTCAGGTACGACGTGTCATCGACTCAGCGACCAGGGTGGGCTGAAGTCACACCGCTGCAGGGCGCGCTCTGGCATCGGGCGAATGTGGCCGTGTACGCACGGGTCTCGACGTCTGTGGGCGCCACGGTGGCCGTCGGCCTTTTGCTCGTGGTCGCCAACGACGTCGCGTTGCACTCGACGTGGGCGTGGCTGTGGTGGCTGGTCTTGCTCGGGCTGTTCATTCACCGAGTGCGTACGGTGCAGAAGTTCCGCGCGCTGGCTGAAGCCGAACAACGAGCACAGGCGCGCGTGTGGGTACGAAAGACCATCGCCGGGGCGGCCCGGGCTGGGCTGTTGTGGGGCGTGGGCATCGCCTGGTTTTGGGCACACGCCGGGCATGCCGAACAGATTCTGCTGCTGATGGTGATCGCCGGGCTGCTGCCCGGTGCATCGGCTTCTCTGTCGGCGGTGCCGGTGGCCTTCATCGCCTACGTCTCGCCGATGTGGCTGGCGGTGTTTGGCAGCCTGGCATTCACCGCGCACAAACCGACCGAGTACGCGGCCGTGGTGGGGTCGCTCATCTTGGTGCCCCTGCTGTTGAAGATCAGCCGCAGCACCAGTGAAGAATTCGAACAGGCCACCAAGATGTTGCTCAACGAACAACGCCTGGTGCAAGAACTCGAGCAGGCGCGCGACGCGGCCCTCGCGGCGGCGGGAGCCCGAAGCGAGTTCTTGTCGGTGATGAGCCACGAGCTGCGCACTCCACTCAACGGGGTCGTCGGCATGACGAGCCTTCTGCTCGACACGCTTCACGAAGCAGAACCGCGCGAATACGCGCGTGCGGCCAAAGACTCGGCGCACATTCTTTTGCACCTCATCGACAGCATTCTCGATTTTTCGAAGATCGACGCAGGCCACATCGAACTGGAACTCGCTGAGTTTTCGCTGCGAGAAGAACTTGCGCGGCTGCGGCTGTTGTTTGAGCTCAAAGCTCAAGAAAAAGGGCTCCAACTCCGGTTTGAGGTGGGCGAGCTCGTACCCGAGCGCGTCGTCGGCGACTGGTTTCGGCTGCGGCAGGTATTGGTCAACCTCATCGGCAATGCGCTCAAATTTACGGCCTCCGGGCACATTGCCTGCTCGGTTGGGCGAGGGGCCAGCGAAAGCTCGATTCGGTTCGAAGTGCGCGACACCGGCATCGGCATGACCACCGAGCAGCGCGCGCGTTTGTTTCAGCCGTTCGTTCAGGCCGACGTGTCGACGACCCGAAAGTACGGCGGCACCGGTCTTGGCCTCGCCATTTCCAAGCGACTCGTCGAGCTGATGTCAGGCGAGCTGCACGTCGACAGCCGGCCGGGTGCTGGGAGCACCTTTGTCTTCGAGTGCGCCTTGCCAGCGGCGAGAGGCGAGAAACCAGCGCCGGCGGTGCCTGAACGCGCAGAACGCGGCCACGGTGAGACGGTCTTCGTCTGCGATGACAACGACATCAACCTTACCGTCGCCGCCCGAGTGCTCGAACGGGCGGGCTATGTCGTTCAGACGTTTCACAACGGCGCCGAGGTGCTCAAAGCGCTCGAGCAGACCACCCCGGCGGTGGTGCTGCTCGACCTTCAAATGCCAGTGATGGACGGGTTCGAAACCGTGCGGAGGGTGCGAGGGCCGCACTCGACGGCGCAAGTGCCGAACCCGCCATTCATCGCCCTGACGGCCAGCGCCTCAGCGTCGGAGCGTGCGGCCTGCCTCGCCGCCGGCTTCGCCGCATTCTTGACCAAGCCGATAGACCCCGAGCAGCTCGTTCGAACGATCGCGCTCTACTGCTGACCTCCAGCAGGTCGTGACGGCCGCTACGACTTTTTGACGAACTCCGACTTGAGCATCATCGGCCCGAACCCGTCGATGCGACAGTCGATGTTGTGGTCTCCTTCGACCAGGCGAATGCCTTTGACGCGGGTACCCACCTTGAGCGTCGAAGTGGCTCCTTTGACTTTGAGGTCTTTCACCATCGTCACCGTGTCGCCGTCGTGAAGCACCGTGCCGTGGGCGTCTTTCACGACGAAGCCCGGTTCTTGGGCGGCCTCGGTTGGTGCCGTCGCCGCGCTCGGCGACCATTCGTGAGCGCACTCGGGGCACACGTACAGCGCCCCGTCTTCATAGGTAAAGGCTGATTGGCACTTGGGGCACGGCGGCAATTCATTCATGCGCCCGGGCCTTACCACTCAGGTTCAAGGCACCACAAAGCCAGAGTGCACACGGCGCTGTGGAGTGCAGCGCGCGAGCGTCGCCCGCGTGTTCTCGAGCTGATTGTCAGGGGTCATGTGCGCGCTGAAGTCGTCTGCCCCCGTTATGGCGCGTCGAACAGCACTCGTGTGTACACGCGAGCAACCGGAGCCTGAAAGAGGACGCCTGGTGCATCCCAAGTCGGGTCGTGCGCATACGCGATGACCCAGCGGTTGGCGCCACTGGTGGTCAAAGCGACGTTCGGCGCTCTGCGCGAAGGCAGCACGTGGTCGGCGACGAGCGTGCCCTCCGCGGGTGGGAGCCTCGTGAGGTCCCATGAGAAACGGTATGCCACCAACTCCGTTGGCTCCGTCAGGAAGAATTGCCTCTCGACCACCACCAAGAAACCGAGTTCGTCGGCATCGGCCACCATGCTGATGGCACCCGGCAGCTGAGCCAACGTGACCGGGGGCTCATTGTCGTTCTCGGTCATTGGCACCCACTGGAGCGTCGCGATGTCGCTTGGCTGCGGTTTGACAATCGAGAGGTGCCCGACATGTTCAGCATTCGGCGAGGCTAAGAGCGTCTGAGGGAAACGGCGCGCTTTGGAGCGAAGCAAACGATCATCGGCCGGCGATTGGCCCATGAGAAGAACTGCACAGTCTTCCGACGAAGCGCTCGAACACAGTTCAACCAGCACATGTTGCTCAAGGGCCTGAGGCATGCCGACCAAGGAGGGGTACTCGGCTGGCAGCGAACCGGGCCGGGGCACAATGATGCCTTCAGGAGTCACGACCAACGCCTTCGGCGGTTCGCTCGACTCCAGCTCCACGAATGCGATGGCGCTGGCCAGCCGGCGGGGTGAAGCCGCGGAGACCCCGTTCACGCGCGCACCGGCGCAGTCTCCCAAAGACACGCTTTCAAATGCGCTCGATGTCGACAGACGTTGCACCCGCAACCGCCAACCTCGCTCAGGATCGCATGGAGGAATCTCAAATGAGACGGCTTCTCCGCCCAAAAAGCCAGGCGCTGCAGACGGCACAGGGAGCGGCGTTGCGTCGAGGGCCTGGGCCGAGCGTGCGTCGTACCGAGCACCGAATCGGGGCTCAGGCCGATCGTATCGAGCTGTCGACGGACCAGCAGCCCACGAAACGAAGCACGACGGCTCGTGGCAGAGCACGACGGGCCATGACTGCTGCAAACGCCCACCACGAAGGGAGCTAAACGTCGCAATGTCGCCACCAAGGTCGACGCCATACGGTGCACGCTTTGCGAAAACCCGCCGTCGAGGTTGATCGGCGTACGCGTAACTCAACAAGTCAGCCACGAAATGCAGACACCCGGTCTCGTCGCATGAGGCGTCGAACCAAGAGAAGAACGACGAGTTTTCCGGGAGTGGCCCGAGAGAAAACGATGAGGCGGACATTCGATTCAGCGAGACAGGGTCGATCTCAACGATCATTCCCATCGTTTCGGCGGATCGACCATCTCCGAACGACCCTCGAGCCCCCACCAGCAGCGACCCACGTTTTGTCGCGACCAGCCGCGTCTCGTCTGGCAAAAGGAGCAAGTCCCCCTCGATGATCGGTGAAACAGCAGATGCAAACGGGTGACCTGAATCGTCGACGCCCATTGAAGCCACCCAGACACCGCGAAAGGCACCGCCTGCCTTGCCCCAGGCCACGACGACTCGCGACTGCGCTTGAACCAGATCGACATCATTGATTTCGGCCATCATGGTTTCAAAAACAACCTCACCCGCGTCGACGACCTTTTCGTCAGTTCCACGCTGAATGATGCGACGGACAACCAATCGGTCACCCAAGACCGCCGCGACCCAAACAAAGCCGTCGAAGACCACCGTTCGAACGGCGCGCACCTTGGCATTCTGCATCGGCACATCGATGAGACCCTTCGAGAACCCGGCGCCCGATTCGTCAAACGTCGCGGCGCTGATCTCGATGGCGTCTGGGGTCCAAGTCGCCAAACTCAGTTCATTGCCGCGTCCTGAAAAACCGAGCCAGAAACGCGAGGTACCGACCGCAAAGGCCGAGGTGGCGGGTCCGCTCACGGTGCCGAAAACCCCATCGCGACCGATGTTGGTTGCCCACACCTTTCGGCCCCCTTCGACCGGCTCACCTTGGGAGCTGAAATAAGGGCCCACCCAAGCCGCGAAGAAGCCGCCTTCAGGTCGCGCCTGCACCACGATGGTGCTCAGAGGTTCGATCATTTCGAGTGGTGCAATCGCCAGCGGCACTTCGTCGAGAAGGGCCCCTGAGGCAGAAAAGCGAGCGGCCATCACGCCACGCAGGCCCGACCAAACGACAAGGTGAACGACCCCATCGAACGCGCTCTTGAGCACCTTGACGTCGTTGTCCGGGTCGTTGCGATCATCGACAGAGACCTCTGCCCCAAGGCGGAGAGGAAAGTGAATCGCGCCTGCATCTGAGGGAACCGACGCGTCTGGGGCAACCGAGGCCTCGCCCGACTGCGCTGGGCAAAGCGCTGGGTTCGAAGCGCACACGTTCTTTCCGTCGCAACAAACCCAACCGTCGGCGCAGGGGCAGGGTTGGGTACCGGCCTCAGCCACGACGAGCGTCACGGGCTTACAAGCACCCAGCAACAACAGAACGAGGCAAAGAAGCGGTCGCATGTCGGGTGAGTCACGCTTCGCGCCTGAACCTTTCACCTGACGGGTGGAACTGTTGGTGGGTGGCGGCACGCAAGGCTTATCGCCCGACCCGAGGCGTCGCCGTCAAGGGGCTCCCCTCGAAACTCGGCTCGAGGGAAAACCCTCACAGGGCGGGGACTTAGAGCGACGCTGAGCCGAAAAGGCGAGGTACAGTCACCCGAATGCACGCGAGCGACTCGCTTCAGCAATTCGACCGCCACTACGAGAGTGTGGCCGCCGCCGAAGGCCGAGAATTCGTGGTCGACCTCGTGGCCTGGGTCAACTGGCTCGAGGCCGACGCTCGGTGTCGGGCGGTGCTGAGCCGAATCGAACGAGACGAGGCGCGGTGGCTCGGCAAGTTGCGAACCGTGGCCGGGGCTTCGGCCCATGCCCTCGCCACGCTGCGCAAAGAAATGGTCGAACGGCTGCCCGACGCCGCCGACCGAGGCACCCCGAAAGACGGTGACCGCACCCTGACGGGCTTTGACGCGCACCTGGCGGCGCTCGAGCGCGGAGAAGTGACGTTGCCCGACGACTGGTCGGCCGACGCCACCGGCTTGCACGAGTGGGGCGCGTGGCTGCTCGGCCGCTTCAACGACGCCATTCAATTCGAGCGCGGGGCCGACGACAGCGTCAGCGCTCGGGCCGAGCTCGAGCGCGAGGTGCTCCGCCAAGGCCACCTCGACTTCGAGCGCGCCCTGCAAACCGCGCTGATCGCGCACACCCAGCGCGCGCGCGAATTTTCACTCGAGTACGGGGCCTCGCCCTTGGCCACTTGGCGGCGCCTGCGCCATCGGCTGTTGCACGAGCTGACCCGCGAGCCGCTGGCCCAAGCCTTCTTCGTCGACGAGGCCCGCTATGCGGAAGAGCTCGCCCACAGCCAGCTGGTGAACCCGTGGGTCACCGGAGATCGCCTCTTTCACCAGCTCCGCCAAGCGCTGAGCACCCAGAACCAGTTCGAAGAAGTCGCCACGCGCTACCAAGCCCGCTGTACGAAATTCGAGCTGGCCGAGTTGAAGAAGTGGGGCGCCGCGAAGTCAGGTGGCGAGCTGCAACTCGCCACCCATTGCGCGAAGTACCTCTTTGACGCCGGCCTCGACGTCGACGACGTGGCGATTGAAGTCGCCCGCGTGAAAAATGGTGAAACCGACACCGTGCGCGCGGCGTGGCTCGAGCTCGCCAAGAGCGCCGCCCCCCACCGTCTGTTGCTCACCCTCGTACTCGACGGGCCACCCGTCGAAGTGAAAGCCGAGTCGCCGGGCGTCGTGCCCGTGCTGGTCGACTGCGCCCGCTCGTCGCTCGAACGTGTGGTGCTCACCGCCACTCAGCTCGAAGCCCCACTGCCCCTGAAAGCGGCCGATCGGCTCAACGCTCCGGCTGACCAAAACCGTCGCCCTCGCCGAGTCGCGGCCGCGAAAAGGGTTTGATTCAGCCCCAGAATTCCCCAAAACGACTGCATTTCTAACGCGTCGCGGCGTGTTGATGCGTCGTGTCATGAAGATTGATTCATGTCTCATTGTCAGGGCCAATGTGGGCGATGTAAGGCAGCCGCCGCTTTCAACTCACAGCGGGGGAGTGCCGCACATGAAACCGAATTCGAAGCTGCTGATCAGTCTCATCGCGTTGTCGATGTTTGGTTGTGAAGTGGCTCCCTCGTCGGCTGGTGAAGACACGTCGCAGACGTCGACGAAGTCGCTCAGCGCCATACCGAATGAAACGGCTTGGGCGCAGGGCACCCGGTGGACCTACGAGACCAACTTCGTGGGCTTCAAGAACGCCTGGGTGTACCGCCCGGTGGGCTTTTCGAAGAAAGTGGCCAACAAGCGTGGCGCGGTCATTCACCTGATGGGCTGCGGCGAAGTCACCCACCAAGTCGCCCAAGGCGCGGGCTGGCCCCAAGTCGCCGAAGACTTTGGGTTGGTGGTGGTGGTGCCCGAAATCGTTGCTCCGGTGTACCCCAACGCGGCCGCCGCGAACGTCGCTTGCTACAACTACGGCTCGGGCTCGCCCTTGCCGACCATGCCCACGCGCACCTCGGCTGATCACGCGGCCATCATCGCCGCGGCGCAAAAGCTGGTCAGCGAACGCACCGAGCTGCAAATCGACCCGCACCAGGTGTACCTGACCGGGTTGTCGGCTGGCGGCGCGGTGGCGATGCAAGTGCAGTGCATGGCCCCCGACCTGTTCGCGGGCGTCGGCGTCGTCGCCGGCCCGGCCATGGGCACGAACCAGAACACCGCGGTCATGCCGCCCAACATCAACGCCGACAAGGTGAAGAGCCAGTGCACCACCTACGCGAAGTCGAGTTCGCTGGGCGACCCGCTCGCCACGTTGGCCGAGACCACCTGGGTCGTCGTGTCAGACAACAACGGCCTGCCGGCCGGCAACCCCGTCATGGTCGACGGCGTGTGGACGGCCGACAAGTTTCGCAAGCAAACCATTTGGGACGGCGACAAGTTTTGCCCGTACGCCAACCACGGTTTGACCACCGCGGGCATTTCGCCGTTGCTCAAAGCGACCAAGGGCAGCGCGAAGGTGACCTTGCCCTTCTCGGGCAATGGCATCGGCTGCTCCGGAGGCGACGCGAGCCACGAGGACACCGCTGAAACCGAGTGCACCTTCAAGAACGCGCAGTCGCGCGCCTGGGCCGCCCAAGCCGACGTGTGGAAGACGGCCGCTGGAGCCACCCGCATGGTGTGGCTCACCCAAGACACGCTGCGCCACCGCTGGCCGACGGGCGCCCAAGGTTCGCTCGACCGCCCCATCACGCCGAGCCGCCAGTGGCTGGTCGACAACGGCTACTACACGAGCGACGGCCAGTTCGACGACGCGAAGGTCGCGGCCGCCGCGAACGGAGCGCTCGGCGTGCTGTACTTCGCCCCTGACTCGTTCAGCCTGCCCGCCTACCTCGCCCAGACGTGGAACGACAACAACCCGCGCATTCAACCGAACGTGACGCCGCTGGCCGTGACGGCGAGCGCCGCGGTCGCGGGCACCACGGTGACGATTTCGGGCCAAGTGACCCCGGGCACGAAGGTCACCGGCGTCTCGGTCACGGTCAACGGCACCAGCAAGAACGCGACCCTCACCCCGGGCGACCCCGCGTCGTACACGGTCGACTTCACCGTCACCAGCATCGGCCAGTCGACCGCCACCGTCACCGCGACCGATTCGACCGGCGCCACCGCGTCGGCGTCGGTCACCTTCACCGTGAAAGGCGACGGCAATGCCTCGCCCGTCATCGACACCGCGGCGGCCAGTTTTTCAGGCACCACCGTCACGGTGACCGGCACCGCCCACGACGACGACGGCGACCTCGACCACGTCGACATGGTCATCGGCATAGCCGGGTCGACCTGCACGGGCACGGGTACGTTCAGCTGCTCGGTCGACCTGGGCACCGTGCCCCCCGCGGGCGAATACCACGTCACCGTCGTCGCCACCGACGCGAAAGACCACAGCGTCTCGCGCGAGCTGACCTACACCGTGCCGGCGCCCGGCAAGGCCCCCGTCATCGACAGCAAGACCGCCGCGGTCACCGCGGGCTCGCTCAAAGTGACGGGCACCGCCCACGACGACGACCAAGACTTGGCCAAGGTTGAAATCGCCGTGCCGGGCCTCATTGCCGCCACCGTGTGCACCGGCACCACGAGCTTCACCTGCACCTTGTCGGTCAGCAGCTTGGGCGCGGGCACGTTCACCGCCACCGTCATCGCCACCGACGCCGGTGGTCGCTCGACGAGCGCCGACGTGTCATTCACCGTCGCCGCGGCGGGCAATTGCTTCACTGCCAAGAACAGCGAACACATCGCCGCAAATCGTGCGCATTGGGGCACCTTCTACACGACCAGCGTCTTCGCCAACGGCACCAACACCTACTTGGGCTACGGCGGGCCGTGGGTCGACCAAACGACCAGCCTCAAAGAACAGTCGGCCGGGCAATGGGCGCTGGTGTCGAGCTGCCAGTAGCCGTTCGCGGTCTTCTGTGACCCGCCACGAAGCAAGGTGGCGGGAGGTGGGTCTTGGGCCGGTTGGGGCCCGGGCCCACCTTTTTTTTCGCCGCGCTTTTCGCTTGGGCCCGTGCCGGGCGGTTGTATGACGCCGCCATGACCTCACGGAGTTGGAAGTTCGTTCGCGCGGGTGGTTTCGACCAAGTTCAACTCAGCTCGGGAGCCGACCTGGTTTCGCTCGACCAGCTCGACCAGAAGCTGTGGGTGGCCCTCGCCTGCCCGGTCAAAGGGCTCGAATTCGACACGCGCACCCTCGAGCTCATTGACCTCGACAAAGACGGCCGCATTCGCGCGCCTGAGCTCGTGGCCGCGTCGAAGTGGGTCGGCTCGCTGCTCAAGAACCACGAAGAGCTGATGAAGGGCAGCGACACCCTCGCGCTCTCGAACATCAACGACGGCAACGAAGAAGGGCGTCTGCTCGTCAGCACCGCGAAGACGTTGCTCAAGAGCCTCGGCAAGGCCGACGCGGGCGCGTTCAGCGTCGACGACGCCACCAAGGCGCAAAAAGCGTTCGAGGGTCAGCCCTTCAACGGCGACGGGGTCGTGCCGGTCGACTCGGCGGGCGACGACGCGACCAGGGCCATTTTGGCCGACATCATCGCGACGCAAGGCAGCGCTCCCGACAAGAGCGGCAAACCGGGTGTCACCACCGCGCAGGTCGAGGCGTTCGAGAAAGACCTGGTCGCCCACGCCGCGTGGCTGGGGGGCGAAACGGCCGCCGCGCAGGTGCTCAAGGGCGACACGGCCGCGGCCTACGCGGCCTTTTCGGCGGTGAAAGCGAAAATCGACGACTACTTCGCGCGCTGCCGCATGGCCGCCTTCGACCCCCGGGCGTTGACGGCGCTCAACCGAGAAGAAAAAGACTACCTGGCCGTGGCCGCGAAAGACTTCAGCATCACCGCGCAAGAAGTCGCCCCGTTTCCACTCGCGCAGGTGGCCGCGGGCAAGGCGTTGCCCCTGTCGGGCCAGGTCAACCCGGGGTGGGCCGAGCCCCTCGCCGCCTTCGTGGCCAAAGTGACGGGGCCGCTCGCCGCGAAAGACCCACTGACCGAAGCCGAATGGGGGCGCGTGCGGGCCGCCTTCGCGCCGTATGAAGCGTGGCAAGCCGCAAAGGCGGGAGCCGCCGTCGAAAAACTCGGCGCCGCCCGCGTCAAGGCGCTCGCCTCGCTGGAGTGGAAAGCGAAGGTGCTGAGCTTGATCGCCGAAGACAGCGCGCAAAAGCCGGTGGCCGAAGCCATTACGTCGGTCGAAAAATTGGTGCGCCTCAACCGCGACCTTTTGAAATTGGCGAACAACTTCGTCAGCTTTCGCGACTTCTACTCGCGCAAGACGCCGGCGACGTTTCAGGTCGGCACGCTGTTTCTCGACACCCGCGCCTGTGAGCTGTGCATTCGCGTCGACGACGCTGGCCGCCACGCGACCATGGCGCCGCTCTCCCGCAGCTACCTGGTGTACTGCGACGTCGCCCGGCCCGCGTCGAACGAGAAAATGACCATCGTCGCGGCCATGACGGCGGGCGACATCGACAACTTGATGGTGGGCCGCAACGGCATCTTTTACGACCGCCAAGGCCGCGACTGGGACGCGACCGTCACCAAAATCATCGACGCGCCCATCAGCGTGAAGCAGGCGTTTTGGTCGCCCTACAAGAAGTTGATTCGGTTCGTCGAAGAGCAGACGGCCAAGCGCGCCGCCGCGGCCGACGCGGCCGGCACCGACCGACTCGTGGGCTCGGCGGCGGTGGTCGACAAGTCGGTCGACGGGCACCCCGTCGACGCGGCGGCCCCGAAGAAGCTCGATGTCGGCGTGGTCGCGGCCATCGGTGTCGCCGTCGGCGGCATCACCGCGGCCTTCGGCGCTCTGTTGCAGGCCTTCTTCGGCCTCGGCTTTTGGATGCCGCTCGGCCTCGTCGGGTTGGTGCTCGCCATTTCGGGCCCGTCGATGGCCATTGCTTGGCTCAAGCTGCGCCAACGCAACATCGGCCCGCTCCTCGACGCCAACGGGTGGGCGGTCAACTCGCTCGCTCGCATCAACGTGCCCTTCGGCGGCTCGCTCACCAAAGAAGCGGCCTTGCCCGCGGGCAGCTCTCGAGACCTGTCTGACCCGTTCGCCGAAAAGCCGAAGCCGTGGGGCTTCTGGTTGGTGGTCGCGGTGCTGCTGGGCCTCGGGCTCGCGTGGTACGTCGGAGCGCTCGACACCCTCTTGCCGGGCCCCGCCAAGAGCACCACGGTGTTGGGGGCCGCCGCGCCCGCTTACAAGGCCCCCGCGCCTGAAAACCCAGTTGTGAAGGTGCCGCGAATCGGCTGAAAAGAACACCGGTTGTCAGGCCGAGCCTCGTCGGGCCTCTGTGGCTCGACGAGGGTGCGACTTGCGGTGGCCGCGCGCTCTTCTTCTCGAAGGGTACGCCGTGAACGCGCAGACACTCGCCCAACTGAAGCAACGAGTCGTGCGAAACCCCGACGACGTCGGTGCGCGTCGCGTGCTCGCCGACGTGCTCGTCGAAGCGGGCGACCCACGGGGCCTGTTCATTCAGGTGCAATGCGACTTGGCCGAATTGCCGGCAGACGACGCTCGCCGGCCGGCCCTGGAGTCGGTCGAGCGCGACCTGCTGAGCCGCTATGAAGCCCACTGGCGCGCCCCCATTCACCCGACCTTTGGCACCGTGAAATTCGTTCGCGGCTTCGTCGAAGAATGGAGCTGCGATGCCCCCGACTTCATCGCCGCGGGCAGTCGAGTGGTCGCCAAGACGCCGCTTCGACGCGCGGCGCTCATCGGCGTCACGCCCGCCCGGTTTCGTCACTTGGCGCGGCTGCGCGCGTTTCTCGAGATGCCCGAACTCGAGCTCACCACCATTCGGGAGTGGCCGACCGGCCTGTTGCCGCCGACCCGCTTCGAGCGCTTGCGGTACTTGCACCTCCGCGACGAACCCAAGGTGACGAGCTTCACCGGGGTCGACGCGCTGGTGGCCGAGCTCGTCGAAGCGCCGTGGTGGCCGGGGCTCGCCGAAGCCAGGCTCGACTGGGCCGAGCTGCGGCTGGGGGCGCTCGCGCAGACCTCCGCCGACTTGTCGGCCGTCACGGCGTTGTCGACGAACCTCGCGCGCTTCGACGAACGCGACTGGGCGGTGTTCGCCCGCCTGCCCAAGCTGCACACGCTGTCGCTCGATGTTCGCCACGTGAGCCCCACCTGGAGCCGCGGGTTGGCGTGGCCCCCGACGCTGCGGGCCCTCGCCCTGACGAGCGCCGTGCTCGACCACGAAGCGGTTGCGGGGTTGGTGGCCTCGTCGCTTCAGCAGCTCACGTTGAGGGCCTGCACCTGCACGTCGCCCGACGTCGCCGCGCAGGTGCGCGAGCGCTTTGGCGTGGCGCTCACTGGGCCGGTGACGACGTCTTCGTCGCATCGACCACCACCTGCCGCCCGGCCGACGGTTTCTCCACCACGACCAGGCTGGTGGGCTCGCCTCACCCGCGCCGTGACCGGTCGGTAAACCGGCGGTCGTTGCGCCCACGAACATGGCCAAGTGAGCACCCAAGGTGCCGGCCAGCGAACCGAAGGCTTTGGCGATGGTACCCGCCAGTGGGTTTCGGCGACGACGGTCGCCCTCGCCCATGTCGACTCCACGTTTCGAAGTGACCCGCTGGCAATCTCGTGGCGCTGCGGCCCGAGACCCAGCGGGTTCGGTCGAGACTGCTCTTGTTCGGTCTTGAAGTGCTCAGGCGGGAGCTGCACCGCGTCGTGGAATGGAGGTGGTGTCTTCACGCATCGTCTGAATGCCAAGGAGTTCACATTGGTCGCGTGCGTTGATGTCCTTGCGCTGGGGTCGCTCGGTGGCCCAGACCTTGAACGGCGGCGGCGGCGTGCGACGACTGCAATTGGCAGAGACCACATTCTCGGTGCGACGTTCGCTCAAGAGGCGCGACCGGAACTGGCCCAAGCTGAGCGACTGAATGC
>JBGAIY010000084.1:0-22253 GCA_044225205.1 Myxococcaceae bacterium | reverse complement strand
GGTCGAGGTGCGGTTCGGTCACCAGACGCTCGCCTCGACCCCCGCGAAGTAGGCGTTGTGGGCGCGGCCGAATTCGGCTGTTCTCGAGCCATGATCATCTCGCTCTCGAGCCTGGCGGGTGTTCTCGGAGTGACGCACGACGTCTTGTTGGGTGGCGCCGCGTTCGGCTCGCTCACGAACGAGCAAGCCCGCGAGTTTGTCGGCCAAGACGACCTGGCCCTGGTCGAACAGGTGCAAGCGCTCGCGGCGGTGGGGCACGACGACCGCTCGGTGGCGATGTTCTTGTCGAAGCGTGGCCTGCAGCCCGTGCTGCCGTTCTTGGCGCTGGGCTTGACCCGGCTGGGAGACGGCACGGTCGCCACCCGGCACGCCACCACCAAGTCTCAACTCTGGGCGGGCGCCAGCGCAGTCGATGGGCCGCTGACCGTCGCCGAGGGGCAGACCCTGGTGGTGGGCGGCGACCTCGACGTGAACGGGTGGCTCGAGGTCAACGGCGTTTTGGTCGTGGCAGGGTCGATTCGGTGCGTCGGTCTCGAAGTCGACACCCGGTCTGACGAATCGCTCCCGCTTCGGCGCGTGAAAAGTGGAGGCCCGCTCACGACCAATGTCTTGGCGGTCGGGCGCGTGGCCGAAGTCTCGTTTCCGTTCGTGGAGGCGCTCGTGGTGCTCTCTCACGAAGGGGCGGTCAGGGGTACCAAGGGCTCGACTCGGCACTCTGGTACCTCGAGCGTGGTGAGGTCGCGTACGAAGACGAAGAGCACGGCGCCGCGCCGTTCGCTGACACCTTCATCGAGTGGGTCGAAGTCGGGCACGAAGACGCCGACTTCACCGACCAGGTGGCGCTGCCCGACGTCGTGAAGCTTCGTCGCGCGCTCGAACAAGGCGAGAAGGTCTTCGAACAGCCGCCGCTCGTGCCCAAGCGACGCGCCCCCAAGCCGGCGGTCGAGCAGCCCGCCGAAGTCGCCGAGCTGGCCCAATGGTTCAAAAGCCACCCGGGGCCCCAGCGACAACTGCTGACCGACTTCGAAGCGACGTGGTTACCGAAGGTATTGGGGCTCGGTGACGACGCACGCGCCGCCGCGGCCAAGCTCGTCGCGCGCGAGGTGAAGTCGCCAAAGCTCGAAGCCGACCGGGCGCGCGTCATCGCCAAGCTTGGGCCCGGTGACTCGTCGAAGTGAGTACTCCAGTGCCCAGGGAACTCGTTCTGTCGTGGAGGCGGCGCCCGCACCGTGCGACATTGGGTGCCGGTTTCACGGTAGGGCACCATGCGAATTTCTCGAGAACGGCAAGACTCCGGGGCGCTGGCTGATGGTGGTGGTCTGACCGACGCGGGGCTGCCCGATGCCGGTTCGTTCGACGCGGGCACTGGTGATTCCGGCACTGGTGATTCCGGCACTGGTGATTCCGGCACTGGTGACTCCGGCATTGGTGACTCCGGCATTGGTGACTCGGGGGTGTTCGCGGGCACCGACGCCGGGCGGCCTGACGGTGGAACGACCGACGCCGGGCCGCTCGACGCCGGCGTGCGCGACGCTGGGAGTGATGCCGGCTCGTTCGACGCCGGCCCGACGTGTGGCCACGACGGCGGGGCGTCGACGTTGGTCTGGTTCATCAACCGTTCTCGCTCACAGACGTTCGTCGTGTATCGGCAAAATGCGCAGTGTCAGTTGGTGCCGGTATCGACCCTGCCGCCGGGCAAGTACGCCGCTCAATCGACTGACGGCCTCGACTCGTGGGAGGTCAGTGACCAGGCGAGCGGAGCGGTATTGCTCTCAGGGGCCCTCGGTGCCCCGGCGTATGTGCTGCCGACGGGCGACCAATCGGTGTGTTCGAGCGTGTTCGGCACGGGCGTCACCGTCACCTTCGAAAACGTGGCGACCGACCGAACGTACGACGTGACCTGGGTCGACCCCGGTTGCGTCGAACAGCCCACGGCGACGCTCGACGCGGGGGGCACGTTCGCCGTCAACACGAACACCAACCAGGTGTTTCACTTTCGCAACGTCGACGGGGGCACGCTCGAGCACATCGGTCTGGTGAGGGCCGACTCGGGAGTGATGGCGGCCCCGCTTTGCTCGGCCGGCGGGTCGAACCCCGCGGCGACGGCGTACTTCTACAACCAGTACACCTCGCTGACCTTGCAGCTGTATTGGGTCGACCCCACGTGCGTCGAGCACCTCGCCGATGAAATCGCTCCTCAGGGTGGAGTCGGCCAGAGCACCTCGATTGGCCACGTCTTTCGGCTTCGCAACAAGCTGACGGGCGAGCTGATGGCGACCCCCGACCCGGTCTCTGCTGACATGCAGAGCTTTACCTTTCCGTGAAAGAGCGAAACCCACGACACGGTCAGCGCACCAGGCTCTGCACTTCTCTGGCTCGAAACCCCTGGGGGTATTTTTCGAGGTACTTGTGCGCCGCTTCGCTGGTTTCAGAAGCCGAGCCCTCGCGCGCCCGGCGAATGACCTCGAGGTAGGCGGCGTCTTCGTCGTCGCTCTCGTCACGGTCGTCGCGGGTCGACGGGGCGCGGGGCTCGCGGCGCGGCGGCGTGGGGGCTTGTGACGTCGAGGGGCTGGGCGGCGTTCGGGCCGGCTCGGGTTCGACCGCCGGGGGCCCAGGGGGCGTACTCGGGGCGTCGTCGGTGTTCGCTTCGGGTGCAGAGCCACGCGCCCCGACCGCCGGCACGGCTTCGTTGCGTGCCCAGCGCTCTCCGGCGTGCACGTCGATGACGCCGAGCCCCGCGAGCGTCAGTCGCACCGCGCCTTGGTCGACGCGAACTTCTTGGGTCTGCCCGTGCGCGACGACGACGTGAAACACCGTGCCGATGTCTTCGATGGTGCCGTCGGGCACCTGCACCACGACTTGTTTGCCGTTCGCTGGGCGAGTGACCGACAGGCGCAGCGTGCCCTCGGTGAGGGTGATTCGCTCGAGGTCGTCTCGGGAGTCGACGCGCCACCGAGCCGCGCCTTCGTCGACCGCTTGAATGCGCGTCTGCGCGGCAGCGCGTACAGGTACAGACCATTTGAAGGCGAGGAGCGCGCGCCCGCCCCAATGCCGCAGGCCACGGCGGCCGCCAGCGCTAGCCGCTGCCACCGAATGGCACGGCGCGGGGCGAATGCGTTGCCCAACACCGCTTCGCGGGCGCGCGCGAGCGCTTCGCGGTCGACCGGCGCGACCCGCAGGGGCGCCAACGCGCGTGACAATTTTTCGAGCGCCGCCCATTCAGCCTGGCAGGCCTGACAGCTGGCCACATGCTCGGTGTCGAGCGGGGTGCGCCCGTCTCGCGCCGCTTCTACTTCGCTCAGCCGTTCGCAAGCGTTCATGGCGACACCTCGTCTGTGGAGTCGGTTTCGGGGGGGGCGTCGAGCAGTGCTCGCATCGCGCGGCGCGCGTGGTGGAGCCGTGTCCACACCGTGTTGAGGGGAATGTCGAGCATTCGGGCGATTTCTTCGCCAGAAAACCCTTCGATTTCAGCGAGTACCAGCACGAGGCGCTTGGCCTCGGGCAGCTGCGCCAGGGCGGCGCTCGTGTCGAGCCGGTCTCCGCTGGGGGCCTTCGTTTGGCGCGTCGGTTCGGTGGCGAGGCTCAGCAAGGCCCGGGCGAAGCGGCTGCCCGCGCGTTGCCGTTCTTTGATGTGCCTCGCGGTGATGCCGAAGAGCCACGCGCGGGCGCTCGCGCTGCGGCCGTCCCAGGTGTGGGCCATGCGCGCGGCGGTGATGAACGTGGTCTGTACGACGTCTTCGGCGTCGGCCCGCCCCACCGCGCGGCTGGCGAACCCCAGCAGCGCCGGCGCATAAGCGTCATACAGTTCGCCCAGAGCGGCGCTGTCGCCGCGGGCGATGGCGGCCATGCGGGCGCGGTCGTCGTCGGGCTGCGTTCGTACAAGTTGCAAGCGGGTCGCGCTCATTGGCCAAGCCATGCGGCACCAAGCGAAAGGCCACCGGTGAAGCCCACGGGGCTCCCTGGCAGCGAGGCATTTGAAAAGCTCGCCCGGCCGATTTCGCCGTCGAGCGAAGCGAAGAGGTTGAAGGCGCCCACCCGGTAGCCCACGCGCGCAAAGACGCCGCCGCGCAGGTCGAACCGGCCCACCGGCAACGCCACCGCGAGCCGGGGCGAGGCACCGACGTCGAGACCCAGCCGCCACACGTCGAAGTGTCGGGCGAGTTGCACCTCAGCGACGACCGACTGCGACCACGGGCCGCCCTCGGGTCGACCGCCGGGAGGCCCATTCGCGGTTGCCAACGACAGGGGTTCCCAGCGAATGGCGGCGCCGACTCGCCAGTCGGCCAAATGGTACGCGCCAAACAGCTGCGGGCCCAGGGCGACGTCGCGGCCGAAGCGGGTGACGAACGGGGCTCTCGGCGTCGGCTCCGGCGGTGGGCGACGTTTCGGTCACCGGGTCGGGCGACGGGTTCGGCACGGCGCCGCCCGAAGCCAGCGCCGAGGAGCCCACGGTTTCGGGCAACGGCGGCGAGCTCTGGGTGGCCGGCGAGGTCGCGTCGTCGCCGTCGGTGCGGCGAGGCAAGCGGGGCAGCACCATCAACGCCTCGAGCGTCGGCAGCAGGCGAGCGGGGTTGGTCAGCCGTCGTTCGGCGGTGCGCCCGTCGTTGAGCCGCACCGACACCTTCACCCGCGGAGCCACCGTCGTGAGCTTGGCCTGTGCCGCGGGGTCGAGGTCGTTCAGGTGGCCAAGCTCGCTGCACACTTTCGACACCGCGCCCGACCAGTCAGTCGGCAGTGCCCCTTCGACCCACACCCGAGGGGCTTCGCACACCAGGTGTGCTTGCTGCGCGAAGCTCAGCGTCGACCAGGTCAACGCGGCGAGGGTCGAAATTCGAGTCACGGTGAAGTCGCTTTCAGAGCATTCAACTTACCGGCCATGCCGCCCGGTGAAGCTGGGCCCGCAGTCGACGGTCGAGGGCGGGGCGTGTTGGGGGTAACAGAACGGTTTTGACGGGTCACCTTGACGTGGGCCTGCGGGCAACCCCCCGTCAGCACTGGGCGGGGGGCGGGGAGGGCGGTTGCCTTGGTGAGGCTCGGCCCCCGACATGCCAGGACAGCCGCCGTCTCTGAAGTGTTCGTGCTTTTCGGCGCAGACGGTCACCTGGGTGTCGTCTGTGACTCCGCCGTCAGAGGCGGTCGTGACGGTGCTCTCGAGGGCGTCGGCGCTGACTTGAATGCCGTTGGCCGGCATGTGGTCGACCGCCTGCACCGTGCCCAATGAAACCACCGCGTTCGACGAGTCGAGCACGAAGGTCGCGTCGAGCTGGCCCGTCGTTCGAGGAAAGAGGAGGGGCACGGTGCCGGCCGCGGTCTCGACCGCGAGGCTGTAGGTGTGACCGCTGGCCAGCTTGGCGGCGAAGGCGCCTCCGGTCAGCAGCGAAATGGTGGTGGCCGCGCCGGTTTCGTCGGTCGCGGTGAGTGACTGCGGCGTGGTGGCGAAGCTGGCGGCGTCGAGCGTGCCCTCGACGCTCGAGGTACCACTCGAAGAACAAGCCACCATGAAACTCAACGTGACGGCGATGAAGACGGTGCGATGCATCATGTGTGAAGACGCTCCCTTTCGGCCCAGGTGATGTCGTCAGTTGGTTCGTTGGAGGCAAAACCTTCAGTCACCGCGATGCGTGCGAAATGCGTCGAAAGATCAATTGGTTATTGCCACTTCGATGCCCCAAGAGCAGGGAGGCGACATGGCGAACCGAAAACGACACCACGAAGGCCACAAGACCGAGCGCATGGGCTGGTTGCGCGCGGCGGTGCTCGGAGCGAACGACGGCATCGTTTCGACCGCGAGCCTCGTGCTGGGGGTGGCGGCGGCGCATTCGGCGCGAGGCGGTATTTTGCTGGCCGGTGGCGCGGGGCTCGTCGCGGGCGCCATGTCGATGGCGGCGGGCGAATACGTGTCGGTTCATTCTCAGGCCGACATCGAGGCCGCCGAGCTCGAGCGCGAGCGCGAAGAATTGGCGCAAGACCCTGAAGGCGAGCTGCGCGTGGTGACCGGCATTTACGAGCGGCGCGGTCTCGACCACGCGCTCGCCAAAGAAGTGGCCAAGCAGCTGACCGCGCGCGACGCCACGGGGGCTCACGCCCGCGACGAATTGGGGTTGACCACGGCCTCGGCCGCGAGGCCGTTGCAGGCGGCGCTGGCGTCGGCCGCGAGCTTCACCGTGGGGGCGGCGTTGCCGTTGGTCGTGACGGCGCTGGTGCCACTCACGTTGGTGCTGCCGTTGGTCGCGGCGGCGTCACTCGTGTTCTTGGCCGTGCTCGGTGCGGTCTCGGCGCGCACCGGTGGCGCCCCGGTGTTGAAAGCCACCGCGCGGGTGACGTTTTGGGGGGCGCTCGCCATGGGCGCCACGGCTGGGCTCGGCGCGTTGGCGGGCACGGCGGTGTAGGGCCTGGTCAGTCGACCCAGGGGGTGTAGCGCAAGAACTGAGCGCCGTTCGCGCCGTAGCGGCCGCGAAAGCTCGTCGAGCCCGACCCCATGAAGACCTCGGTTGCCACCACCTGGCCGCCATTGGTGATCAACCGACACTTCACCGCGGCCGTCGCGTCGACGTTGCGCCGGTACTGTGCGATGTCAGACGCGCTGTTCTGCGCTGCCTTCAAAGGAAAACCGAGCTTCACCAACGCGTCGGTGTACTTCATTTTGCTCGGCATGGTGACGGCCTTGCTCACGGTGTACGTGCCGACCTTGCCTGCCGGGTTGCTGACGGCGGCGTCGTAAATGTCGTTCGCCAGTCTCCGCCTCTCAGCAAATGAGAGGGCGCTGAATTGGTCGGCGGTCTCGACGCCGGTCAACGCCGTCTTGGCGAGAAGCGCGCGGTCGGCCGGCGTCTCGAACTTGGTCTCATCTCGTCTCAGCGCGGCGAAGAGCGCGTCAGATTCGCGAGCGCTCACCACGCCTTGATCTTTGGCCGACTCGATCAGCTTGGTGGCGACGTCGTGCGGCAGCGTCTTGGTGCTCGACAAGTACGGGTTCACCAACGTTCTCATTGCTGAAACGCTCATGGCACGGCTCCCCAGGTTGGTCAGCGAACTGACCATGCGTTGTCGAGCCTCGGTGGCTCGGGTTGCGTCGCTGCTGAGGGGCGCCGTCATTTCTCAACAGACGCGCGGGCTGTTCACTGCAGCTGTCACCTTCGCCCGCCGTTAGGGTGCGCTCGGCAGCCGCAGGTCGCACCGGCCCGTCGACGCCTGGAGCACCATGTGCTGCACGGTGATGCCCATTCGCACCCGGTCGTCTTGCAGCACGCGCCACGGGTCGGTGACGCCCGAGGCGAGCAGCTCGCGCACCCGCGCCGAACGGGTGCACGTGGTCTCGGCGAGCTCGCCTTGGAGCTTCGAGGCGCCCAGCACTCGGTAGTCGTTGGTAACCTCGAGCATGCCGTTCGTCGGGCCACGCACCGCGGCCCGAGTCGGCGTGCGCTCGATGACCACGAGCTCTCCGCGGCGAACGCCGGTCACCAGCAACAGGCAGTCGCTGGCGATGGTCGTGTCGCGGAGGAGTTCGACCGCGTGACCGAAGTCGGTGGCGGTGTCGAGCACGCGGCGCAGCAAGAACACGACGGGCTCGGCGAGCTGAACCGGGTCGCCGCTCGAGACGGCGTTCAAGGTCACGGCGAAGCGGCCCGGCGCGAGGCCCGACAGGCAGCCGGCGAAGCCCGGCCACCCAATCGTCTTGAACCGGGTCACTCCCGTGCGTCGAAAATCACAGACCAGGCTTTGGTCTCGCAGCAGCGAGCCGGGTGACCACCAGTCGAGGTTGCGTGCGTGGAGCGGGCCGTCGGGGGTGTCGGTGGCGAACGCCGAGCAGCCCATGCCGACCTTGATCAAGTCGTAATACAAATTGCCCAAAAGCACGTCTGAGAGCGGGGCGTCGACCTCGCGCGCGATGCCGGTCAGTTCGGCCCTCAGCTCGTCGCTGAGCACGGTGCGGGCGGCGTGTTCAATGAGCTCGAGGTTCGAAGCCAGCGCCCCGAGGTCGGTGCGGTAGGCGTGGAGCAGCGCTCGCACGCCCGAGGCGAGCGGCCGCAACGACGCCCAGCGCACCAACGGGTCTTGGGTCAATTCGATGATCACCGTTTGCTCGCGCGCCGTCACCGGCACAACCTGACACCAAAGACGCCACCCGTCATCACGCCACCCCACGAAGGTCTGCTCTGCGTTTCGGTGGCAGAAACAGCTCGTGGCTTTGAAGCGCTCGAACGAAGTTCAGCGCACATTCGGCGTCGGCGCCTGAAACTCGCCGCGCCCGACCGTCATACCCCCAGCATGCCGAAAAAACGGGTGACCTGGAGTGCGGTTGTCGTCGCGTTGGTGGGCGTTTCATGTACCCACGCGTCATCAACCAAGCCGAGCGCTGCTGGTGAGTGCGGCGAACCGATTGACGGCCTGGGGCCGCTCATCGAGCCCGGCCGTACGCTCGTGTTGGGCGAAGTGCACGGCGCCCGAGAGGTCGCCCAGTTCGCGGGTGACGCGGTCTGTCGCGCCGCTCAACTGGGGCCGACGGTGTTGGCGCTCGAAATGCCGGCGCACGCCGAGTTCGGCGCGTTTCTCGAAAGCGACGGAGGTGCCGCCGCGAGAGAAGTGCTGCTCGCCGCCCCTTTTTGGACGGCGCTCTACCAAGACGGCCGAGAAAACGTGGCGGCGCTCGAGCTGCTCGACCGCGTACGGCGCCTCAAGCAAGCCGGCCTGCCGGTGTCGCTTTTGCTCTTCGACGCGCAGCCCGCCCAGCCCGCCGAGCGTGACCGGTTGATGGCCGACAAAGTCATCGCCCGCCACGCCGAGGCGCCCGGGGCGACCATCATCGTCGTCACCGGCAACCTGCACGCCCGCAAAGTCGTCGGCAGCCCGTGGAAACCCGACGACGGGTATGGGTGGCTGGCCTCGCGGCTGACGTGGCCGGTCACGTCGCTGAACGCGCGGCACGCTGACGGCACCGCGTGGGTTTGCAGCTCTCCCAAACCCGAAGAATGTGGCCCCAAGCCCCTGGCCGGCGACGACGTGAAGGCCACACGAGGCGTGCAGCTCACCCCTTCGGCCGACCTGGCCTACGACGGCGTCTTCGACGTGGTGACGTTCACCGCCGCCCCGCCCGCCGCTTTTCCCGAGCGGGCCATTGGGCTCGACGCGCAGCTGGCCGCCTTGCTGCGGGGCCCCGAACTGACGGCGGCGCGGGCCCGGCGCGCCGGAGCGACCGGTCGCTACGAAGAGTGCTCGCGGTTGTTCGGCGAATTGCCTGAGCCGAGCAGCGATGACCTCTACAACCAGGCCTGTTGCCTCAGCCAAGCCAACCGCGTCGACGACGCCTTCGAAGTGCTGGCGCGTTCGGTGAAGAAGGGCTTCAGCGATTTCAAGGCGCTCCAAGAAGACACCGACTTGGCGAACCTGCACCGCGACCCGCGCTGGGCGGCGCTCAAGAAGTGACCGTGGCGAAATTCGCTCGAAGTGTCGTAAATCAGCTCCTTGGGCGATGAAGTGAGAAGAGCGAACACATTTGCCTCCACGCGGGGGCGGCGCCGTTAGTGTTCGCAGTTCGAGGGGTGCACGATGAAAAAACTGAGTTGGAGCGTGTTGATGGCGGTGGGCGTGGCGTCGAGCTGTGTCAGCGGGCCGGGTGACTCGAACGACTCAGGTACGCGCGACTCGGGCTCGGTGTTCGACGCTGGCCGGGCCGATTCAGGCACCGGGGGTGATGCCGGTGGCGCAACCGACTCGGGCCTGAGCATCGACGCCGGCGGCGGGAGCGACGCGGGAGCCGGCCTCGACGCGAGCGTGGCCGTCGATTCGGGCACCGCGGCCGACGCGGGCGCGGTCGACGCGGGCCCCTTCGACGCCGGGTGTCTGTCGCTCGAAACAGTCGACGGAGGCTGCGTGGCGCTGCTGTTTTCGAATGTGTGCCTCGTGCCGCGGCTCACCGTGCTGCTCGACAAGCAGCCCGAAGACGACGACGCCGGCCTGACCATGGCGTCGGCGATTCAGGCCAATTGCCCGGCGCCCATACCGTCGCGAAGCGTCGACGCGATCGACCCTTCGGTGCTCGACACCGAAGGGGCGCCGCAGTCGACCCATGACGACGTGTACGTGTGTGGCGGCGGCAGCTTCGGCCAATTGCACGTCGCTTGGCTCGAAACGAACGGGGTGAGCCCGGTGTACGACTCGAGCACCGCGACCGTCGCGTCGATGTCGACGCGCGACGGTGGCTTCGTCTTCAGCGACGCCGTCGCCAACCTCGGCCCGAGCCGTGACTACTTCTTGCTGGAGTTGATGCGCAGCAAGCCCGGTGGCCCCGTGTCGGTCGTCGGCTACGGCATGTTCGCCGGAGGCACCGCCGCCGCGGCGTGGTACCTCCAAAACCGGGTGATGCCGCAATACATGTCATTCAGCGAAACCTGGTACGTCATTCGGTGGACCGACGTCGACGCCGACCTGCTGCCTGGTTCGGCAGACATGTTCGAGCTCATCGCTTCGGGCCACTGAGCCAGCGGGGCAACCCGCTGAGCCTGCAGCTTCGTGGCCTCGAGCCGAACTCCGAGTGAGAGCAAGCAACGTGCGACCCGCCGACGTCTCGAAGGCCCGGCAAGAACGCGTGGCAGCGGGCCCCACCGGTTGGCGTTCGCCGCTGTGGTTGTTCGTCGGTCTGAGCGCCGGTTTCGCAGCGGGGGCCGGGTGTTCACGGCCCAAGGCGCCATCAGCGGGGCCCGTTGCGCCTGCGCCAGCAACGCGAGAGGCAGGGCACGCCACCCATGGCGAGATCGCCGGCGTGCGCTACCTCGAGTACATGACGGGCGGAGCCCGAACCGATGAGCGGGTGCCGATGATCGTCGGGTTGCACCCAATGGGTGGAGACCCGGTCGACCTGCTCGAGCTGCTGCGGCGCCATCGCCGGCCTGCCCGACTCATTTTGCCGTACGGTCACCCGAGCGGTGGCCGGTACCTTTGGTACGACTCGGTTCGCGACGACGTCGCCGCGACGGTGGTCAGACGCGAAACCGAGCGTCTCGCTTCGGCCCTGACGGCCCTCGTGGCGGCCCGCCCCACGGTCGGCAAGCCGCTCGTCACCGGCTTTTCGCAAGGCGGCATCATGACCTTTGCGCTGGCCGTCACCCACCCCGATGTGTTGGCGGCCGCCTTCCCCATCAGCGGCATGCTCCCGCCGTCGCTGTACCCGTCGGCAGCGCTCAGCTCAGCCCAGCGGCCGATGGCGCTGCCGGCGATCACCGCCTTTCACGGCGCCTCCGATTTGGCCGTACCCCCCCGAGGGGCGCGTGCGTCGATCGACGAGTTGCGCCGCGCCGGCTACCGCGCCGAGCTGCACGAGTACGTCGGGGTCGCACACGACACGTCTGACCAAGAACTCAGTGAGCTCTTCGAGCACATCGCCAAGGCCGCAGAAGGCCTGAACGCCGCGGCCCCGTAACCGCCCGCCGGCGAGGCGCGGTGCCGGTGTTTGACTGTCATATTCAACTGTGACAGCTTGTGCCCGCCATGCACTGGAACATCGACTATTCCTCCGGCATACCCGTGTACCTGCAGCTCGTTCAGCAGGTGCGCGCGGCGGTGGCGTCGGGCGCGCTCAAAGACCAAGACCAGTTGCCGTCGGTGCGGGTGCTCGCAGAAGAGCTGCGCATCAACCGCAACACCATTTCGAAGGCCTACGCCGAACTCGAGAGCGAATCGCTCATTGAAAACCGGCAGGGGTCTGGCTGTTTCGTCACCGCGAAGGTCACGCCGCTCCGGCATGCCGTGCGGCTCAAGCAACTGACCGGCGCGGTCGACGGGCTCATCGTTCAGGCGCGCCAGCTCCAAATCGACGACGAACGGCTGCAGTCGTTGCTCGTCGAACGCCTGGCTCATTTTCACGCGCACCGGAGAACGTCGAATGATGAATGACACCCCCACCGTCGACATCGACCAGTTGGTGGTTCGGTTTTCGAAACGCGACGCCGTCGACGGTCTGAGCTTGCAGGTGAACGCCGGGCGCTGCCACGCGCTGTTCGGTCGCAATGGCGCCGGCAAGACCACGACGCTCAAGGCGTTGTTGGGGCTCGTGCAGCCCGACTCCGGGTCGATTCGCCTGTTCGGGCTCGACGGCGTTCGGCATGAAAGCGAGGTCAAGGCGCGACTGGCGTTCGTGCCCGACCAACCCGGCTTCTACGAGTGGATGACGGTGGCCGAGACGCTCAACCACGCCGCCGGCCTGCGCCGCGGGTGGAAAGCCGACGTCGCCGAGCACCTCTTGCAGCGGTTTTCGCTCGACCCCCACGCGCCCACTTCGGTGTTGTCGAAGGGGCAGCGAACCCAATTGGCGCTGGTGTGCGCCATCGGCGCCGACCCCGACCTGTTGGTGCTCGACGAGCCGACGTCGGGCCTCGACCCGCACGTGCGCCGCCAGTTCATCGAAGCGGTGATCGGTGCGTTTCAAGACCGCAACCCCGAGCGTAAGACGCTGCTCATCAGCACCCACCTCATCGGTGAATTCGAAGGCATCATCGACGAGTTCACCATCATGCAGGCGGGCCGTTCGGTGATGTCGCTCGGCGCCGACCAAGCCCGGTCGAAGTTTCGTCGCGTGCGGGCGTGGTTCGAAGACCGGGCTCCCGACACGCTGGCCATGCCGCTGCCCCTGTTGTCGGTGCCCAAGCGGCACGGGCGAATGCTCGAGCTGCTCGTTGCCCACGACGCCACGCAGGTCAATGCCGCGCTCACCGGGTTGGGGGCGACCAGCGTCGAGACGACGACGCTGTCGCTCGAAGAACTGTACTTGGCGGCCGCCTGACTGGGAGACGCGACGATGACTGCTCTGGCTTTGTCGAAAGCGAAACCGCACCTCATGGCGCTGTCGTTCATGAAGAAGAATGCGAGTGGCCCGTGGGTGCGAATCGCCGCCATCGCGGCGACGGTCGCCGCCCCGCGCATACCCGGGTGGTCGGAGGCGTTTTGGCTGTTGGCGCGCCCGACGCTGACCACGGCCGCGCTGCTGCTGGGTCTGGCGTTGGCCTTCTGGCGAGTGTCGAAGGCGACGTCACCTGTCGCGCGACGGCTGTGGCACGAGCTGCGGCTGACGTCGGGGTGGGGCGTGTGGTTCTGGGCGTTCACTGCGTGGCTCGCACACCCAGGTGACGGCGGCCGACCCGAGGTCGAGCTCGTGAGCCAGCCCACGGCGTTCATGGCCCTCGCCCTGATGGCGATTACCGTGGTGACGCGGTCGTTCACCGACGAATGGCGCGCCCGTACGTACTTGTCGTGGTGGGTGTCGCCGGTGAAGGCGAAGGTGGTCGCCACGAAGATCACCGTCTCGGCGTTCTTCTTGGCGGTCATGGTGGCCATCGTGGCGTTGCAGGCGCCGACGTGGCTGCCCGCGGTGGTGGCGCTGGCGGCCCTCTCGTTGGCGACCGGGCCGTTTTGGGCGCTCGTCGTGCGCTCGCCCATGGGGTCGCCGTCGCTGACGTGGTTTGTGCCCGTTGCGCTGTGGGCGTTGTTTGGTTTCATGGGGTGGCCCGGCACCGCGTTGGCGGTGACGCTCGCGGTGTACGGTGTGTCGTTGGCGGCGGTCACCCCGTGGGTGGTGAAGCGGGTGTCGGTGGGGTTCACCTTCGAGCCGGTGCGCTTGCCTCGCTTCTTCTCGCTGCCGGTCGAGGCTTCGTATTCGCCGGTTCGCTTGCTGGTGCTCAAAGAACTGGGGCTCCAGCGCCTGACGATGATGGCGGTGGGGGCACTGGGGGTGGCCTGGGTGGCGTTTCGCGTGCTCGAGCGCGATTCTGACTTCAGCGGGGCGGTCTTGGCATTGGGCGTCATGGGGCTGCCGATGCTGATCGGCTACCTCGGGGTCGGCGAAGAACTGCGCCTCAAGTCGTTCGCCGCGGCGTTGACGGCCGTGCGCGAGCGAACGTTTTGGCGCGTCAAGTGGAGCGTCGTCTTTGGCCTCACGACCCTCGCCTCGGTCGTGATGCCGACCCTGCTGATGGCCGAACCGCCGCGCAGCTCCGAAGCGTACGGGCTGTGGGTTGCCCTCACGTGGTTTCTGTGTGCGCTCGGTTCAATGTCGGCGTTTGCCGAGCGAGACCGGCCCTGGTCGGCGAAGAACCTGCTGGTATCGCTCATCGCGATCGTGGGCGCGGCGACGTTGGCGCTCGGGTTGCTGGGCTCGGTCTCGGTTCGGCACGTCGGTCGCGCCACGGTGTTCGGGGGCTCGTTCGAGTCGCGGTGGTCGGGGGTCTTCTTCGGCACGTCGACCGGTGAAACCGTGCTGCAACTGCTGGTCGTGCTGTCGATGGTGCCGTTCTTGCGCTTCGTGCGCGGCATGGTCGAGGGCTTGGCCGTGCCGGGGCGCTTGCGGTGGGCGAGCCCCCGCGGCCAGGCGCTCGTGCGCGCGGGGCTCTTGTGCCTCGTGCCCATTGCCTCGTGGAGCGTGATGCTCTTCGTGTCATAGCGGGGCGCTGAGTTTCTCGGTCTTCACCAAGCGGCAACGCGGTGAAGCGCCCTCACGCAAGGCGAGGCGGGCGGCGGTCGGGTACGTTGCGGCGGGCAATGGTCGATCTGCGAAAAACAGTGGCACGTTTCTCGACGAGTGAAGGCATGGCTTGGCGTTGGCGGCTGGGCGCGTTCATGCTCGGCGCTTTCGGTTTCGGCTGCGAGCCGCAACCCGTGTCTGACGCTGGGGCGATGAACGTCTCTGACGCAAGCGCGTTCGTCGATGCGGGGCACCAGGCTGACGCAGGCGGGAGCGCCGACGCGGGGGCCGCCGACGCCGCGGTGGCGGTCGATTCGGGCATGTTGGCTGACGCAGGGGGAGCGGAAGACGCGGGGGCGCCATTCGATGCTTCGGTGACTTTGGATGCCGGCACTCGGCTCGACGCCGACCCGTGCACGTGGAAGTGGTCTGTTCGGGGCACACCGGTCGTTCGGGGGCTGCGAAACGTGGCGTCTGACCCGACCGTCATCTTTCGCGACGGTGGGTACGAAATGGTCTTCTCGTCACTCGACCCAACGAGCGGCGTCAATGTGCTCGCGTTCACTCACTCTGCCGACGGTGAACACTGGGCCGATGCGAGCGTCGCGCTCCGTGGGGTCTCGGGCACGTGGGCCGAAGAACTCGAGTCTGCCGAATGGGTGCCCCTTGGCGACGGCGGCTGGGGCGTCGTGTACGCCGGCTACCGGTCGCAGGTGAACGATGCCCTGTGCCAACAGTTTCACGTTTGCAGCGAAGGCTTTCCTTCTGCCTTGGGCCTGGCCACGCAAGCGTCGTGGGGGCAATTCGCGTTCGCCGACGCCAACCCTTTCTTTTGGCCGACCGACGGTGGGCCGGGCTTCGACCAAGAGGCGGTCTACAGCCCCACCATCGCGTTCGACGGTGCCCAGTGGGTGATGATCTATTCTGGGTGGTGTTTGCGAAATTGCCCGTCGCCGGCCTTGGGCTTTTTGTCGCTCCTCTCGGCGACGAGCACCGACGGGTTGCACTGGGTCAGGCAGCCGACCCCGGTGCTCGAACGGGCCCCCTCCGTCGCCTGGCGAAACCGCGCGGTCGGCGAGGCTTCGCTGGCGGCTTTGCCCAATGGCCGTTGGGTGTTGGCGTTCACTGCATTCACCGACACGCGTGACCCCGACACGTCGCTCGCACTGGCCTGGGCCACTTCGCCGCTGGGGCCGTACACCGTGTGCGAGAAACCCTGGCTCGAGCCGCAACGGCTCCCCGACGGGGGCGGCATTGAATCGGGTGGCATCATCGCTCCCGAGATTCGGGTGGTCGGCGACGAGGTGAAACTCTGGTTCACCAGCCGCAACCTGTCGCTCACGAGCGACTTTGGGTACTGGGTGCGTTTGGCGACAGTCGACTAGCTCGCCGGCATTGGCGGTCAACGACCTCCCGTTGAGAGCTGCGCGAAATTCTCATGTAAAATCAGGCACTTGTTGTTTTGTTGGTGACGCAACCTGACGGCAGATTTGTCGGGTCTCGTGTCTCAACGTGACGAACACCAGGTATGCCTTTCACCGTGTTGTTTCGCCCAACCGAACGTCGACCCGCAGTCTGGTTCATTGGTTCTGCCGCGCTCGCCCTGGCTTTGGCGGGGTGCGGTGGCGCAAACACCGTGTGTCAAACGTCTGCCGAGTGTGACGACGGCAACGTGTGTACGAGCGACTCGTGCTCGGCCGAGCACCGGTGCCAGCACGACCCGGTCAGCGTCGACGACGGCAACGTCTGCACGACCGACTCGTGTGACCCCGCGTCGGGGCCAATGCACACCGCCGCGGCGGTCGACGACCACGACGTGTGCACGACCGATTCGTGCGACCCGGTCGGCGGGGTGCGCCACCAGGCGGTGTCGGTCGACGACGGAGACCTGTGCACGGCCGACAGCTGCGACCGGGTGAAGGGCCCCCAGCACGTGGCGGTGGTGGTTGATGATCAAAACCCTTGCACCGTCGACCGTTGTGATTCGGCGAAAGGCATCGAGCACGTCGAAGTCGACGTCTCAGACAATGACGCCTGCACGGTCGACACCTGTGACCGCGCGACGGGGGCCATTGCGCACGCTCCGGTCGACGTGAACGACGGCGACGAGTGCACGACCGACCGGTGTGACGCGGCGACGGGTGCGACGACCCACGCGCCGGTAGACCCCGACGACGCCGACGTTTGCACCATTGACGCGTGTGACCCCCAAGCCGGAGTGAGCCACGTGGTTCGGGCCGACCTCGACGACCACGACCCCTGCACGACCGACTTGTGCGACCCGGTGACCGGCCCGGTGCACGGCTCCGCGGTCGACGACCACAACGTTTGCACGACCGATTCGTGTGACGCGAGTGGCGTCAAACACGTGGCGATTGCCACCGACGACGGCAACGCCTGCACGACCGACTCGTGCGACCCGGTGACGGGCGTGAAGCACGTCGCGGTGAATGTCGATGACAGCAGCGTCTGCACGACCGACTCGTGCGACCCGGTGACGGGCGTGAAGCACATCGCCGTCAGTGTCGACGACAGCAACGCGTGCACGACCGACTCGTGTGACCCGGTGACGGGCGTGAAGCACGTCGCGGTGAGTGTCGACGACGGCAATGTCTGCACGACCGACTCGTGCGACGCGGTGACGGGCGTGAAGCACGTCGCGGTGAGCGTCGACGACGGCAATGTCTGCACGGCCGACTCCTGCGACCCGGTGACCGGCGTGAAGCACGTGGCGGTCAGTGTCGACGACAGCAACGCGTGCACGACCGACTCGTGCGACCCGGTGACGGGCGTGAAGCACGTCGCGGTGAATGTCGACGACAGCAATGTCTGCACGACCGACTCATGCGACCCGGTGACCGGCGTCAAGCACGTGGCGGTCAATGTCGACGACAGCAACGCGTGCACGACCGACTCGTGCGACCCAGGGTCGGGGGTGAAACACGTCGCGGTCAACGTCGACGACGGCAACGTGTGTACGACCGACTCGTGCGACCCGGTGACGGGCGTGAAGCACGTCACCATTGCTCCCGTTGATGACGGCATCGCGTGCACCGACGACACCTGTGACCCGCAGACGGGCATGACGCACACCCCGGTTCATTCGCGCTGTGACAGCGACGGCAAGAGCTGTACGGTCGCGACGTGCTCACCGACGGTGGGCTGCAGCGAAGCTCCGACGAACGCGCTGTGCGACGACGGCATCTCGTGCAACCAGCACCTGTGTCTCGGTGCTTCGGGCGACTCCGCGGGCTGCGCCCCGAAGACGCCCATCGACGGCAACTGTGGCGCCCTGCAGGTCTGTCGCGCGACCGGTTGCAGCGCGCAGACTCCGGGCGACCAGCTCGGCGCGATCATCGTCAGCGAGTTCAGCGCGCTCGGCGGTGAAGTGGTCGAACTGCGAAACACGACGAGCGCCACGGTCGACGTGCACGGCTGGCGCCTCAAGAACGGCTCGAACGTCTCGGTCGACCTGCGCGCGCCGACCGACCTGAGCGGTACTTCGGGCACGGCCGTGCTCATCGCCCCGGGCTCGCAGCTGTACGGCGTCAAGAACCCGGCGGTCGGCCCAGCTCCCGCCGGAGCGGGGTTCGTCTTCGGCGCCCCCGGTACGACGTTCTCGCTCAGCGATTCGGGTGACTCGCTGTCGCTCTATTCGGCCGGCGGCGCGAAGCTTGAAGACACCGTGAACTTTGCCCAGTTCGTGACCGACCCGAATACCGCGGTCACCGCCTCGGCGTTCGTCGGGTCTTCGGCGGCGACGACCCAGCTCGACCCCTTGAGCTTGACCGCGCTGGCGAACGACTCGGCTGGGGCGTGGTGTGTGACGTTCGCGCCCGCTGGCGCGACGAAGCGTCGGGTGGCCGACACCTTGGGTACCGCGAACGGCTCGTGCAGCGCGGTGGTGCTCAACGAGCTGTACTTGCAGACGACCACCACCGACGACGGCAACACGTTCGTCGAATTGGCCGGGCCCGGAGGCGCCAATGTGGCGGGGCTCCAAATCGTCGACCTCAACAGCAATGGCACGCGCGTCGTCGATGGCGACCTGGGCGCCGCCGAGGTCGACGGCATCGTCACCTTGCCGGCCGGGCTGCGCATGCCCACCGACGGCTACCTGATTGTGGCCGACGGGGTGAATTCGGGAGCGAATGGTTTCACCGCGCCGCTCGTGCCCAACTTCACGGCCGGAGTCGACGTGGCGTTTCGTGACGTCGATTTGGCGAACGGCCCCGGCGCCGTGCAGTTGCTCTCGGCCGGCGGCGCGTCGCTCGACGTGGTGGGGCACGACCCGACCCAAAGCCCGCTGCTCGCGACCACGGCGTACAACGGCCTCGCGATGACCGAGGGCACGGTGGCGAAGTCTCCGTCGCCCGGGCAGTCACTCGCGCGCGGCGCCGACAGCACCGACACCAATTCGAATTCGGCCGACTTTCACTCACTCGGCGTCACGCCCGGCAAGCTCAATAAAATACTCGGCGCCAGCATCAGTGTGCACTTGACGCTCGGCGTACCCGACTCGGCCATCACCAGTGAAACGAGCCCGAATGCGTACCTGTCGGTGAAACCGCAGTACGTCATTTCGTACAACGGGTCGCGCAAGAACCCGAACTACAACTCGTACGAAATGAACTCGTCGTGGAAGGGGTTCGTCGCGCGGCAAGACACGTTTCGGTCAGACGACACGCTGCCCGGTTCGATACCCCAGGCGGCCTTGTCTGACTATTCGTCAAGCGGGTGGACGCGCGGCCACATGTGCGCGTCTGACGACCGCGACGCGACCGTCGTCGACAACTCGTCGACCTTCTATTTGACGAACATGGTGCCGCAATCGGCGAACAACAATTCGGGCCCGTGGCAAAAACTCGAAGCCTACGTGCAGTGCCTCGCCGTCGCGCAAGGGCTCGAGGTCTTCGTCGTCGCCGGCGGGCTGTACGAAGGCGCGCCCCGCTACACGAAAGCCGGGTCGACGGTGCAAGTGCCCTCTCACACGTGGAAAGTGGTGACCGTGCTGGGGGCACCGGGGCAAGGCGCGGGAGACGTGACCACGTCGACGCGCTCGTTCGCCGTCATCATGGCCAACGACGACGCACTGATCAGCCCGAGCGCGCCCTGGCGAGACTTTCGGGTGAGCGTGCGCGAAGTCGAGTCGCGCACAGGGTACGACTTCAATGCCGACGTCGGCCCCGGCATTCAAGACGTCATCGAAAGCCCGGTCGATGCGATCGCCACGACCTGCACTTGCCCGTCGGGGCTCTCGTGCGTCGCTGGCACCTACTGAGGCGATGCGAGTCTTCTGCCCCGAGCTGGCGTGCGTGGCGTTCATCGCCCTGAGCGGGTGCGTCACGTCGTATTCGGCGCTGGGCGACGGCCGCATCGCCGCGGCCGGCAACTTTCAAGCGGCCGCCCGCGTCGCGGCGGCGGGGCGAGCAGGGCCCGGAGGCGAAGGCGTGTTTCGCTACGGCGTCAATTCGTGGCTCGACGTTGGCGCGCGGGCGGGCACGTTTGGCGCGCACGCCGAAGCTCGCTTTCAGCCCTTTCGCAATGACGAGGCCATGACCGCGCTGTTGGTCTCGGTCAGCGCTGGGGGCTTCGACCGCATGTCGTGCGGTGGCGACGTGTGCGGCAGACGGGTCGTCGCGGTGATTCGAATTGGTTTCTTGGCCAGCGTTTCGGTCGGTGATGACCGCGTTCGCTTCATCATGGGCCCATTCGTTCTGGCTGGGCCGAGACCCGATCAGGTGAGCTCGAGTTTTTGGGGACCGAGCGGCGGCGTCGAGGCTGGCATCAGCGTGCGGCTCTTCAACCGCCTGTGGCTGTTGATGCAAGGGGCGGGGGTCGTGTGGCTGCCGGCGCCTTCGCTCAACCGCATCGTGCCCGAGGCGAGTCTCGGGTTTCAGTTCGAGTGGTAGTGTTTTGTGGCCACGGCTGGGTCACATGCTCGTCTCTACTCCCCGAGGTGAGGGACCTTCTCACGACATTGCTCCCACGTGAGCCAACTCGAGTACGCACGTTGCTCCGGCAACGCATCGACGTCGACACCGTGGGCCGCGGCGAGTTTGAGGAGTCGCTGGTAGCTGTCGTTTTGCGCGTGCCCCAAGGCGACGTCGAGCAAGAACGCCTCCAGGTCCGGCCAGCGAAGAGCGCTTTGAGGGCCAGTTTCAGGGTCGAACTGAACAACCGCATCTCCGTCCAGGCAGTACAACTCCATGCCGTGGGCTTGAGTGGCGATCGGCAGCCAATTCGGAGGAAGCTTTTCGTACGCCTCATCTGCGGCGAATTCAGCGGTTTTTTGAGTTCTTCAACCTTGAAGAAGCGGGCTTCTTTGGCCGCGCCTCCATTCCAGGCGCTCATGAATTCTCGGTAGCGGCGCGGAAATCGAACCCCGACTTTGATTTCGGCCGCCTCGAGCGCCGCCCTCGGATTTCCTTTGTCTGACAATTTGTAAATGCCGGCCCTTGTCACAAGAGCAATCCACTCGTACCAAGGTTTCAGAGCGACCCTCATCGCGTGACCTTACCCGCGGCGACGCGGACGAGACCGAGCCGGTAGGTGTTCTGCCTACAGCGGCAATTTCCACTTCGCTGATGACGGCGAAAAAAAGTGCGACTAAGTGCCCCGAACCGGCTCACGGCCGGTCTCTCGGGGAGAACACCACACATGTTTCGACTTCGCATTGCCGCCGCGCTCGGAGCGCTCACGGTCGTTGCGTGCAGCAATTCTTCAGACGTCACCTCATCGGTTGCGGTTGACCGGTCTGAATTGCACAAGGTCAAGGTCAGCGCGGCGAAAGCCGTTGAGCTCGAGACGCAGGGGGCCAAGGTCGTGGCCGACTACGGTTCGTTCAAGCTCCTGCACCTCGACGCGAAGTTGCTGAACGTCGCCATCACCTCGGGCGACGTCGAGGTGAAAGACGAGTTCGACACGGTGTTGTTGAACGCGGGTGCGATCGAGACGAAGAGCCGCGTGGCGCAGGGGCAGCGCGGTGTTCGCGTGCCGACGACCGGCAAGGCCATGCACCTGGTGCAGTTCGCCGGGCCGATTCAAGAGGCGTGGGTCACCTCGCTCAAGGCGCTGGGCGTGCAGGTCGTCGCTTACGTGCCGAACAACGCGTACCTCGTGTACGGCGACGCGGCGGCCATGACGAACTTGAAAGGCGCCGTGACGAAGTACCCCGAAATTCAGTGGGACGGCGAATACCTGCCCGACTACCGCCTCGACCCGTCGGTGCAGACCATCGCCACCAAGGCGTACACGATTCAATTGGTGAAAGACGACGAGGCCAACGCGAAAACCCTCGCGCGGCTGGCGTCGCTCGAGACCAAGCGGGTCTCGGTGCAAGAAGCGCTCGGCTACGTGAACGTGGTGAGCGAGCTGTCGCGGGCCGACGTGAACCAAATCATCATGCAACCCGACGTGGTGTCGGTGCACCCGCGCCCCGAGCCGCGGCGCTTCGACGAGCGGCAGAACGTGGTGATGATCGGCGACATCACCTCGGGTTCGCCGACGGGCCCGGGCTACCTCAACTGGTTGCTGTCGAAGGGCTTCAGCCAGCCGCAGTTCACGACGTCGGGCTTCGGCGTCGACGTCACCGACTCCGGTCTCGACAACGGTACGCAGACGCCCAACCACTTCGGTCTGTATGTCGGCGGCAACGTCGCCAACAGCAGCCGCGTGACCTACAACCGCCTCGAAGGCACGCCGAACGCCGGCAGCACGATTCAAGGGTGCGACGGCCACGGCACGTTGAACACCCACATCATCGGTGGGTACGCGGGCGGCTCGGGTGCGACCTTCAACGACG
>JBGAIY010000083.1:0-23124 GCA_044225205.1 Myxococcaceae bacterium | reverse complement strand
GGTCTGTCGATCATGTCCCGCATCTTCGACCCGGTGCCCTACGTGCTCGACGCCGAGTTGCGCATCCCGGTCGACGCGGTCGTGGCCTCCGGCGCCGAAATCCGCTTCGGCCTCGGCGACGGCACCGCGCCGCCGGCGATGACGCCCGTACCGGGCGAGGCCGGACGCATGAACACCTTCCCGGCGCCGAAGTGACCGAGCACCTCGTGCGGGATGGTGGTGCCGACGAGCGGCACCTTGAAGATGTTCTTGCGCGCCTGGTCGTTGCCCTTGCGGATCGCCTCGGGCACTTCGTTCGCCTTGCCCAGGCCGACGCCGACGTGGCCGTTGCCGTCGCCGACGACGATGAGCGCCGAGAAGCTGAACCGGCGACCGCCCTTCACGACTTTGGCCACGCGGTTGATGCTGACGACTCGGTCAGTGAGATCGAGATCGTTGGGGTTGATAGGAGTATTGCTCACAAAGAGAATCCTTTCTCAGAACTGGAGGCCGCCCTCACGCGCGCCATCGGCAAGGGCCGCAACGCGCCCGTGGTAGGGGAAACCGTTGCGATCGAAAACGACTTTTTCGATCTTCGCGGCCTTACACTTCTGCGCCACCAGCTGGCCAACCTGCTTGGCCGCCGCCTTCTTGTCGCCCTCGTCGAGCTTGCCCTTCAGCTCCTTCGACTGTGACGACGCGAACACCAACGTGCGGCCATTCGAATCGTCGATGACCTGCGCGATGACGTGCTTGAGCGACTTGTACACCGACAACCGCGGTCGTTCGGTGGTGCCCGCCAACTTTCGGCGAATGCGCTCTTTTCGATAAATGCGATGGGGTTTCTTTGACATGGTCTTTCCTTTCCTTCCGGCAGTGATGGTGACTTCCACCGCCGGATGACGTGGGCTGCTTTACGCAGTACCCGTCTTGCCCTCTTTGCGGCGAACCGTCTCGTCGTGCAACTTGATGCCCTTGCCCTTGTACGGCTCGGGGGGCTTGAGCGCGCGAATCTTCACCGCCGTCTGACCCAGCAAGTGCCGGTCGACCGAACGCAAGGTCAGGTCAACGGTGGGCAGCTGGTCTTCGGTGCGGGGCGTCTTCGCCACTTCGGCCGTCACACCTTCGGGCAGGTCGAACACCACCGGGTGCGAGTAACCGAGCGAGAAGTGAATTTGCTTGCCCTTGACCTCGGCACGAAAGCCGACGCCGCGAATCGCGAGAGCGCGTTCCCACCCGGTCGCCACGCCCTTCATGGCGTTGGCCAGGGTCGCACGGGTCAGGCCGTGCAAGGCGCGGTGCTGGCGCGACTCCGACGGGCGCACGATGATCAAGTTGCCGTCTTTGTTCTCGACCTTGATGGCCGAGTGCGTCGGCACGGCGATCTTGCCCTTGGGGCCTTCAAAGCTCACCTTGCCCGCGGCAATGGCGACCTTGACCTTGTCTTCAATTTTGATTGGCAGTTTTCCAATTCGGCTCATGGCTTTTCCTTAGAACACCGTGCAGATGAGCTCGCCGCCGACGTTGGCTTTGCGCGCATCGTGGTCGACCATGACGCCCTTCGACGTCGACAAAATCGCCACGCCCGTGCCACCGCGCACGCGCGGTATGTCGCGAACGTTGACGTAGCGGCGAAGGCCGGGCTTCGAAATGCGGCGAATGCCTTGAATGACGGGCTGACGGTCGGGGCCGTACTTGAGCACAATGGTCAGCTCGTTCTGCGGAGCTTTCTCGTGCACCACGTAGTCGGCGATGAAACCTTCGCCCTTCAGCGCCTTCGCCAACTCGGCCTTCAGCTTCGAGCCGGGCAGCGTGAGCTTGTCGTGACGGGCGAGAACCGCGTTGCGAATGCGGGTGACCAAATCACCCACGGGGTCGTTGACTGCCATGTGTTCTTCTTCACATACAAGAGAACTGTCCGTTCTCTCACTGGAGGCCCTCGTGCCTACCGACCCAATGTCGGCGGTTCACGGTGACCGTTTCGGCTCCGCCTCATCAGGCGCGGAACGGAACTCCGAACGACTTGAGCAGCGCCAACCCATGCTCGTCGTTGCGAGCGGTGGTCACGATGCTGACGTTGAGACCTTTGACCTTCTCAATTTGGTCGTAGTTGATTTCAGGGAAGATGATCTGCTCGCGCACGCCGAGCGTGTAGTTGCCGCGGCCGTCGAACGCCTTGGGCGAAACGCCCTTGAAGTCGCGCACGCGGGGCAGCGCCACGCTGATCAAACGGTCGAGAAATTCGTACATGCGGTCGCCACGCAAGGTGACCATGCAACCGATCGCCTGGTCTTCACGCAGCTTGAAGTTTGCAATGGCTTTGCGCGACCGGGTCACGACCGGCTTTTGGCCCGAAATGGCGCCGAGCTGGTCAATGGCCGACTCCATGATCTTGTTGTTCGCGAGCGCTTCGCCGAGGCCCATGTTCAACACGATCTTGTCGATGCGCGGCACCTGCATCGGGTTCTTGAACCCGAGGTCTTTCATCAACGCGGGCACGATTTCCGAGCGGTAGCGCAGCTTGAGGCGCGCCGGCTTCGCTTGGAGGCCCTCTTCGATGTTGGCGGCATAGCCGGCCTTCTTGACGTCTTCTTTCTTGCGACGCGCCTTTTCGACCTTCTTCGGTTTCTCTGCTGCGGGCGCTTCGGGTTTCTTCTCGTCAGCCATGGTGTGCCTCGTCTTCGCAGGTCGCCGATGCCGCCGACACCGCGATACGTGAAAATGAAATCAGTTAGTCAATGGTCGCTTCACACTGCTTGCAGAACCGCTTCTTCTTCTCACCTTCGGCCTTCACGCCCACGCGGGTCGCCTTGTCGCACTTCGGGCAGACCAACGCAACATTGGCCAGCGCGATTGAGCCAGGAGCCTCGATGATGCCACCGTCGGGGTTCGCGCGGTCGCGGCCCTTCTTCGTGTGACGCTTCACCAGCCGCAACCCTTCGACCCGAACGCGGTTCGCTTCTCGGTCGATGGCAATCAACTTGCCGCGGTTGACCTTGGCCGAGCGTTCGCCACCCGACATCACTTGAACGGTGTCGCCAACTTTGAGCTTTTGCATGACTCAGAGCACCTCAGGCGCGAGCGAAATGATCTTCATGAACTTCTTCGCGCGGAGTTCACGCGCCACGGGCCCAAAGATGCGGGTGCCCAGCGGCTCGAGGTCTTTGTTGATGAGAACGGCCGAATTGCCGTCGAACTTGATGTAGCTGCCGTCGGCGCGGCGAATTTCTTTGGCCGTGCGAACGATGACGGCCTTCGCGACGTCGCCCTTCTTCACTTTGCCGTTGCTCAACGCTTCTTTGATCGACACGGTGATGACGTCACCGACCGAACCGTAAAAGCGCTGCGACCCACCGGCCACGTTGATGCAGAAAACCTTCTTCGCACCCGAGTTGTCGGCGACGTCCAGCACGCTGGTCATCTGAATCATGGTAAGTTCCTCGTCTTCTTTCGTTTCTTGCGGTTTGTCGGCCGACGGTTTCACCCCAAGTCGGCCGCAGCCAACTTTTAGAGCGCGCTGGCCTTCTCGAGCACCTTCACCAGGCGCCACCGCTTGTCTTTCGAGAACGGGCGGGTCTCGGCGATGAGAACCTTGTCGCCTTCGTTCACGGTGACCTTCTTCGGGTAGTCGTGGTCTTCGGCGTGCGCCTTGTACTTCACGCGCATCGTTTGAATCTTGCCGTACTTGGCGTGGGCCGTGCGGCGGCGAACCGTCACGACGACGGTCTTTTGCATCTTGTTCGACGTGACCACGCCGATGCGGGTCTTGGGTCGGCCGCGTGAATCGGCAGGCTGCGTGGCAGTTTCAGTCATAAAGTTCCTTCAACCGGCGCTTACTTGCGCGGTTGCTCCTTCTTCGTCTTCGTCTTCTGCGTGAGCACCGTCAACACCCGAGCCAGGTCGCGGCGGTGGGTGGTGCGTTCTGACGGGTTGTCGAGCGCGCCGGTGCGCAACTTGAGCTGGTCTTGAAACAGGGTCGCCTTGAGCTCGCCCGCTTGGCGCTTCAAGTCTTCAACGGTCAATTCTCGGAGTTCTTTTGCAGTGGCCATGGCGTCGCTCTCTTACAGGCTCTGTTCGTTGCGGTGAACGATGCGCGTCATGACCGGCAACTTGGCGGCCGCGAGCTTGAACGCCGCGTGGGCGAGGTTTTCGGTCATGCCGTCCATCTCGTAGAGAATGCGGCCCGGCTTCACGACGGCGACGTAGTATTCGACGTTGCCCTTGCCGGTACCCATGCGGGTCTCAGCCGCCTTCTTGGTGATCGGCTTGTCGGGGAACACGCGAATCCAAATCTTGCCGCCACGCTTGATCTCGCGGCTCATGGCAATACGAGCCGCTTCGATCTGGCGCGAGGTGATCCACCCCGGTTGGAGCGTCATCAACCCGAACTCGCCAAAGGCGAGCGTGTTACCGCGGTACGCGCGGCCGGGCATGCGGCCCTTCATCATCTTTCGGTACTTCGTTCGCGCAGGCTGAAGCATGATTTCCTCAGTTCAATTCTTTTCTTAGCGAGCTTGCGCGTCGCGGTTTTCGCGAGCGCCGCCCTTGGTCGGCAGCACTTCGCCCTTGCAGACCCACACCTTGCACCCAATGGTGCCGTACGTGGTGCGCGCAATGGCGTAGCCGTAGTCAATGTCAGCGCGGAGCGTGTGCAACGGCACGCGGCCTTCGCGGTACCACTCGTAACGGGCCATTTCGGCACCGCCCAAGCGACCCGAGCAGGCAACCCGAATGCCCTTCGCGCCGAACTTCATGGCCGTCTGAATGGCCTTCTTCATGGCGCGACGAAACGCGATTCGGCGCTCGAGCTGGGTGGCAATGTTCTCGGCGACGAGCTGCGCGTCGGTCTCGGCCTTGCGCACTTCGACGATGTTCAAGAACACTTCGTTCTTCGTGAAGCGCTGGAGTTCTTTCTTCACCGTCTCGATGCCAGCGCCGCGCTTGCCGATCACGATGCCAGGTCGTGCGGTGTGCACGTTGACCTTCACCTTGTTGGCCGCGCGCTCGATTTCGACTTTCGAAACACCCGCGTGGTTCAATGACTTCTTGACGTGCTCACGAATCTTGATGTCTTCGTGCAGCCACTGCGCGTAGTTCCGTTCCTCGAACCATTTCGAGTCCCAGGTGCGAATGACACCGAGGCGGAAGCCAATTGGATGAACTTTCTGACCCACGTGTGCTCCTCGCGGCCTACTTCTTGGCCTTCTTGATGGCCTCGTCCGTCACAATGACGTGAACGTGGCTGGTCTTTTTGTTGATTCGGGTAGCGCGGCCCATGGCGCGCGGCATGTAACGGCGTGAGACGGGGCCCTGGTCGACGTGAATCGACTTCACCCAGAGCTTGTCGACGTCGACTTCGCCCTTCGAACGGTCGGTCGCGTTCGCCATGGCGCTCTCGATGAGCTTGCGAACCGGCAACGCCGCCGCGCGACGCGTGAACTTGAGGGTGCTGATGGCGTTCGAGACCGGCATGCCTCGAACCAACGCAGCCACCACCGACAACTTGCGGGGGGCCATGCGCACGAAACGCAAATGAGCAGTCGCTTCCATCGTCGTTAACCCTTCTTGCCCGGAGCCGGCGCGACCTTCTTCTCAGCCGAGTGGCCTGAGAAGGTACGCGTGGGCGCGAATTCGCCGAGTTTGTGACCGACCATGTTCTCGGTCACGTACACCGGTATGAACTTGCGGCCGTTGTGAACGGCGAAGGTGTGACCCACCATCTCGGGGATGATGGTCGACCGACGCGACCACGTCTTGATGACCGTCTTCTTGGTGCCCTTGTTCATCGCCTCGACCTTTTTGGTCAGGCTGGGGTCGATGAACGGACCCTTCCATGTTGCTCGAGCCATTGTTCGTCAGCTCCTTATCGCCTACTGGCTCCGAACGCCTTGGCGGCGCCCAGAGACGATGAACTTGTCAGTGCGCTTGTTCTTGCGCGTGGTGAGACCCTTGGTCTTCTTGCCCCAAGGTGACACCGGGTGAGGGTTGCCCTGGCCAGACTTGCCTTCGCCACCGCCGTGGGGGTGGTCGACAGGGTTCATGGCCAGACCGCGAACGGTGGGGCGAATGCCGAGCCAACGGCTCTTGCCGGCCTTGCCGATGCGAATGATTTCGTGGTCGATGTTGCCCAGCTGACCGATGACCGCTCGGCAGTTGATCAACACCTTGCGAACCGCGCCCGACGGCAGACGAACGGCGGCGTAGTCGCCTTCTTTCGCCATGAGCTGGCCCCAGCTGCCGGCCGACCGAATGATCTGGCCGCCGCGCCCGGGCTTCAGTTCGACGTTGTGAACCACCGTACCGACGGGAATGTTCTGGAGCGGGAGGCAGTTGCCCGGCCGAATGTCGACGGCCGCGCCCGAGTGAATGGTGTCGCCCACGGTGAGGCCCACCGGCGCGAGAATGTACCGCTTCTCGCCGTCGGCGTAGTGGAGCAACGCAATGTTCGCGGTGCGGTTCGGGTCGTATTCGACCGAGAACACCTTCGCCGGCACGCCGTCTTTGTCGAGGCGCTTGAAGTCGATCACGCGGTAACGACGCTTGTGACCACCGCCCTGGTGACGCCGGGTGATGTGACCGTCGGAGTTACGACCGCCCGAGCGCTTCATCGACTCGGTCAGGCCCTTGTAGGGGCGGTCGCGGGTGATCTCCGCGAAGTCTGACACCGTCGTGAGGCGACGAGCCGCCGAGGTGGGTTTAAACTTCTTGATGCCCATTAGACCGTGCCTCCCTCGAACAACTCGATCTTGTCGCCCGCCTTCAGGGTGACGAAGGCCTTCTTGAAGTTCGAGCGCTTGCCCATCGACGTGCCGACGCGCTTGATCTTGCCGCGAATGACCGTCGTGCGAACACCTTCGACCGTGACCTTGAACTGCGCCCGAACCGCCCGAGCGATGTCGAGCTTCGTGGCCTTCGGGTCGACGATGAACGAGTACTGACGAAACTTCTCACGGGCGCGATCGAGCTTCTCGGTGATCAACGGCCCCTTGATGACAGAATTGATGTCCATGATCAGGCCTCCGCCTTCTCGGCGCGGGCACGGGCGACCGCCGTGTTGAGCGCTTTGGCCGCGGCAACGGTGAGCACGATCGTCTTGTGACGGAGCACCGATTCGACGTTCACGCCTTCAGGGGGCAGCACGTCGAACTTGGCGAGGTTGCGAACCGCACGGTGCAGCTTCTCGTTCTTCTTGTCGTCGACGACGAGCGCGTTGGCGAGCTTGAGGCCCTTGGTCAACGACTCGGCCGCCTTCTTCGACTTGCCGTCGGAGGGGAACTCGCTCACGATGATGAGCGACTTCTCCGACGCGCGCAGCGAGAGGGCCGACGCGAGCGCCTTGCGGCGAACGGTGCGGGGCGGGCGGTAGAAATAGTCACGAGCCTTGGGGCCCATGGCCTTGCCGCCGCCGACCCAGTGCGAGGCGCGGGTTGAACCCTGGCGCGCACGACCGGTGCCCTTCTGTTTCCACGGTTTCTTGCCACCACCCGACACGAGCGAGCTGTTCTTCACGCCCAACGTGCCGCGGCGACGGTTGATCTGCTGCATCTTCGCGACTTCGTACAGCAAGTGCGCGTTCGGCTTCGCAGCAAACACGTCGTCTGAGAGTTCAATCTCAGAGACCTTTTTCGAATTCAAATCAACGACGTCGAACTTGGCCATGGCTTAGCTCTTGATCTCGACGTCGACGCCCGCTGACAGGTCGAGCTTCATCAGCGCGTCGAGGGTCTGTTGGGTCGGCTCGAGAATGTCGAGCAAACGCTTGTGAGTACGAATCTCGAACTGCTCACGCGACTTCTTGTCGACGTGAGGAGAACGGAGAACCGTAAACCGGTTGATGCGCGTCGGGAGCGGGATCGGACCTGACACCCGAGCACCGGTGCGCTTGGCGGTCTCGACAATTTCCGTGGCACTCTGGTCCAGGAGCTTCGAGTCGTACGCCTTCAGTCTGATGCGAATCTTCTGTGTCGCCATTCTTTGTGAACCCTTCTTTGTTGCGACTTCAGGCACGCCGAACGGGGCTGAGGAGAACGAAGGTGAAGCCCTTGGTTTTCACAGAACCGTGCGACGGGGCGGCGCGTATACGTGGCCTTCACGACCACGTCAAGCACCTGATTTGGCCTTGTGCGTTTTTGTAGACGTATACCCAATTTCAAGCGGTTGTCTTGGTCGGCTTTCTGGGTGGCCTCGCACGCGTATTCCACTGAATTGCCTAGATTTTTTGACCCGCCGTTGGATGACGACGGCCGACCAACAGCAACAGCACGACCTGCTTCTCGCGGCGTCATGCACTGCGGACGACGCCATGCCGTCGTGCGAACGTGGCGACCGTGCTCATCTTGGCACTCGTCGCCAGCGCCGACCGCGTCGTTGTTCAGGCCCAGTGATCTTTGCCGTTGCCGTCGGTCGCCCCGGCGGTGCCCAGCTTGTTGGGGCTCCCGGCTCGAACCAGGTTCAGCGTGTTACCGGCGAGTGACGTCAATGACGAGGGGCGCTTGGTCGGTTTCTTCATGATGTCAATAGACACCGCGGCCAACCGAATGTCTCACGAATCTGCTGACACCCGTTGAACGCCCAACGACTCGAGGGTCGCGACGAGCGCGGCCGTGTCTTCAGCAAATGCGAACGTTCGCTCGTCTCCGCTCCGGTTGAGCAGCGTCAACCGCCCTGACGGTTCGACGTACAGCGAAACCAAATCAGCCATCGGCCAATGCAGTGCACTCGGGCCTTCGACCCGAATCGAGGTTTTCGAGACCAACACGCGGGCGTTTCGCGGAGTCGAACGCTGAAAGAGCCAGAGCATGGAACCGATGCAAAACAGGGCGACCGCGGGCACCGGGTCGCGCCCGCCCCGCAGCAGCAGCGCCCCCGGAATGACCAGGGTGAGCAACGCGGCAATCGTTTTGCCGAAGTCGACCATGGGCCTGACCGTGGTGAACGTGTAGTCACCGAGAGGCACTTCTCGGGCCAGCCGGGCGAGTACCGCCCAGACGTCACCCTGGTCGTGGCCGTCGACCCGCAGCTGAAGGTCGCGGAGGCGCTCGAGCGCGCGTTCGCGAACGGTGGCCTTCGCCGTCTCGAGTTGCGCCAACAGCGGCAGCGCGTCGGGGCCGAGTTCGAGCTGACCGAGCCGTCGCTTGGTCTGCCGGAGCGCTTCGTCGAGGCGGGCTTCGCTGGCCGGGTCGCGAAGGGCCAAGGGGCCACAGTCGAGCGCCCACGACCGCGACTCGAGTACGCTCAGCGCCGAGACCCAATGCGCGTGGGCTCGTTCGATGACCTCGAGCTGCCCTTCGAGGGCGATGCGAAGGTCGCCCACGTCGACCGCGTTGGGCGCGGCACTGTGCACCGCGTCAGTAGCCCCGAATGCGCTTGAGCAACGGCCCGAGCACGTTCGCCGGTATGGGCGCGTACTTGCCGAACTGCATCGAATAGTTCGCCTGGCCCGAGGTCAGCGTGCGCAAGCTGTCGACGTAGCCGAACATGCGCTCGAGGGGCACTTCGGCGTGTACGACCTGGTCTCGACCGCGGTGGTCCATGCCGCTGATGTTGCCTCGCCGGGCGTTGATGTCGCCGACCACGCTGCCGACGTAGTCAGGCGGCGTGATGACTTCGACCTTCATGACCGGCTCGAGCAGCACCGGTTCGGCCGCCTTTACGGCTGCCGTGAACGCGGTCGACGCGGCGATTTGAAACGACACTTCGTCGGAGTCGGTGGGGTTGAAGCTGCCGTCGAACACTTCGACCTTCACGTCGATGATGGGGTAGCTCGCGACGACGCCGCGGCTCAGCGCACTGGTGACCCCCGCTTCGATGGCTGGGTAGAACTCTTTCGGCACGACTTCGGGTTTGAGCGAATTGACGTAGACGAACCCCTTGCCCTGCTCGTTGGGGGTCACCCGCAGCTTGACGTGGCCGTACTGTGAGTTCGCGGTGGTGACCTTCGTGTACTTCTCTTCACCGACCGCCTCTTGCGAAATGGTCTCGCGGTACGCGACCTGCGGTTTGCCGACCTTCGCTTCGACTTTGTGCTCGCGCTTGAGTCGGTCGACGATGATCTCCAAATGCAATTCGCCCATGCCGGCGATGATGGTTTGGCCGGTTTCGGTGTCGGCCTTGACGCTGAACGACGGGTCTTCAATGGCCAACTTCCCGAGCGATTCGAGCAGTTTTTCTTGGTCTTCGGCCGACCGGGCCTCGAGCGCCAACTGAATGACCGGCTCGGGAAAGTCGATTTTCTCGAGCAGCACTTGCGATGACTCGACGCACAAGGTGTCGCCGGTGGTGACGGTCTTCAGCCCGACGATGGCGCAAATGTCACCGGCGCGGCATTCTTGAATTTCGTCGCGCTTGTCGGCCCGCATTTGCACGAGGCGCCCCACCCGTTCGCGCTTTTTCTTCGCGGTGTTCCACACGGCCATGCCGCTCTCGAGCCGCCCCGAATACACGCGAATGAACGTCAACGTGCCGAACGCCTCGGTCATGATCTTGAAAGCGAGCGCGGCGAAGGGCGCGTCGTCGCTCGTCTCGCGAACGACGTCGTTGCCCTTGGTGTCTTTGCCGTGAATGGGCGGCACGTCGATGGGCGACGGCAAATAATCGACGACGCCGTCGAGCAGGGCCTGCACGCCTTTGTGTTTGTACGCCGACCCGCAGAACACGGGGAAAACCTTCATCGCGATGCAGCCCTTGCGAATGGCCACGCGAATTTGGTCTTCGGTGATGTCGCGGCCTTCGTTCTCGAGGTACTGGCCCATGAGCGACTCGTCGAGCTCGGCGACCTGTTCGATGAGCTGCGCGCGCGCCCGAGCCGCCGCTTCGGCGTACTCGGCCGGTATCTCTTCGACCGAGATCTGGCTGCCCTTGTCTTTCTCGTCGTCAGAAAAGACGAGCGCCTTCATGCGCACCAAGTCGATGACCCCGCGCAAGGTCGACTCGATGCCCAAGGGCAACTGCACGACCAACGCGTTGGCGCCCAAGCGTTCGCGAATCGAAGCGACCGACATGTCGAAGTCGGCCCCGGTGGCGTCGAGCTTGTTGATGAAGCAAATGCGCGGCACCCGGTGCTTGTCGGCTTGACGCCAGACGGTCTGCGACTGGGGTTCGACCCCGTTCTTGCCGTCGAACACGGCGATGGCGCCGTCGAGCACGCGCAAGCTGCGCTCGACTTCAATGGTGAAGTCGACGTGGCCGGGCGTGTCGATGATGTTGATGCGGTGCTTGACGTCGCGGCGGGCCCAAAACGCGGTGATGGCGGCCGACGTGATGGTGATCCCGCGCTCGCGCTCCTGGGGCATCCAGTCGGTGGTGGTGTTGCCTTCGTGCACCTCGCCCATTTTGTGAATGGTGCCGGTGTAAAAAAGAATGCGCTCGGTGGTCGTGGTTTTACCGGCGTCGATGTGCGCCATGATGCCGATGTTGCGGTAGCGCTCGAGTGGGTATTCGCGCGACATTGCTGACCTTTCGTCTACGTCTCAAAAGCAAACCAACGAAAAACGGGGCCCCGTTTCCGGAGCCCCGTCGTTCACACCACAACGGCCGCGATTACCAGCGGTAATGCGAGAAGGCCTTGTTGGCCTCGGCCATCTTGTGGGTGTCTTCTTTCTTCTTCACGGCGTTGCCGCGGTTGTTGGCCGCGTCCATGATCTCGCCGGCCAGCTTTTCCATCATGGTCTTCTCGCCGCGGCTCTTGCCGTACGAGATGATCCACCGCATGCCGAGGGCGACGCGGCGGTCTTGGCGAACTTCAACCGGCACCTGGTAGGTGGCACCACCGACGCGGCGGCTCTTCACTTCGAGCACGGGCTTCACGTTGTCGAGGGCGCGCTTGAAGACCTTCAACGGCTCTTCTTTGGCGCGCTCTTCGATGATGTTGAAGGCGCCGTAGGTGATTTGCTCAGCGACGGCCTTCTTGCCCTTGCGCATGAGGTCGTTGATGAACTTCGCCACCAACCGGTCTTGAAACTTCGGGTCGGGGTTGATTTTTCGCTTATTGGGTACGCGACGGCGCGGCATGGTGATGAGTCTCCGAAAAGATTATTGAGGACGTTTGGCGCCGTACTTTGAACGGCTCTGCTTACGGCCCTGAACGCCGACCGAGTCGAGCGTGCCGCGAATGATGTGGTAACGAACGCCCGGCAAGTCCTTCACACGGCCGCCACGAATGAGCACCACGGAGTGCTCTTGGAGGTTGTGACCCACACCAGGAATGTACGACGTCACTTCGATGCCGTTGGTGAGGCGAACGCGAGCGACCTTGCGAAGGGCCGAGTTCGGCTTCTTCGGAGTCGTGGTGTACACGCGGGTGCACACGCCACGCTTTTGGGGGTTTGACTTCAACGCAGGGCTCTTCGACTTGTACCGGAGTGCTTCACGGCCCTTGCGGATGAGCTGGTTAATGGTCGGCATGAACGTCCTTCTGACGAGCGAAACGAAAACGAAAAAGGGCGCCCCGCGTACATGCTTACACTCGGAGTGTCAAGCACCGCGCAGCACTTGGGGTGCACCAATCGCTCATTTGAGTTCGAATTGCCAGCGCAAAGGCCGGCTTTTCACACCAAGTCCATGATCATGATGACGGCGTCTTCACGGTTGTCGGTGTAGTAGTTGGGGCGCATGCCCACGGCCCGAAAGCCGAGCGACGTGTAAAGACCAATGGCGGCTTCGTTGGTTCGGCGAACTTCGAGGGTGGCCAGCTGGCACTTGTGGTGGCGCCCATGGTCGAGCACGGCCTTCATGACCTGGCGGCCAATGCCCTGGCGTCGGTGGGTCGAGTCGGTGGCGACGTTGAGCACGTGCACTTCGTCGGCCACGAGCCAAAAAATGGCGAACCCGCGCAGTTCCCACCCGGTGGGGCCGAGCTCTTCGGCGAGCAACACGGTCGACCATTCTTGGGTGAGCTCTTTTTTGACCATTTCGGTCGACCAGGGGTTCGAAAACGCCTGATTTTCAATGGCCATGACCTGCGGGAGGTCGGCGGCGGCCATGCGGCGAATGCGAAACGACGGGGCCAGTTCGCGCATCAGGGCGCTCCTGGGTTGGGGGCGACGGGGGCGTAGGGCCCGAGCAACCGCACGTCGGCCGACTTGCGAGCCTGCTTCAGCTCTTGGCGAACCATGTCTTTGAGGCGGGCGGCGAAGAGCACGTCACGCACCTGCTGAACGGGGGTGGCTTTGAATTCGGGGTGTTCGGTTTGGTAGCGCCGGGCGTCGGCTTCTGAAACCTGGGCTTTGAGGCGCAAGCGCCCGTCGAGCACCCGGCTGGAGCGAACCGAACGACGGAGCACCTGGGCAAGGTCGTTGGCGTCGGCTTCGTGGGCGTCGAGAAACCGCCGAAACGAGGCTTCTCCGCCGACCGAGTCGCGAAAGCGGGCGACGAGCTTTTCAATTTCACCGGCTTCGAGCTGGTACGCGTCGAGCTTGTCGGCTTCGAGGGTCGTCACGCGTTGGTCGATCGCCAGTTCGAGGCCCTTCTTGAGGTCGTCGAACGAGAGCGGCGCGAAGGCCGCTTCGGAGCCCCCGGCCATGACGAGGAGCACCCGCGTCTCGAAGTCGAGCTGCGACTGGGTGATGACCCGGCCGTCGACCGAAGCGACCGAGCGGTCGACGACGGTGGGGTCGGCCCAAGCAACCACCGAAAACAACACCAGAATCGGCCACTGGCGTGTTGAAATTCGTTGGTTACTGTGACGGCCGATCATGGTGAATGACTACTACCAGCGACTTGGGGTGTCTCGGCAAGCTTCGGCTGACGAGATCAAGAAGGCGTACCGCACCCTCGCGAAGAAGAGCCACCCTGACGTCAACCCCGGCAACAAGGCCGCCGAAGAACAATTCAAGTCGATTACCGAGGCTTTTGAGGTGCTCAGCGACGCCAAGAAGCGTCGACTCTACGACGAGTTCGGCGACGACGCCGCCAAGCTCGGGTGGGACGAAAAGAAAGCCGAGCAATTTCGTGCCTATCGCGGTGGTGGTGGTGGGGGCGGAGGCATGCCCGGTGGCTTCGACTTCAACTTCAGCACCGAGGGGGGCAACGTCGACTTCGAGAGCATTCTCGGTGAAATGTTCGGCGGGGGCCGGCGCGGCAAGCGAGCCCAGCGGGGCCCGCGGCCGGGGGCCGACCTGGCGGCGTCGGTGGGCGTAACGCTGCGCGAAGCGGTGCTGGGCACCGAGCGTACCGTCAACATCAACGGCCAAAAGCTGACCTTCAAGGTGCCTCCCGGGGTCGAGACCGGGTCGCGCATTCGCTTGGCCGGGCAAGGCGAACCGGGGGAGCGCGGTGGGCCTCCGGGTGACTTGTACGTCGACCTCGAAGTCGCCGAACACCCGCTGCTCCACCGCGAAGGCAACGACCTGTACCTCGACTTGCCGGTCACGGTGAAAGAGGCGGCGCTCGGAGCCGACGTGAAGGTACCGACCTTCAGCGGAGGGGGCACGGTGACGCTGCGCGCCGGCACCCAGTCGGGCACGAAGCTGCGGCTGCGGGGGCAAGGCGTGCCCGACCTGCGGGGTGGCCCGGCCGGTGACTTGTACTTGGTGGTGCACATCAAACTGCCCGAGACGAATGACGCGGTGAAAAAGGCGCTCGACCAGCTCGAAACGGCCTACCGCGGCGACGTGCGCGGCGAACTCAAACTGTAGCCTCGGTTCTCCTCGAATTCTGGTACACGCGCGACATGGGCCTGTTTGACTTTTTTGGTGGTGGTACCCCGGCTGAGAAGGCGCTGAAGCTCAAGCCGAAAATCACGCAGAAGTACGGCGAAGCGTCGACCCGGCAAACGGCCATTTCAGACTTGGCGAAGCTCAAGTCGGCCGAAACCGTGCCGGTGTTGATGCTGCGCTTCACCTTCGTCGTCGACCCGCAGACCACCGACGCCGACGAAAAAGAAAACGTCTTTCAGACCATTTGCGCGCTCGAGAAAGAAGCCGTGCCGCACGTGGTCGACTTCTTGAAAAAGAACGACTCGGCGTCGAGCTGGGCCCTCAAGATTCTCGACGACGTGTTGACCCCGAGCGAAGTCATCGGCGTTGTCACCGATGAACTGAAGCGGCTGGGCGCCGAGTACACGCGCGACCCCGAAAAGAAGCAGGTGTTGTTGCACTCGCTCGAGGGCAAACAAGACGAGCGCATCGGCCCATCGGTGCTGCCGTTCTTGGGCGACATGAGCGACGACGTGAAGCTGCCGGCGATCAAGACACTGGCGAGCATCAAGTACGAGCCCATGCGTGAACCGTTGCTCGAGCTTTTGACGAACGGCGAGACGGCGAAGCGGGTGGTGACGGCGTGCCTGCAGGCGTTGGTCGACACCGGGTTCGCCACCCAGGGCCACCAGAAGAAAGTCGAAGCGCTCCTCGCCGACCCCTTCGTGCTCGACAAATCAGGAATCGTCAAAAAGCGCGGGTAGTCTCGAGGGCTTACGTCGGAGTCGGTATAGAGTTTGGCGGGCGTGGCGTACGACCAGCTCTCCAGCCTGCCTCCGGGGGTCGACGGTTCGAGAACCCGTTTGGCCCGGTCGGGTACCCGGCACTACGCGCTGCGGCTGCTCGAACCAGGGGTCACGCCGTTCATTCACGCCGGCCACCCCATGGTGTTGCCGCTCATTGAGGTGCATTCGGTCGCGAGCGCCCAGTTCGCGGTGTACGAATTCATTGCCGGCGTCACGTTGCGTGAATTGAACGACGTGTTGCGGGCGCAGAACCGGGTCATACCGCTCGACCTGTTGGCCAGAGTCATGGTCGACGCCTCGAAGGGCCTGGGCGCGCTGATGGCGAAAATGCCGCCCGAGCGCGCTCACGGGGGCTTGTCAGACGCGGCGATTCTCATTGGGTTCGACGGTCGCTCGCGGGTGCTCGACTTTGGGGCTCCGCGTTCGGCGCCTCGGTTTGCGCGGCGCGAGCCCGAGAAGCCGGCCCACGCCGACGTGTACGCGCTCGGTGCGGTGATGCATTCGATGTTGACGGGGTTCACCGGCCACTACGCGACGGCGACCGCGACCGCGACCCCGACCTTGCAAGCGGCTTCGAAGACGCACCCCGACGTGACGCCAGCGCTCGACGACGTGGTGCTGACGGCGCTGTCGAGTGAGCCGCAGCAGACCGTGGGTCAGTTCGCCGACGAGCTCGAAGCGGCGACGAAGCATTTGATCATCGATTCGGGCGCCGTTTCGGCGCTCGTGAAGCGCCTGTTTCGCGAACGCACCAAAGCGCTGGTGCGGGTGACCTCGAAACCGGCCGTGAAAGTGACCGCGCCGCACGACTTCAGCGAAGACGAGCAAACGGTGATCGACGCGCCCGTCGCGCCGCCGCCCCCTCCTCCACCGTCGGCCCCGAGCCGTGAAACGGTGGCCATGCGGCCGGTGTTGAGCCCGGCACCGGCGGAGCCACCCGCGCCGATCGAGAGCGAAAGCACGAACCCTGGCATACGCCCGAAACCGTTGGTGACGATCGACGTCGCCAAGCCAGAAACCGTCGCGCCGTTCGCCGAAGACCTCGATGAACCGACCTCGCCCGAGCGGGCGAACCTCAAGACGGCGGGCGTCGTGCCACCACAACGGGTCGAGGCCGTGCCTGCGATTCAAGCGGTACCGACCGAATTGCCCCCCGAAGCGCCAACGGTCTTGGTCTCAGACTCCCTCGAGCGGGCGCCGAGGCTTTCAGAAGACACCGAAGACTTCGAAGACAGCGACACCAACCGGCCGACCAAGGCCGACAGACTCCGTGCTCGCCGACCGAGCGAGCCCGAAGCCTTGGGCGTCGACGAAGTGCCCCAGGCGTTCGAAGGCGCAGAAGGTGAAAACGAACCGCTCGACAGCCAGAACGAGCGCACCGCGGTGAAACGAAAAAACCGGGAACCGTCGCTCTGGCCACAGGTGCTGATCGCGATCGTCGCGGTGGCCGCCGCGGTCGGCTCAGTCTGGGCGCTGATTCAGCGGCGGTCACACCAGGCAACGGCTGGTGCGGCGGTTGCTTCGCGGGTCGATGCCGGCCGCCCGCTGGCACTCGCCCCCGGAGTCGACGCCGGCGCTTCTCCAATCGCTGGGCTCGCTCGCGACTCCGGCGAAGAACCCGAAGATGGTGGAGATGAAATCGCCATCGACCTCGTAGTGTCTGTCGCTACCGACGGAGGGAGATCGACCACCGAGGCCGCCGCCGACCCCGATGCCCTCGACGCGAGTGCGAGCCGCGATGCTGGAGCGAGCCGCGATGCCGGTGTGAGCCGCGATGCCGGTGTGAGCCGCGACGCGGGGGTGAGTCGCGACGCCGGTGTGAGCCGCGACGCGGGTGTGAGCCGCGACGCGGGTGTGAGCCGCGACGCCGGAGTGAAAGCCCCAGCTCGGCCCCCTGGGAAGCCGGCTCCGGCGAAAAAGGCGGTCAAAGCCCCGCCCAAAAAGAAGAAACGAGGTCGATGACATGACTCGCCCGTTCGATGTGTTCATTCGAAATGCCTCTGAAGTCGTCACCTGTGATGGCCCGCTGACCGGCCGGGCCGAACAGACGTTGGCGCCGATTGCCGGCGGAGCGGTCGGCATCATCGACGACCAGGTCGCCTGGCTCGGCGCCGAGGGGCGACAAAGCGATGCGCGTGTCGGCCAAAACACTCGGGTCTTCGATGCCGGTGGCGGGTTCGTGGGGCCAGGGTTCGTCGACTGCCACACCCACGTGGTCTTCGCCGGAGACCGGTCTGACGAGTTCGAGCAACGCTGCCAGGGCAAGTCGTATCTCGAAATTGCTCAAGCGGGCGGCGGCATCGCGCGAACCGTGCGGGCCACGCGCGAAGCGACCGAGACCGAGCTGGTCGACGGGGCGTTGCCGCGGCTGCGGCAGTTGCTCGAAGCGGGGGTCACCACCGCCGAAGTGAAGAGCGGCTACGGGCTCGACCTCGAATCGGAGCTGCGCCAGCTGCGGGTCGTGCGGCGGCTGGGGCGCCAACAGCCGATCTCGCTCCACGCGACGTTCTTGGGGCTGCATTCGGTGCCAGCCGAGTACCGCGACCGGCGCGAGGCCTACGTCGACTTGTGTCTCGACGTGATGTTGCCGCGCATTGCGCACGAAGGCTTGGCGACGACGTGCGACGCGTTCATCGAGCAAACGGCTTTCACGCACGACGAGGGGCGACGGTTGGCGAGCAAAGCCCGTGAGTTGGGCCTTGGGGTGCGGCTGCATGTCGACCAGCTGACGCCCAATGGCGGCGCCCAGCTTGCCGCCGAGGTCGGTGCCCGCACGGCCGACCACCTCGAGCAGGTTTCACCCGACGGCATCACCGCCTTGGCGAAAGCCGGAGTGATTGCGGTGCTCGCCCCGACTTCGACGATCTTCGCGCGTGCTCGGCCCTTCGCCCCCGGGCGTGCGCTGCGCGATGCGGGCGTCAAGGTGGCGGTGTGCACCAATTGCAACCCAGGCTCATCGATGTCGGAAAATGTCACACTGGCGCTGGGTTTGGCCTGCATTGAAAACGGGCTGACGCCGGCCGAGGCGTATGTGGGGTTTACCAGGGTGGCCGCGTTGGCTTTGGGCGACGACCAGGCCGGGAGGCTCTTCGTGGGAGGCCCGGCCGACCTCGTCATTTTCGACGCCCCAAGTTACCGCCACTTGCCGTACCACTTCGCCATGAATTCGGTACGGCTGGTGCTGAAGGGTGGGCAGGTCGCGGCGGTTCGCGGCAAGCTATAGTCGCCTCGCCATGTGTCGTTTGTTTGCGGTCCTTGCGAACGAGCCCATTCGAGTCAACCGCGCGTTCGAGGCGCTGCAGCGCCAAGCTGCGGAGCACAAAGACGGTTGGGGCATTGCGGTGTTCGACGGCGGCCTGGGCACGCCCCGAGTCGACGTGAGCACGCACTCGGCGAATGTGTGCGAGCGGTTCAAGCGCCTGGGTGACGAGCTGCGCACCAAAAGCATGCTGGCCCACATACGGCTGGCCTCGGTCGGTGCGGTGAGCCGCCAAAACGCGCACCCGTTCTTCGCCAACGGGTACGCCTTCATGCACAACGGCACGCTCCAGAACTTCGCCGCCTCGCGAGCGGCCTTCGAAGCGCACATTGCCCCCAAGTGGCTGGCGCAGGTGAAGGGCGAGACCGATTCAGAGCGGTGCTTCGCGCTGTTTCTGACGCTCTTGGGCGACACCGAAAACCCGAGCACCGAGGAGTTGGGCCGCGCCCTGGCGGGGGTGATGCGAATCGCCAGCCAGACCTGCGACCGCGACGACGACGCCAAGAAGTCGGCGATGAACTTCACCGTGACCGACGGGCGCCGCATGGTGGCGACGAGGCGGGGTCGAACGCTCTTTGAGGCCCAGTCGCAGGGCGCTGAACTGATCGCGAGCGAGCCGTTGTGGCCCGGCAGTGAGTGGGTCGAGGTACCCGAAGACGCCATCGTGTTGATTGACGGCCCCAGCCACGTGCGCCGGGTGCTATTGCGCGACTGGTGAGCACGCTGACGGTCGACGCGTTGTCGGTGACCCACCAGGTCGTTGATCTGCCGACGGGGCTGCGAATGCACTTCGTGGCCAAGGGCGACGAGCGGGCCCCGGTGGTGCTGTTGCTGCACGGTTTTCCTGAAACGTGGTGGAGCTGGCGCCACCAAATCGAGCCGTTGGCGGCGGCGGGTTACCGGGTGATCGCGCCTGACCTGCGGGGCTACGGAGAGACGGGCACCCAAGGCCCGTACGACCTCGACACCATCGTGAGTGATGTCTGCGCGCTGCTCGACACGCTCGGGGCGAAGCCGGCTCGGGTGGTGGGGCACGACTGGGGCGGCGCGACCGCGTGGCACCTGGCGTCGACGCGCGCCGAATACTGCGAACGCCTGGCGGTGTTGAACTGCCCGCACCCGGTGCTGATGCGCAACGCCATGGTGCGGGGGCTGAAGTGGCGGCAGCTCAAGAAGAGCTGGTACATGTTCTTTTTTCAGGTGCCGTGGCTGCCTGAATTTCTGCTCACCCGAAACGACGCGGGCGAAGTGGTGCGCATGTTGCGCGGCGTTTCGGTGAACAAGCAGCACTTTTCGGCCGAAGAACTGCGCCCGTTTCGCGACGCGATTCAGCGACCCGGCCACGCCAAAGCCATGGTGGGTTGGTACCGCGCGGCCATTCGAGACGGCCTGCGACGGGAGCCGGTCATGCCCACGCCCTACCCCGGCCCTGCCGTGTTGATTTGGGGGCTGCGCGACCCCGCGCTCAGCTTCGACGATGTCGTACCGGGCACCGAGCAGATGGCGCCACGCCTTCGGGTCGAAAGGCTCGAAAACGCGGGGCACTTCGTTCACGCCGAGCAGCCCGAGGCCGTGAATGAACGCTTGCTGCGCTTTCTCGCCGAAGCCAACTGAGCGCGAAGACTCACCCATTCCAAAGTTCAGGTGAAAGTCACGACCACCTTGCCGCGGGCGCGCTTGGTCTCGATGTGGGCTTGCGCCTGAGCCACGTTCGACAACGGCACGATCTGGTCGATGACCGGTCTGAGGGCTCCGGCGTCGGCCCACTCGGCGAGACGCTGGAGGTCGGCCGAGTTCGACCGCACTCGCACGAGCCTCGCTCGGCGGGCGCTGAACCGGGTGAGCAGGTGTTGGGCGGCGAGCCGAAAAGACGGCACGGTGCTGACGTAGGTGGCCCTGGGCCCGAGCGCGGGCTTGACCTGCGAGAAGCGCCGATTGCCGAACACGTCGAAGAACGCTCCCCACTGACGCTGGGGCTCGAGCCCTGAATCGACTTGGTAGTCGAGGGCCGCATGCGCCCCCAGGCTGAGGCACAGTTCGCGGTTGCGGGCGCTCGACGTGGTGGTGACTTCGGCGCCCAGCACCCGAGCAACCTGAATGGCGAACACCCCCACGCCACCGCTGGCTCCGTGAATCAGCACCCGCATGCCTGGTTGCACGCGAGCTTCGTCTCGAAGCGCTTGCAGCGCCGTGAGCGCCGCCAACGGGAGCGCCGCCGCTTGCTCGAAGTCGAGTGACGTGGGCTTGAGCGCGAGTTCGTCGGCACCGACCACCAGCGCCTCGGCCACCGCCCCGCCCGCCCAGCCATTCACCATGCCGAAGACGGGCTGCCCGACCTGCCAACGAGAGACACCCGCGCCCAGCGCTTCGACCACACCCGAGAAGTCGTACCCCACCCCACGGGGAAATGAAGAGCCCGTGAACCGCCGAAATTTGCCTTTGCGCACGAGCGAGTCTTTGGGGTTGAGGCTCGCGGCTTTGACGCGCACGAGTACCTGGCCAGGGCCGGGTCTCGGCGTTTCGACGTCGACGACCCGCAGCACCTCGGGAGCCCCGTACCGCTCGTATTGCACCGCGCGCATGGCCACACCTTGGTGGGAGTGTGAGCCTGGCGCCACAAAATGGAGCAACCTTCGGGCTTACCCGAACATGTCGCGCCACGACGGGCCGCGCGGCGAGAGGCCCGTCTGGCTGAGGGCGCTGTTGAGCTTGTCAACCAGCGGGCCACCGCCCGGCCGGGCTTCGATTTTGACGACCCCGCGGCCCGACACCGACCACTTCGTGGGCGTGGTGGGGGTGCTCAGGGTGTGCACGATGCCGAACCCATGCGGCTGGAGCGCGGTGTGGAGGGCGACGATTTCTTCATGGCCGCGAAACGCGGTGCCTCCGAGGTCGACGTCGACGGTCGCGCGCCCTTTCGCGTTGAGCGCCGGGTTCGACCACCGCTGCGTTTGCAACCGAGTGACGACCTGTTGCGCCAAGGCGTTCGCCCGTTCAACCGTCACCGCAAAGGCCTGTCGCCCCACCACCGACTCTTGCGACGTTTTGACGAAGAAGGTCGAACGGTCGGCTGGGTTTTCGAGCAGTGCCAACCCGTGGGGCTTGAGGGCATCGGCGAGCGGCGCGAATTCAGGTCGACCGTGCCGGTCGCCAATTCGAAGCAACGCGGTGAGCTGACCTTCGCTTCGGCGAACGTCGAGCCAGTTGCCGGCCGCGAATTGCTTCGCCGCTTCTGACGCGAGCGACGCGTAGCGAGGCGACACGGGCCCTGTTTCTGCGAGCCGTGCGGCGGTGACACCCGAGCGAGAGAGGGGGGCCAACAGTCGACCGAGCGAAGCCATGTCACATTGTCGTGGGGGCCAGGCGTCAGTTGCCAACTCCCTGAATTTCTTGCCACTCGAGAAATCTTGAGCACGCAAGGGCACAGATTCACGGGGCCCACCCGATACGTCTGGGGCGGTGGCTGCGTTGGGGGTGGCATGCGCTCATTGAACCGCAGTGTGTTGGCGGGTGCGGTCGTGGTTTCAACGCTCGCTTGGGGTGGGGCTCCGTGTTCGGGCCCCGAATACCGCCAGTTCGACTTTTGGCTGGGCCAGTGGGACGTGGCGACGCCCGACGGCAAGGTGGCGGGCACCAATTCGATCACCGCTGAATTGAATGGCTGCGTGCTGCACGAACATTGGGTCGGCGCCAAAGGGCTGCGCGGCGAAAGCTTCAACGTCTTCAATGCCGTCACGAAGCGGTGGCATCAAACGTGGGTCGACGACGCGGGCAATTCGCTGCTGCTCGACGGTGCTTTCGCCGATGGGCGCATGGTGCTGACCGGCGCGGCCGCCGGGGGCAAGACGCTCAACAAAATCACTTGGGAGGCCCGGCCCGACGGCCGCGTGCGCCAGCATTGGGAAACGTCGACCGACGCGGGCAAGACCTGGGTCACCGCGTTCGACGGGCTCTACGCCAAGCGCTCGACGGCGAGTTCGGGTGACGGCAGCCGAGTGCGCAACGTCGTCAAACCGATGCCGTGGTGAGGGCTCCGCGCACCCGCTCGAGCAGTGCCAAGGCACGAGGGCCGCGGGCAACGAATTCGAAGTCGCGGCGTTCGGGGCCGGTCACCGCGATGCGTACGTGCAAGCAGTCGTCGGGCCTCGCGCTTTGCACCTGGTCGACCCATTCGACCAGCATGGCCGCGGGTTGTTCGAGCGCGTCGAAGTAGCCGACCGAATACAAGTCGTCGACCGTGGTCAAGCGGTAGAGGTCGGCGTGGTGCAACACCAAGCGACCCCGGTAGGTTTGCAAAATCGAATACGTGGGGCTCGAGACGTCGTCGAGGGGCACGCCCGCTCCCTGCGCGACGCCGCGGCTGAATTGGGTCTTGCCCGCGCCAAGCTGACCCGCGAGGCCGACGAAGTCGAATTCGGCCAATTGCCGGCCAACGGCCTCGCCGAGC
>JBGAIY010000082.1:0-22141 GCA_044225205.1 Myxococcaceae bacterium | reverse complement strand
GGAGCGCCTCGCGTACGTACGCCACGAGCACCGGCCCCAGTGCGCGTGGGCCCAGTTCCTCGCGCGCAGCGCATGGCGGCCAGCCGGTCATTCGCGACGGGTCGTGGTACCCAACCACGGTGCCAGCGAGCCGAACAACCGCGACCCGAGCGTCGAGTGAGCCGCGCGACTCCACGCCCGGCTTTGCCCGTCACCGTCTTGTGGCCGCTTCGCCCGCCTGTTCGACCGGCCCGGCGGCTGGCACCTTCTGTACGAGCCCTGAGTTGCACCTCTGACTCGGCCGGTTGGTGACTTGACCGAGTGCGGTCATCGACGACTTGGGTCTGCGAAATTCTTTCGGCATCAACGTCGCGCATCGATCGTGCCATCAAGCTCCCGCTCCCCCACCAACCTGCCGTGCGCCATGTCTGGCTCAGCGACGCGGTCGAACCCAAACACGCTGCGTGAGCGGCGAGGCTCCTCAGCGCCGTAGGCATTGGTTGCCCCGCGGCCATGCGCTTCGTCGCGGTTGATGACGCCGGGGGTCGCCATGGCCCGCGTCCTCGCGTCCGCGCCGTTCGGCGCTCAAGGGCCAGGCACCGAGATGACCGCGTCGTCGAGAGCAAAGGTCATCGTACGTCGCCGGTTTCGAGGCGGTGCCGTCAGGAGAACGAGACGAAGACCGAGAGACAGCAGCCCACGGGGCGGTGATTTCTCACGAAACGGGTTCGCCTGAATCACCCACCGCAGCCGGCGCGTTGGCGCGCCAAGTCGACGTCGCGCCCAAACCGTGAGCCGACGGCCGGCCAGCGCCGAACGTGGCCCGACCAATGCGCACACGCTTCGGGCGAATGGAGTTGATCAGTCAAAATCAACCCCAGCTCGTAACTCAGTCGCTCTTTGGTGTCGGGGGTGAAGTCGGGCCTCGCGAGTGCACTTCGCAACGTGGCAATGGCATGTTCGAACTGCCCGCGCTGGCGCGCCGTGGCCACCAAGTCGAGCACTTGCCCGATTGACGGCGGCTCGGTGCGCTTGGTGGGCACCGGCTTTCGCGGCGGAGTCGTTTCGGGCTCAGGGGTACCGGCGTCGACCGACGGCGGCTCGACCACCGTCGGTGGTTCGGCTTCGGTCAGCGGCCAGCGCACGGTCTCGCCCGGGGCCAACAGCACGACGCGGCCCGACTTCGAAACGAAGCGAATGCGCCCCTCAAGCAACACCGCCTCGCCCGAACTCGCCTTCTGGTCGACCACGAACTCGGTGCCGAGCACTTCAATCACCCCGTCAGACACTTCGACTCGCCACGGCTGCGCCTGGTGTTTTTTGACCGAAATGCGCACCCGACCCCGGTGCCAAACGATGCCTCGGGGCGCGGCTTGTACGAGCGCCTCGCCCTCGATGGCCAGCTTCGCCTCGCCACTGGGGTCGACCAATTCGGCGCCGCGCTGATCAACGTGTACCTGCCCGTGGCCCTGCGCCACGACCGAACCCGCCGCGGCCGTCAGCACGCGAAACCCGTCGACCTTCTTCTCGGCCCGGCCCGCCACCACCACCAGCAACACGACGACCGCGAACGCGAACGCGGCGGTGACGGAGATGAGCCGCACGGGCCGGCGCGGCGAGCGGCCTTCCAAGACCCGTGCTTCGAGCTGGGCCGAGGGCGTCACCCGGTCGAGCTCGCCCGCCAACCGCTGCATCGACTCGCGCAAGTCGCCAGGCTCTCGTTCAGCTGACATCGTCTGCCCTCCAACCGAGTGCCTGCAGGCGCTTCACCGCGCGCTGGGTCAGCTTGGTGACATACCCGTCAGACAGGTCGAGCGCCCGGGCGACTTCACCATTGTTGAGCCCGTCGACCAGCTTCATGAACATGACCGAGCGCTCGACCGGCTCGAGCGTGTTGAGGGCTTTCAGCAGCGCCTTGGCGTCGGGAGACTCGAGCAAGCCCGTCTCCTCTGGCTCTTCGGGGTTCGGCCGCCACCAGGCGAGGCGCCGCAGCGAATACCGCTCGCGGCGCTGCCGTGAAATCGCCTCGTTGACCGTGGCGCGGTACAGCCACGGAGCCGGGTCGCCGCCCGCCACGATGTCGCTCCACCGCGCGAAGGCGCGCATAAACACCTCTTGCACCACGTCTTCGGCGAGTGCCCGCCGCCCGCCGCAATAGCGGAGTGCCCAGGCAAACACCTGGCGCGAATGGCTCCGGTAAATGGTCGCGAATGCGTCAGCCATCGCCTCGCCTTGATGCGTCGACAGACTCCACGCACGAGGTGGCAAAGTTTTTCTTCACCAGGCCGACTCGAAGCGCACACCGAGCTCACCGCCCATGGCCCCGCGCGCCCACACCGCCGAGTCGCCCACGACGTGCGCCAACCCGTGCAACGTCGTGAACCAACTCGCGAGTAACCCCAACGACAGCGAGTCGTTGAAGTGAAAGGCCACCAGCGCAGGTACGCGAAAAGTGGGCTCGATTCGGGTGCCCCGCGGGGCCAGGTCTTGGTCGAGGCCGCTCGACCACGAATGAAACGCCACGCCCGCCCCGGCACCGAGCGCCACCGACCACCGCGCACCGAAGGCGTGGTTCACCCACACGACCGCGGCGGCGACGAATTCGTGAATGGCCAAGCGCGAGGCGCCACTCGGGGTCCACCCTCCGAGGGCTTCGAACGACCAGGCGTGCCAGCGAACCGCCGCGGAAACCAAGAGCCGGCCGTCGAAGCCTCCGAGGCGCCCGAGGCCAACCGTCGCGACCGACAGCGCGAACACCCGAGGCGTCGGTTCGGCGGCCGTCACCGTTGGCATTTTTACCGCGGGTGGGGGCTCGAGCGACGTGACGACCGGGGGAGAAGGCGCCGAAAACGCGGCGCTTTCTCGGGCGACCGCCACGATGTGTTGCAGCACCTCCAAGTGCAGTTCGGCGTTGGCGGTGGTCGCCCGCGCACTGCGAGGCTGGGCGTGGGCGGCTTCGACGTGCAGCAGGCCGTCTGTGGTCGAGCGGGTGCGAACGGTGACCTGCGCCGCCGTTTGTTTCGGCACCACGGCGAACCCTTCTTGCAGGAGTCGGGCAATCGCCTCGCGCTCAAGCGCCAACCCGTCGATGCGGGCGTACGTTCGGTCGTCGACTCCCGAGAAGTCGAGGGTGACCGAGGTCGGCCGCTCGGCCACGGCTCCGAACATCGTCACGACCAGAACGAAAAAGCCCACTTGAATCGCGATCTTACCTGAATCGAACGCCGCCGAGGAAAAGCTTGGCCCCCTCGTGAGTGAAGTGGGCGTGCGCGTGCTCGGCTTTCTCGCGGTGGTCTTGGTGGGCTGCGAAGGGCGAATCATGACCCCGGGCGCTCGGCCCCAAGTGAATGGGGTCGACCCCGCGGGAGGCACGCCGGCGCCGGCCGGGTTCGCGTGTGCCCCCTCGCAGCAGCCGAGGGCCACCCCACGGCCGCTGCGGCGCCTCACGTCGTTCGAACTGATGGCGACGTGGCAGCAGTTGCTGGGCGACGACGTCTTGGCGAGCCTTGGCCCGTTGACCGCGCTCCACCCGGTTGACGGGCCGACCACGGTCAGCCCGGGGTTTTCCGCGACGCTCACCCAGTCGTTGTTCGCCCTGGCCGACGCCGCGTCGACCCGGGTAGCAACCGACGCTCGAGCCGCTCAGGCCGTCGGGCTCGACGAGCCGTGCTTCGCCAGCGGCTCGCCGACGTGTCTGAGGGCGTTCGTCGAACACTTTGGCGGCTTGGCCTGGCGACGGCCGCTCGCCCGCGCCGAAGTCGACGACGCCCTGGCGTTGACCTCGAGCGAGGTGAGCGCGAGCGAGAACATCAAACGCCTGGTGATGGCGGTGTTGCTCGACCCAGAGCACTTGACGCTGCTCGAAGTCGGTGACGATTCGCCGAACGAATTCAACGAAGTGCGGCTCACGCCCTACGAATTCGCGAACCGGTTGGCGTTTTCGGTCACCGGCGCCATGCCCGACGACGCCCTGCGCGCGGCCGCTCAATCGGGCGCGCTCGACGACCCCAACGAAGTGGTGGCGCAGGTGAAGCGGCTGACGCAAACGCCAGGCGCTCGGGCGCAGCTCGACCGGTTGGTGCGCGCATGGTTGCCGTTGAACGCGAAAGCTGGCTACCCCGACGACTTGCCGGTGTCGTACTTCGGCGCCCAGCTCGAGCTGGGTGACCCGGCGGCCCGCTACACGCACACCCAGGCGCTCCGCGACGACGCGACCGACTTCGTGGCCGGCATTCTTCGCGACTCGCGCTCGTGGCGCGACTTGATGTCGGCCGCGGTGGCCTACCCGTCGAACGAGACCGCGAGGCAGGTGTACCAACTCCCAGGCGCGGTGGGAGCGGGGGCGGTCTCGGTGCCGCACGCGGGGCTCGGGCAGCGCCCGTACTTCTTGTTGAACGCCAACGGCAATTCGAACGCAATTTACCGGGGCCAATTCGTGCTGACGAACTTGCTCTGTCGGCAGCTGGGGCCGCCGCCCGACACGTCGCTGATTGCCGCCGCCCCTGAAGGCGACCCGGTGTTCGTCAATTCACGAAGCCTCGTCGAAACCAAGACGGCGAGCCCGGTGTGCCAAGGGTGTCACTCACAGTTCAACGCCTTCGGCTATGCGCTCGAGTCGTTCGACGGCTTGGGCCGCTGGCGCACCGAAGAATCGTTCACGTTGACGAGCGCCGTCTTCGACTACCGAACGCAGTGCGACCCGAGCGACGGCCACACCGTCGGTCACGACGACCCCAAGAGCGAGCACTATTGCCCGAACGTTCGGCCACCGTACCGGCACGCCTTGGCGTTGAACGTGGCGCCGACGCTCGACCCCGAAGTCGGCCCGGTGCCGGTGACGAGCAGCGCCGAATTCGCGCAGGCCCTGGCGGCGAGCTCGGCCGTGGCGTCGTGTTTCAGCCAGGTGGTGCACCGCACCCTGACCCTCACCACCGAGGGCGAGGCATATGGGTGTGAACTCGAACAGACCCGAGGGCGGGCGCTCGACGCCTCGGTGCCGCTGCGTGACACCCTTTTCGGAGAGCTGTGGTCGGCCCGCAGCCGCTCTCGGTTGGTGACCCCATGAACCGCAGTCGACGTGATTTCGCCGCGACGCTCGCTCGGCTCGCCGTGGGGCTGCCGGCCCTCTCGACGGTTGCGGCCTTCAGGGCCTCGGGCGCGCCGGTCACGGCCCCCAAGCGGGTCGTGTTCGTGCGCAGCTGCTACGGCGTCAAACAGGCGAACTGGGCGCTGACCAACGGCCAGCCGTTCGACGTGAATTCAGCGAAGACGAACGACCCCAGCTTCGGCCCGCAGGCGGTGCAGCGGGCGACCGACGGCACCGACGCCTACGAGTTGAACTTGGGTTCGCTGCGCACGACGAGCCGCCTCATTGAAGAGACGAGCCTCAAAGCGCTCAAGAGCCAGCTGAACGTCATTCGCGGGCTCGACGTGATGAGCGCGTTTCACCTTCACAATTCGTTCAGCGCGTCGACGGCGAGCTTGCTCGACAATTCGAACGCGAACGAGAGCGACCATTCGGCGTTCACCTACTCGTTCGATTTCGTACTCGAAAAGAAGGTGGCCGCCGTCGCCGCGAGGCCGGTGCCGGTGCTGCGGGTCTGCCCCATGGCGAACCAGGGCGGCTCGAGCGACGTCATGCTGACCGGCTTCTCGCTGCACCCCGACGTCGGAGTACCGGTCAGTGGCCACGACGCCGGCACCTGGTTGCGGGCGCCGTACGTCACCACCATTCACCACACGTTTCTGACGGTATTCGGAGGGGTGGGGGCTGGCCCAGGCCCGGTCGACGCTGGCACCCCCGTGCCGGCGGGGCCGTCTTCGGCTGCGGTCGTGCAAGCGGCCGTCATTCGCCGTGCTCAAGCGCTGCAACGGCACCGTTCGTTGAGCGCGGCGCAAACCGCCAGCGCTTGCAGCAATTCGCTGATCAGCTCGCCGACGTTCGGGTGCCGACGGTGGCCGGGCCGGCCTGCGCCTTCGCCGGTGGTGTCGTGCACCGACGTCGCCTCGTTCGACGTGAAGAACGACCTGGGGGCCGCGGGCAACCACGATGCCACCATTTCACTCGTGGTGCAGGCGCTCGCGTGCCAGCGAACGAACGTCGTTTGCCTCAACTACGCGGGGTCTGACGACGTGATACCGGGGGCCGGGGCCTGGCACGACATCACCCACGGCGCCGCGGGAGACGCGTTCAAGTACGAAGCGTTCGTCGCCGAGCGGGTGGCCAAGCTCGTGACGCAGCTCCAAGGCACCACCGACGTCGACGGCCGCACGTTGCTCGACAACACCGTCGTGGTCTGGGTCGGTGAACTCGGAGACCACAACGGGCACACCTGCCTCGACTTGCCCGTCATGACCTTCGGTGGGTCGAACCTGGGGCTGCGCACGGGCCTCTTGCTCGACTACCGCAAGCGAAACCCCGCCAACACGAGCGGTGAAGGGCCGCTGTGGTACGCGCACTATTACTCGCTGGGCAATCAGTCACAGCAAGAGCGCCGCGCGTTCGGCCGGCCGTACAACGACCTGCTGGTCACGCTGTTTCGGGCGCTGGGAGTCAGCCCGGCGACCTACCACGCCGCCAATCTAGATTCGAAGTACGGCTCGGTAGGCGCGTTCGGCCGCCCCGACGTGGGCTTTGGCGAATACGGCTACCCGGTGTCGACTTCGCTCGACTTGCGACCGAGCGGCGACGACGCCGCGCTCATGGCCAAGGTGTACCGGGCCGCCTTGCCTTCAGACGGCCCGTTGCCCGGCCTGCTCTCGAGCTGAGTCGCTCAGCGGTAGTCAATTTCGAACAGCCGGCACGAGTACGCCGAGGTGGCGGGCGTCGTGCTGTCGACGTTCGCGGTGAGGCTCAAGCCGAAGTTGCTGGTCTTGGCCACCCCGTACGAAAGCCCCCAGCCCCCGAGCGTGCCTCGCCCACAGTTGATGTACACGGCCTTCAGCTTCGTGCCGACCACGAGCCGCTCGGCATTTCGCTCCACCGAGTTGCTCGCGTCGAGCGCCGGGCCGGCGAAGTTGATGCCCGAAATGTACAACCCAGACGGGCTCGTGACGCTGACCGAAAAGCCGTTGCCGTAGAAGCGCGCTTCAGAAACCGTCAGGTCGCCGACGAAGACGAGCGTTTCCTCTGAAGGCGGCATCCACGAGTAGGTTTGCAACACCATGGCGTCGGCGTTCGCCGCGGTCGCGCACAGCGTCAGGGCCAAGCCAGAGCAGAGGGCCAATTTTCGAGAAAGGGTGTTCATGGTTTTTGCTGAATCAGAAGTGAGGAGTGAATGAACCGCCGGTCTGGGTGACCGTGGGTACCACCAGGTGCGATGGCACCGCCCACAGACCCACCCCCGCCCAAATTGAGAAAACCGACGCTTCTTTTTTGGGCACGCGCTTCGAGTAGCTTTTTTTTCGTTGAAATATGAAGAGGTTGGCGCGTCGTGCGACTGTGCTGGTCGCCGCTCGTCTCGTGTTTGGTGACACCGACCCAACAGCTCGTTCGCCAGGTGATTCGCCGCGACTGGCGGGGGCCGCTCGTCGTGGTGGCGGTGTCGAGTTTCGCACTGGGTGTCGGCTTGGGTCTGGGCGGCCGTCGCACGGCTTCGCCGCCCCCGAGCGAAACTTCGCCCAGTGAACGCCCCAGTGCGCTGACCCCAGGCCAAGGGCAAGCGACAACACCGCAGGCGTGCGAAGTGCGCGTGAAAAGGGTGACGGCGGTGCGTGCGGTGGTGCAAAACCAGGCAGCTGGGGTGAAGACCGTGGCCGACGACCAGCTCCTCGAGGAAAGAAGATGAGTGCATCACTCCCACTGGGTTCACCCCGCGCCGTCGTCGCGCTGCGCGAAGCGACCTCCGCCTGGCCGGGCATCGCCCTCAAGGCCGACCGCTTTTGCGCCCTGTTCGACCGCCTTTCTGAAACGGCCGGCGGTGAGGCGCTGGCGCTGCACGGCAATGACTTGTACCTCGCGCTGGCCAGCCTCGACGGCGACCCCACCGCGCAAAACACCCTCAAAACGCTGGTGGCCGAGCAGGCCGCGCGGTTGTCACACTTTCGACTGAGCAGCGGCGACCTCGACGACTTGAAGCAGCGCACGCTGGCCATGCTGCTCGTCGGCGACTCGCCGAAGTTGACGAGCTATGGCGGCCGCGGGCCGTTGGCTGGGTGGCTCCACGTGCTCATGACGCGCGAAGTGATTGACCGGCTGCGCGTCGAGCACCGCGAAGTGCCGGTCGACGACGACGTGCTGCTCGGCCTGCCCGACGAAGGCCTCGACGTCGACCTCGAGTCGCTCAAAGCGAAGTACCGAGGCCAGTTCAGCAGCGCGTTTCGGGTGGCGATCGGCCGGCTGACGGCGCGGCAACGCAACATGCTGCGCCAGCACTACCTCGACGACTTGTCGCTCGAGGAGCTGGGTGACTTGTACCGGGTGCACCGCGCGACCGCGGCCCGCTGGCTCGCCGACGCGCGCGAACAAGTGCTCTCGAGCACGCGCGACGAAATCAGCCAAGCCACCGGCATACCCCGCCTCGAAGTCGACAGCCTCATGCGCATCGTGCAAAGCCGCCTCGACATGAGCGCCGGTCTCTTTCTCACCGCCGAGCGCCGCACGCCCACGGGGAGCGACCGGTCATGACTCCGCTGGTGTTGATCTTGGTGTTGAGCGCCGCCCCGACCGAAGCCGAACGCCTGTTCGCCGAGGGCCGCGCCAAATTCAAAGCCGAAAAAGTCGCCGAGGCGTGCCGGCTGTTCGAGCGCAGCCAACAGCTCGAACCCGCGTTGGGCACGTTGCTCAACTTGGGCATTTGTCTCGAAACCGAGGGCCGGCTCGCCAGTGCCTACGTGAAGCTGAACGAGGCCCTCGCGTGGGCGGCGCGCACCCACGAAGCGGCGCGTGAAGAACTCGTGCGCACCCACTTGAAGGCGGTGCGGCCGCGCTTGTCGTTCATCACCGTCAAAGCCGAGAAGCCCGTGCCGTCGATGGTGCTGACCGTCGAGGGGCTCGACCTGCCGCTGGGCACCGGCCCGCAGACCTTGCCCGTCGACCCCGGGCCCATTGCGCTCAAGGTCACGGCTCCCGGCTACGTGGCCTGGGCCGGAGAAGCGAAGACCCCACCCGAAGGTCAAACCGAGCAGGTGACCGTGCCGGCGCTGACCGCCGACCCCAAAGTGGCCCCCGTCGCCGCCGCCCCGGTTGATGCGCCGTTCGCCAGGCCGACCACCGTCACGCCGGCCGTCACCCCGGAGGCGCCCACTCCTGCCGCCGCCAAGGTGACCGCGCCGTCGCCGGCACCTCCGGGAGCCCGCGCGGGGGCCATTGCCGGCATCGTCGTTGGCAGCGCCGTGGCGGTCGCTGGCGCCGCGGGGCTCGGTTGGAGTTACAGCACCAACGCCGCGCTCATTGCACAACAGCCGGGCGGGCCTCAGGCCAATTCACCCACCGTCACCCGCGAGCAATTCGAAACGATGAAGTGGCTGTACCCCGCGTCGTGGGCCGCGGTTGGTGTCGGCCTGGCCACGCTCGGCGTCAGCGCGTACTTCGCCTTGCGCCCAGAGCCGAGTGCCGCGGTCTCTTTGGTGCCCACGCCGGGTGGAGCGGCGGTGTCGTTGTCAGGTCGCTTCTAACCCCCCAAAGTTCATCACCTGACCTGAGCTCATTTTCTTGAGGTCTCCCGCAAAGCGCAGATCAGCTCAGGTGAAGTTTGTGCGCAACGCCGTCGGCCGCGGCTCGGTTGGCTGGGTGAATACGAGGGTCCCTGTTTCCCCCCCAAAGGCCGGTGCCCAGCGCCCGACGGCCTGTCGCGGGCTGTCTCGCTGGTTCGTTGAAGACGCGCTCCGCCCGCCAGAACGGCTCGGTCGTCGTCGGTCGGTCGGAGCGCACCTGCGACGCGGTGGAACCCGCCGCACGAATGCATTGACAGGGCAGGCTCAAGCGCCGCCGCGCTGAATCGCGGAGAGAACTCGCATGCAGGGCAATTGCTCGAAAGGGGGAAGGGCCGCGCCCGCGCGGGCCCAACTCCGTCGGCGCGACCACCGCCTCAGCAACCACCAAATACCGCCCAAGCGGCGAGGGCTTCGGGCTTCGACTCGCAGGCGCCACTGTGGTTCCATGTCACGGGTGGAGCAGACGCAAGAGACGACCCTCGAACAGCAAGGGTCTACCGGAGACGATGCGGCCCTCGCCCGCGGGCACGACCTGGTGAACCGCCTGCAACGCGCCAGTCAGGCGCTGCTCAACACCGAGGGCCGTGCGGCCGCGGCCAAAGCGTTCAATGAGTTGCTCGGTGAAGCGGCGGGGGTTTTCGGTGAGCAACGCGCGTTGGTCGGGCCGGCGCTGTTGGCGGTGCTCGACGAACCCCACGTGAAACTCGCCGTCGACGAAAGCGGTACGTCGTGCCGCGCTCAGGTGGTTTCGGCCGTCATGCGGCTCGGCTACCCCTGGGCGCTGCACCTGCACCCCGACGACTTGCTGTTTTACCGCGCGAAAACCCAGCGCACTGGGCGCCGAGTCTGGCTGGCGGTGGCCTCGGCGCTGCTGCTGCTCGGAGGCGGTGCTGCGTATGTGCTGCGCCCGCCCGAGACGTTCCCCAATGTGGTGGAGTTGGAGAAACCCAAGCCTCCCTTCGCCGTCACCAGCCAAGGTGCCGTGGTGGCGGTGACCACGCTCGATTCTTCACAACGGGTCGAGAACATCGTGCTGGCGCCCAGCGACGGCTCGTCGGGCGTTGAGCGGGCCAGCCGCGCGTTTGCCCGAAACGACTTCGACACCGGTCTTCGCGCACTCGACTCGTGCGTCGACGTTCGACCGGCGTGTCGCGAACTTGAAATCATTGGGCTGCGGCTGCGAAACGGGCCGGGTGACCTCGAGCGAGCGAAGGCCGAACTCTCCCGGCTCGACGAGGCGAGCGTGGCCAAGCCCGCCCTCAAGCGGCTGGTCGAAGTCGCCAGCCCCGCGGTTGAGTAACTCAAGTCATTGAAATAATTTGGTTATTTTCTGGCGACCGGTCACTTGTCAGACCGTTGTTTTAGAAGGGGTCGACTTCTGATACTCAACAGTTGTTCAGTGATACCCCGATACAAAACCTTGGAGAGAATACGTGACGATCAACACTGAAAAAGAGAAGGCCCTCGACCTCGCGCTGCAAGCCGTTGAACGCCAGTTCGGCAAAGGCTCGATCATGCGGCTCGGCAACGACGAGCCGTTGACCAAAGACATCGCGGCGATTTCGACGGGCTCCATCTCGCTCGACATTGCGCTCGGCGTGGGCGGCGTGCCCCGCGGGCGCATCATCGAAGTGTACGGGCCAGAATCGTCAGGCAAAACGACGCTCAGCTTGCACATCGTCGCTGAGGCGCAGAAGCGCGGCGGCGTGGCCGGCTACATCGACGCCGAACACGCGATGGACATTGGCTACGCCCGCAAGCTCGGCGTGCGCACCGACGACTTGTTGCTCTCGCAACCAGACACCGGTGAACAGGGGCTCGAAATTGCCGAAATGCTGGTGCGCTCGGGGGCCATCGACGTGCTGGTCATCGACTCCGTCGCCGCCTTGGTGCCGAAAGCCGAACTCGAAGGCGAAATGGGCGACTCGCACATGGGCTTGCAAGCCCGGTTGATGAGCCAGGCCTTGCGCAAGCTCACCGGCACCGTCGCCAAGAGCTCGACCTGCCTCATCTTCATCAACCAAATTCGCATGAAAATCGGCGTGATGTTCGGCAACCCCGAAACCACCACCGGTGGCAACGCGCTGAAGTTCTACGCGTCGCAGCGGCTCGACATTCGCCGCATTGGCGCCATCAAAAACGGCGAGGCGGTCGTCGGCAGCCGTACCCGGGTGAAGGTCGTGAAGAACAAGGTGGCTCCGCCCTTCAAAGAAGTCGAATTCGACATCATGTACGGCACCGGCATTTCGCGCGAAGGCGACCTCATTGACCTCGCGTCTGAAAACGGCATCGTCGAGAAGAGCGGCGCCTGGTTCGGCTTCAAGGGCGAGCGCATTGGTCAAGGCCGTGAAAACGCCAAAGACTACCTGCGTGAGCACCCTGAAATGGCTCAAGAAATCGAGCAGCAGCTGCGCGAGAAGTTCAACGTGAAGAGCTCGGCTCCGGTGGTGCAAGCCGTGCCGGCTCCCGAAGCCGAAGAAGCCGAAAAGCGCCCCCGCGTCAAAGCGGTGAAGTGACTTACAGCTCGACCGTTGGTGTCACCACCAACGGTACCCGGCGCACGGCTTGGCCGAGCGTGCGCCACACGGCGTCGCGGCCGGCCTTGCCCATGCCGGGTACTCGAACTTCGACGTCGGCACCGTGCTGCGTGCGAATGGAGCCCCGCCAAAAGACGCCGGGCTCGGTGGGGCTTTCGACCAGCACCTCGTCACCCGACCGAATGTCTGACGGCTCGTCGGGCAACGTTCGGCTGACGTGCACGCGCACCGAGGTCGGCCGGCCAGCCACGAGGTACTCGACGGTCAGCCAGTCAGCAGACGGCTGGCCCGTCACCTGCGCCCGGCGCCAGAATCGCTGGCCTTCGACCTGAAAGACGACCGTGCTCACGGCGCTTCACGTCACGTCGAGAATGGGCCAGTTGTAGCTGCGGGCCAACGCGCGCAACCGCAGGTCGGGGTTGACCGCGGTGGGGCGGCCGACGACCGTGAGCATGGCGTAGTCGCTCGCCGAGTCGGAGTAGGCGTGGCTCTGCATGAGCGAAATGCCCTGCTTTTCGCAGTACTCGCGAATCACGTTCGACTTGTTCGCCCCTTCGATGATGGGGGGTATGACTTTGCCGGTCGCAATGCCTCCGACGAATTGCATTCGGTTGGCGATGAGGTCGTCAGCGCCCAAGTGCCGGGCGAGCGGGCGCATGGTGAAGTCGAGCGCACCGGTGACGAGCACGATTTTGCAGCCCGCGCGGCGCGCCTCGTCGATGAGGTCTTGCGCCTTCGGGTAAATGGCACCCTTGATGACGTCTTCGAACAGGTCTTCGGTCAAGGTGAGCAACCGGTCTTCGGTCAGCCCTTCGTACGAGCGGTAGAAGAACTCGTTGAAGATCTTGCGGTCGATCAAATTCAGCGCGCCGAACAGAGGTATCGAGGTGAACGTCGCGAGCGTGCGGTTCAAAATGCCCGTCACGCTGCCTTCGTTCATCGCGTAGTAGCCGTACGCGTGCACGACGTTCGTGCTGATCAGCGTACCGTCGATGTCGAAGAACGCCGCCTTGCCTGGGGCCGCCGGCCCTGGGCTTTTGGCCGGCATGGGCCGTTGGTCAGAATGCATGCCCCTGCGTTACTTCATTTTTTGGGCGGGTGGCACTTCTCGCGGCACGGTTTGGCTTCGGCCTCGCAGGTGTTGAGGCACTGCATCATCTTCGCCGACTGTTCTTTCGGGTCTTTGGGGTCTTTCGGGCCCTTGCTGTCACCACTCGGCTTCGCAACGCAGACGCGCAAACACTCCGCCGAGGCCTGGTTGCACTTCGACTCGCAGGCGTCTTGGGCGTGTGCCGCCACTGACGCTGCCACCCCAATCAACAGCACCCAGTTGCGCATGGCACACCTCGTGTTCTTCAAACGACCCGGCCCTTCGCCCATTCAAATGCTTTTGCTCGACCACCGTGAAGGTTGCTCACACCATCGCCTCCGCACACACCGCGCAGACCTCTTTGCCCGTCACTTTGGGCCGAAAAACCCAGCATCTCGGGCACTTATCTCCGGTGGCCAACAACACTTCGGCTTTCACGTCGCCTGCTGGTTGGGCCTTTTCGCTCGCGGTCGCCGCCAGTTCGACTTGGCTGACGATGAACAGCTCTGGCAGCACATCAGCATACTTGGTGAGCAGCGTCAGGCTGGGGCCCGAGGCGGTGATGACCAACCGCGCCTCGAGCGACTTGCCGATGAGCTTGTCGCGCCGAGCCGCCTCGAGCAGCGGGAACACCGCCTTGCGCACCTCGAACAGTCGCTCGTAGTCACGCACGCCTTCGTCGTTGGCCACGCCCTGCACCGAGGGGAACTTGGCCAGAAACACCGACTTGGCTTTCGCACCCGGCAAGTAGGCCCACGCCTCTTCAGACGTGAAGCTCGTGATGGGCGCCAGGAGCACCAACAGGTCGTGGGCGATGCGGTAGAGCGCCGTTTGGGCGCTCCGTCGGGCGCGGCCGTCTTTCTTGCGGGTGTAGAGGTTGTCTTTCTGAATGTCGAAGTACATGGCCGACAGGTCGGTCGAACAAAAGTCGATGACCGAGTGGTACACGCCATGAAACTCGTACGAGTCGTACGCCTTTTTTACGGTCTCGAGCAGCCGGTCGAGCCGAGCCAAGGCCCACTGGTCGAGCGGTAACAAGTCGGCCGTGGCCACGGTGTGCACGGCCGGGTCGAAGTCGTACAAGTTCAAGAAGGTAAAGCGCACGGTGTTGCGAATTTTGCGGTAGCCCTCTGACAACTTGTCGAGAATCACGTTCGACAGGCGCACGTCGTCTCGGTAGTCGCTCGAGGCCACCCACAGGCGCATCACTTCGCCGCCGTACTTCTTGGTGATGTCGGCGGGGGCGACGGTGTTGCCCTCAGACTTCGACATTTTCTTGCCGTCGCCGTCGACCACGAAGCCGTGGGTCAGGCACGTCTTGTACGGAGCGAACCCGCGGGTGGCCACGCCCACCAGCAGCGAGCTGTGAAACCAGCCGCGGTGCTGATCAGACCCTTCGAGGTACAGGTCGACCGGTATCGACATGTTCGGCCGTCGCGCCGCCACCGCCGCGAAGCTCGACGCCGAGTCGAACCACACGTCGAGAATGTCGGTCTCGCGGCGAAACTTGGTGCTCTGGCACTTGGCGCAGGTGGCTCCCTTCGGCAAAAAGTTCTCGATCGGCGTCGAGTACCAGGTACCGGTGCCGTACTTTTCAACCTCGTCGGCCACCCGGTTCATCATGTTCGGGTCGACGAAGGCTTCGTCGCAATTTTCACACAGCGCCATGACGATGGGCACGCCCCAGGTGCGCTGCCGGCTGATGCACCAGTCGGGGCGCCCGGCGAGCATGCTCGAGATGCGGTCTTTGCCCCACTTGGGCACCCAGGTCACCCGTTGCTCAATGGCTTCGAGCGCGTCGCGGCGCAGCCCCGTCTTGTCGAGCGAAATGAACCACTGGTTCGTCGCTCGGTAGATGACGTCGTTGTTGCACCGCCAACAGACGGGGTAGCTGTTCACGATGGTGTCGGTCTTCGCGTTGAGCAACACGCCGCGCGCGACCAGCTCGTCAATGACCAGCGGGTTCGCTTCGCTGACCTTCTTGCCGACCAGCAACGGGCCGACCGTCTCGTCGTAGCGGCCGTCGTTCTTCACCGGGTTGTAAATGTCGAGGCCGTACTTGAGCCCGATTTCGTAGTCTTCTTGACCGTGGCCCGGGGCGGTGTGAACCAAGCCCGTGCCGGCGTCGAGCGTCACGTGCTCTCCGCAGATGACGGGGCTCACCCGGTCGAGAAACACGTGCCGGTATTTGAGGCCCTCGAGGTCGGTACCCGACGCGTAGGCCAGAATGCGCTGCGGTTCGGCCAGGGCCGACACGTCGAAGCTGCCCTCGCCCAGTTTCACTTCTTGTTGTTTGAGGTGCGACGGGGCGACCGCGGCCAGCACCGCCGCCAACATGTCTTTGGCGAGCACGACCACCCGGCCCGGTTCGAGCTCGTAGAACACGTACTCGAAGGTCGGGTGCACGCTGATGGCGAGGTTGGCGGGCAGTGTCCAGGGGGTCGTTGTCCAAATGGCGAAGGAGACTTTTTGGCCCTTGAGTGCGGCCCACTTCGCCGACAAGTCGCCCTCGGCGGCGAACGCGACGTACACCGAGGGCGAGACGTGCTTGTCGTTGTATTCGACTTCGTTTTCGGCGAGCGCGGTGGCGTGGGTCAGGCACCAGTAGACCGGCTTCTTCTTGCGGTAGAGCAGGCCCTTTTCGGCAATGGTGGCCAATTCGCGAATCTCTTGGGCTTCGTAGTCGAACGCGAGCGTGGTGTAGGGCTCGGCCCAACGCCCCAGCACGCCCATGCGTTTGAACTCGGCCCGCTGCGTGTCGATGAACTCGAGCGCGTACTCGCGGCACTTGGCCAGAAATTCGTCTTTCGACAACGTGCGCCGGTCGATTTTCTTGGCCGACAGGCGCTTTTCGACCGCCTGTTCAATGGGCAGACCGTGGCAGTCCCACCCGGGCACGAAGTCGGTCAGGTGACCCGACAGGTGCTTGTATTTCACGACAATGTCTTTGAGAATTTTGTTGAGCGCGTGCCCGGCGTGCAGGTTGCCGTTCGCGTAGGGCGGGCCGTCGTGCAGCACGAAGGTCGGCGCGTCTTTGCGGGCCTCGAGCATCGCCTGAAAAATGGCCTCGTTCTCCCAAAACTCGAGCATCTTGGGCTCGAGCGCCGCCAAGTTCCCCTTCATGGGGAACTCGGTCTGCGGGAGATTCAACGTGGCCTTGTAGTCGGTGGGCGCGTCACTCATGGGTATCGCCCTAGTCCGACTCGGGGGGTCAAGCAATTCTGACCGGCGAATGCGGGCCTACTGCTCAGACAGTGGGCGTGGCTTGACGCGCATGCGCAAGAGCACGAACGTGTCTTCGGCGTCGTCGCGGGTGGGCAGCCGGCGAACGACCAGCTCGAGCGGCTTTGCGTTTCGCCCCGTTCCTCCGGTCAGCCGAAAGTCGAAGCTCGTTTCGGCAAACCCATTCGCCGTGCGCAGGTCAGGAGGCCCGAAGCGCCGGTCGAGCGTCACCCAGTCGCGGCCGGCGACTCGAACCTCGACGCTGGGCTCATTCGGGTTGATGTGCGAAGGGTTGAAGACCGGCCCTTCTTCACCGCGGCGCACGTCGTAGTCGGCGAGGCCGTACTTCGAGGGCCCCTTGGCGCGGGCCGGCACGAGCGCCGTGAGGCTCTCTCCGCTCTTGATGACCCCGAGGTCGACGACCGGCATGTTGGCCTTGAGCCCGAAGCGGGGGAGCTCAATCGCTCCGACGGTCGCTCCGTATTTGGCACCGCTGGCACCGATGATCTTGAATTGCATGTGGTCTCCAGGTTGGGCTGCATTCTGAGACCGTTTTTCGAGCCCCGAAGTCGCGGCGAGCCCAAAGGTTCTGTTTTCCCAGAACCTGAGAGACTTCGGGTACGGTGGCCCCATGAAGAGCGACGCGCCAAACCCGCTGACTCCCCTCGAAGTCGGTGACTTTTGCAAAAGCCACCCCGGCTGGGCGGTCGACCCGAAGTCGGGCGCCCTGCACCGCACGTGGGACTTTTCGACCTTCGTCGTGGGCATTCACTTCGTCGACAAGGTCGCCCAGCTGGCCGAGGCGGCCAACCACCACCCCGACATCGACATTCGGTGGAAGAAGGTGACCTTGTCGTTCATCACCCACGACGCGGGCAACCGGGTCACCGCGCTCGACACTCGGCTCGCGCATGAATGCGAGCTGGTGGCCAAAGCGAACCCGTGAAAAACGAATGCCCGCGAACCAAGGTCGCGGGCATCGGTGCTGCGCCATCGAGAACGAGAATGCGAATTACTTCGCGTTCGCTTCTTTCGGCTTCTTGCCGGCCTTGGCCGTGGTGCCCTCGAAGAGCGCCTTGAACTCGGCGGCGGGCTGGCCCTTCTTCGTCAGAATCGCGTTGACGGCGCGGTGAATCTTGGTGCGAACCTTCTTCGGCACCGCTTTGTCACCCAGCGCGGCGGTCAATTGGCCTTCAGACACGCCTCGGCCGAGGTGCTTCGGCTTGGCCAAGTTGAACTCGGCGTACGGCTTGCCGGCCTGCTCCTTGTTCTTTCGCTTGGCGACGCGCTTCACCAACAACGAACGCGACTCGAGGTCGAGCAACTCGATGCGGCGGCTGGTCTCGACCAACTGCTTCGAGGTGATGCTCTTGCTGTCCAAAAAGGTTTTGAGGGTGCCCATGGCTGCTCCGACTGCAGAAAAAGGTACGAGTTCTTGGGGTGACGCTGATCGGCCGTCACCAACGGGCCGCCCTCTTCCTACATCTGGTGCTGCATTGCAACCCGGCTCGATTTCAGGTCTTTCGAAACCCGGCCGATCGGTATTTTCATTCTTTTCCAAGGTCGAACTTGATCGTGGGGGCCCAGTCATGTATTGGCCGGGCCCTTCCCGCGTAGAAACGGAACCTTTAAGAACATGGCGAAGACTTCATCGGTCAATAAGAACAACCGCCGCAAGGCGCTGGTCACCAAGTTTCGCGAGCGTCGCATGGCGCTGAAGGCGACCATCAAGAACCCGGCGACGTCGGCCGAAGACCGCGCCGCGGCCATCGTGAAGCTGCAGAAGCTCCCGAAAGACTCGAACCCCATTCGCGTGGTGTTGCGCTGCGAAGTGACGGGTCGCCCCCGCGGCAACCTGCGCAAGTTCGGTCTGTCACGTATTCAATTTCGCGAGAAGGCGTTGCGCGGCGAGCTGACCGGCGTCGTCAAGGCCAGCTGGTAACTCGATTTTTGTAACCGGAGAAGCTCATGAGCCGCGTATGTGAAGTCACGGGCAAGCGCCCCATGGTTGGCAACAACGTCAGCCACGCCAACAACAAGACGAAGACCCGCTCGCTGCCGAACCTCCAGAAACACCGTTTCTGGGTCGCCAGCCAAAAGAAGTGGGTCACCCTGCGCGTGTCGGCGCACGGTCTGCGCATCATCAACAAGCGGGGCATCGACAAGGTCGTTGCCGAGCTGCAGAAGTCGGGCGACCTGTAAGTCGAACCTGGCGGTGCCGCCGTTCACCTGTGCCGCGTGCTCCTTTCGTTGAGCGCGCGGCATTTGTGTTTGTGCGCGCCGCCGCCCTGTCATGAGCCGCCCGACGCTGTTGATTTGTCGAAGCTGCGAGCCCGGCCGGCACCACCCGGCGCCCGAGGCCTTCACGGGTGAGACGCTCTACCAAGCAGTCAAGGCGCTTCGAAAAGAGCGGCACCTCAAAGACGTGTTCGAGCTCGAAGGCGTCAAGTGCCTGCGGTTGTGCGACGCGCCGTGCAATGTGCAGCTCGAAGGCAAGAAGCGCTCGACGCTGACGCGAAGCCAAGTCAACGCGTTGGTCGAGCCCGAGCGGTTGGTCGAAGCGGCCGTCGCGTACGCCCGGTTGGAGCCCGGTGAGGAGTTGCCCGAGCGCAAGTTGCCCGGGGTTTTCGCCGACTGAAGGTGGGGCCGGGTCGCAAAAGAAGCGAAGCGGTGAATTTGCGCCGCGCCCTGACGTCGAGTGTCACCTGGTTCAGACGCTCTTGACGGGGGAAACGCCATGTCGTGCCGAGTCTGGTTCATTGCGGTGGTCGTCTTGGGGGCCGGGTCGGCGCTCGGCGCGCCCGACGTCAAGGGGGCCTTGCGGGCGGCCCACGAGCTGGCCGATGCACTCGACGAGCAGCCGTCGAGCTGCCAACAACAGGCATCTGCGAAGGCTGGGGCTCTCGTGTCGGCATTGAAGAACGCCGCTGGTCGCCCAAGTGCTGGCACGGTGCGGCGGGCCCAAAGCGCTGCCGAGGTGGTCGCTCAGTTCATCGAAAGCCACTGCCCAGCAGAGACGAAGCAAGCCGTGGAGCCTCTGTTGTCGGCCGTGTTGGCGAACCTCGAGATGGTGCGCGCGCCTGCGGCTGCGGTATCAGACCAAGCGCGCCTGTTCGAAGCAACGGTCGGAGCGATGGGCCTCGCCTCCAGGCCAGGAGCCCCAGCACAGCCTGCTCCCTTGCCGGCCAGAAGGGCAGAGCGCGACGAAGCGCCAGCAGGGGGCGGGTTCGGCGTGACGTGCGCGGGGCGGGCAGAATGCCAGTCAGGCCTCTGCACCCGCCTCCCGTGGGACGAGGCCGGTCTGTGCACCAAGACCTGTGGCAATGGTGCCGACTGCCCCATCGACTGGGATTGCAAGAAGCACTCGAATTTCGAAATGAAGGTGTGTGTGCACCGCTAATCGCGGTCGACGGTTGGCCAAAATTAGAACAACCCCGGGTCGTTCTGCTGCGCCGCGCGCACTTCGATTGAGCGCCACGCTCCCTCGTCACGACGGAGCCGGGCTTTCGCTGGGGCCGACGCCTTCACCCTGCCGATGAACCACAGCCCGTCGAACCCTTCGGCCGAAGTGTCGGTGAACTGCGTGAAGGTGCCGCCGCTCAAGCCGTTTCGCTGTTTCGGCCCCGGCGTCACGTTCCACGTGCCGCACCTCAAACGGCCTTGCGCGAACAGCCGGCACACCCACTGCGAGCCGCTCTCGAAGCCCACGTCGTAGCTTTTGACCGCGACCCCTGCCGCTGAAAGCCGGTACCCGACCGGCAACAACTGCATGTTCCACGGGGTGCCGGCCCGCAGGCTCGCCTGGGTGTTGCTGAGCAGAGCGATGATGACGCGTTGGGGGTTTTCTCGGTGGTGTTCGAGCAGGCGAGCGCTGACGAACGCGTTGCGAGGGTTGCCGTTGAGCTCGGCGTCGACCGCGAGCACGGCGACGTGCTGGCCCGCGCGGCGCCGAGCGCGAAGGGCCTCGATCAGGTTCGCCATGGCGAGGCTGCTCCGGCCGTCTTGCCAGTCGCGGTTCCAAAAGCCGCCCACGAGCAGGGCGACCCGGTCGGCCTCGGTGCCTTCAGAATCGACGTAGGTGTTGATGCGTTTCTGCTCGCTCGCACTGACGGGCAGGGCGACCGTGACCTGCCGGCCGGTCGCCAGCGCCGAACAGACCAGCTTGGCGAGCGTGGAGGGGGCCTGCTCGGTGCCAGTCGGGTCGGCCAGGAGCATGACCGAGCCGGGCTCGAGGGTGGCGAAGGGGCCAGCGTCGATTTCGCACCGCTCCGTCGGAGGGTTTTCGAGCGCTCCCACGCCCTCGGGCAGGTCGACCTTCGCGGGCTGAATCAGGCTCAGTTCTTCGTTGTTGACGACTTCGACCGCGGCCGAAGCGTCGACGTATTCTGCGAGAGCGACTTCAGACGGCAAGTCGCGGTTGGTGAAAGAGGTGCCCGCGGCATTGCTGCTCGACTTGTCTTGGGTGACGGGGTTGGCGCCGACCAGAAAGCTCTTGTCGGCCGAGGCGCCCCAGTCGGCCGCTTGGGTCTTCAAAACTTGAACCTGCGTGCGCCCCGCATCAACCGGTATGAACAAAATGTGCCATTGGCTGCGCTCGACGCTGACGGGGCGGTCGTGGCCCCAGGTGTCACCAGCCCCCGTGGCGTTCGCCCACGACTGGCCCCGGTTCGAGAGAAAATCTGAAAAATCGCGCGCGCCTTCGCGCGACGTGTCACCCAGGTTCGCCGTTTCAGCTCGGCGGGTCTCGGCGTCGATGCTGCCCACCACGTTCGATGAATTGCCCGGCGCCTGCGCCGGGCCCGTGGGTGCCGTGGGGTCGCGGGTGAGGCCCTTCACGACGCCCACCTGCACTTCTTTGACGACCGAAACGAGCTCGTGGCGGTTCGTCGGTGACGGCCGCAGCGCCACGCCGCGCAGCGCAAACCACTGGGTGACCTTGGCCTTCACCGCCGCCTCATCACCTTCGTAGATGCGCCCGTTCTTGTTCTGCACCCGCACCGACGGCTGGTGTGCGCACGACATCGCCGCCAACCACAGGCCGAGCAAGGCCCTCCGCCAAGAGCTCATGGGCACAGCAACGCCGCGCGGCCCCCAAAGATATCGCCTCGATTGCGCCCGCGGCCGCCCCTTGGTACATGTTTGTCGATTTTGAGAATCATTCTCAAAATTCAAGTTCGGTGATTGGCATGAAACCTTGGGTTTTGGCGGTCTTGGCATTCGCGGTGGTGGTTGCGGCCGCGTGTTCGCCCGAAGGTACGGGCGGTACGTCGGGTACGCCGGCGCTGCGGGTCGACTTCGAGAACTATGAGAGCTGGGAGTCGTTCTTCATCGACGGGGGGACCCAGGGGGTCGACCTCGACGGCGGTTCGAGCGCGGTGCACACCGCGGGGCCGAGAACGATTTACTTGAGCAAGCGGCCGCCGAAGGGCAGCACGTCGTTTCCCGAGGGTACGTTCATCGTGAAGCAGAGTGAGTTCGCCACGTTCGCCATGCACAAGCGCGGCGGCACCTACAACGCGAAGGGCGCCGCCGGGTGGGAGTGGGTCGAGCTCGAGAAGACGGGCTCGGGCGCGGTGGTCATTGTGTGGCAGGGCCTGGGCCCGCCGGCGGGCGAGCGTTACGGAGACGTGGCCGACTCGTGCAACACCTGCCACTCGGC
>JBGAIY010000671.1:0-2794 GCA_044225205.1 Myxococcaceae bacterium | reverse complement strand
CGGCGCGCCGGCCGCGGTGGGCCCGCCGGCCCCTTGGTCGTGGCGAGCGACCGCCGCCGTCGTGGCCGCGCTGTCGGGTGCCTCGCCGCGGCCGGGCGCGGCGTTGGCCTTCGAGCTCGGCCCGAGCGCCGCGTTGTGGTTTGGGCGCGTGTCGGCCAAAGCCGCGTGGCCCTTTGACGCGACCTTGGCCGGCGGCCGCGTCGAATGGTTTCGCCCGACGCTCGGCTTCGGGCCGGGGTTTCGCTTGCTCGACAGCGACGCCTGGCACGTTTCGGCGCACGCGGCCTTCGAAGTGGGGCTCGTGAGCGCGCGCGGCCGCGGCTTCGAAGACAACCGAGTGGCCACCGCCTTCGACCCCGCCATTGGCGGCGCCGTGCACGTTCGTCGAACGACCGGCCCGCGTACGGCGATGTTTGCCGAAGTCGGCGCGAGCGTCTTCTTGGTCGGCCAAGTGGCGCAGGTGGCTGGGGTGCTGGTGAACTTGCCGCTGCCGCCCATCACCGCCGAAGTGCGCCTGGGCTTTTGCTTCGGCTCGTAACGACGGTCGGCATCAGTCGTTCGCGTTGGAGCCGGTGACGCCCACCGGCCAGGTCGCCCCGCCTGGGCGGTTGAAGAACAGCGGCGCGCGCGGGGTCGGCTTCGGCCACACTTCGTTCATCGTCTCGGCGTCGTAGACGCGGCCTCCGACGACCGTGAAATGCACGCTGCGGCTGTGGCGAATGTCGGTCAGCGGGTCTTCGTCGAGCACCGCCACGTCGCCCAGCTTCCCGACCTCGAGTGAGCCGAGGTCGTGGTCGAGCCCCAAATATCGGGCGCCGTTGAGGGTACCCGCCCGCAGCGCCTGCAACGGAGACATGCCTCCGAGCACGAGAGACCACAGTTCCCAGTGGGCGGCCAAGCCTTCGCGTTGGCCGTGGGCGCCGAGCTGCACCGAAATGCCTCGGTCGTTCATGCGTTTTGCGTTCTTCGCCACTTCAATGTGGTTGAGCTCTTCGTCGGGTATCATCGGGCGGCGTCGAGAACGCGAGTCGAGCAGCCGCCGCGGCACGAACTTCGAGAGCTTCGGGTCGGCCCAGACGTCGCTCTTCTCGTACCAATAGTTTTCGCCGAACCAGCCGCCATACGCGACGCCCAACGTCGGCGTGTACCCGACGCCAGACTGCGACCAGAGCTGCAGCACGTCTTCGTACACGTGGGCGACTGGCAGCGCGTGTTCGACCCCGGTGTGACCGTCGACGACCATCGTCAAGTCGTGCTGCAAGAGGCTCCCGCCTTCGGGCACCACCAGCATGTTGAGCTCTCGGGCGGCCTGAACAATTTGCTGCCGCTGGTCGCGCCGCGGCTGGTTGTAGCTCTTCACGCTGAAGGCCCCGGCGTCGCGAAGGCGCCGAAGATGGCTGCGCGCGTCGTCGAGCGAGTCGACCGGCGCTCGATACGACCCCTGGGCGCCATACAAAATCGTACCGGTCGAAAACAGCCTCGGAGCGACCAGTTCGCCGACTTGCGCGAGCTGGCTGGCCGCGAAAAACGTCTCGGTGTCGTTCGAAGGGTCATGGGCCGTGGTGACTCCGAACGTCAGCCCCGCGAGCAACACCCAGTTCTGCTGCGGCACGATGCCCTCGTCGCCCACCGCCCCGTGCCAGTGCACGTCGACCAGGCCGGGCATCACCGTCTTGCCTTTGACGTCGATGACTTTGGCACCCGCCGGTACCGGCGTCGTCGCCCGCGGCCCGACGGCAACGATTCGCCCGTCGCGAATCAACAGCGTGCCGTCGTCGATGACCTCGTCGCCCTTCATGGTGACGAGCCGCCCTCCCACGAACGCCACCTCGCCCTTCGCGACGTACGGGGCGACGTCGCCCATCAACACGAGGCCTTGGCTTTCTGGCTCGGCGGCCTTCGCCTTGCCCGAAAAGAAGGTGAAGGCGTCGGTCAGGTCGCGACTGAACAGCTGGCCGCCGTGCGACCACCGGGCGGTTTTCGAGTCGCCCGACCAGTGCAATGAAGCCCCGGCGTCTTTCGAGACCTTCGCGACCGGCAACGCTTTCGATTCGGGGGCGGCGGTCGCGGCCTTCGCCCCTTTGACGAAGGGCATGACGAACGCGTTGAAGTTCTCGCACCAGAGCAGCCACGCGCCGTCGGGCGAAACGCGGTACTCGGTGGCCTCGTCGCTCTTGAGGTGGGTGCGTTCTTCGGCACCGTCGACCCCGATGCTCTTGAGCGAGCGAACGTCTTCTTTGCCCGACTCGTCGACCGTCGTGAAGTACACGCGGTCGTTCGCGTCGGCGAAGTGCGGAGAGCTGCCGTCGGTCGAAATTCGCTTCGGGGCCCCGCCGCCGCTCAAGGGCAACACGTACAGGCCCGGCTGCTGCGAATACAGCGCGCTGCGCAACAGCGACGGTCTCGACGTTCGGTACACGACGACCCGGCCGTCGGGAGAAAGCGCGGGCTCGAAGTAGTGGCCCGGGGTCTTGGTGACGACGCGCCCTTCGCCGCCACTCGCCGGAGCGAGGCGAATCGAGCCGAACTCGGTGTCGCTCCAGGTCGAATAGACAATGGAGGCCCCGTCACGACTGAACGACGGCATCAATTCACGGTGCGTGGTCTGCGACGTCAGCCGCCTTGGGGTGCCCGAGGGCAGCGACTTGAGCCAGAGCTTGCCCAGCGCTTCGAAGACGACCACGTCGCCCTTCGGCGAGACCTGCGCCCAGCGGGTGACCTTGATGCTCACCTTGGGCGGCGCGGCGGGGTGTGGCGAGCGAACCGCGTCGGCGACGGTGCGCGTGGTCTTCAC
>JBGAIY010000670.1:0-2803 GCA_044225205.1 Myxococcaceae bacterium | reverse complement strand
GCTCGACGTCGCCGGCCTCACCCGCTCGTCTGACCTCGTCGTTCGCGGCGTCGTCACGCGCGTTGAACCGCACTGGTCGCAAGATCATGCCCGCATTTTCACCGACGCCGAGATTCAAGTCGTCGAGGTGTGGAAAGGCGGGGCCGTCACCACGCTCACCGCCATGCAGCCCGGCGGCGAAATTGGCGACGTCGGCCAGCGGGTTCACGGCGTGGCCACGTTCTTCGCAGGCGAGCCCGTCGTCTTGTTTTTGGAAAAGCGCGGCCCCCGTTACACGGTGACCGGCATGGCCCAGGGCAAGTTTCGCCTCGAGCCGAACGCCGACGGCACGGTCATGGCCCACACCTCGCCCGACGCCGACCTCGCGCTCATCGACCCGGTGACCCACCAAGCCTTCTCGCGCCCGCCGCTCTCGCTGCCGGTCGACGAGCTCAAGGCCCAAGTCAAAGCCGCCGTCGTCACCCTCCCGGCGCCCGACGACAAGACCAACCCGCGCCTGCCGACGGTGACTCCGTGATGGTGAAGGTGCTCCTCGCCGTCGTCTTGTCGCAATACGTGCGCACCAAGACCGACGACTCGAACCTCAATTCGCAGTGCCTGTGGTGGAAAGACGCCACCGACATCGTCATGCACCAAAACGCGCAAGGCGAGCCCACCGTGTCGGGAGACACCGAGTTCGCCGCCGTCGCCGCGTCAATGGCCAGTTGGCAGACCCAGTTGAGCGCCTGCGGCAGCCTCACCTTGACCGACGGCACGCGCACCCAAAGCCGAACCGTGGGCTACACCATCAACGGAGACAACGAGAACATCGTGGTCTTTCGGCTCAAGAAGTGCACCGACGTCGCCCCGACGAACGACGCGTGTTGGTCGGCCGGCACCTGCGGCAACAACTACGACTGCTGGGAACATTCGGCCAGCGCCATCGCCATCACCAGCACGAGTTACACGCCTTCAACCGGCCGCGACCTCGATTCTGACATCGAATTGAATTCACCGAGTTTTCAATTCACCACCACCGTGCCGGTCATCACCGACGTGCAAAACACCGTGACGCACGAAATTGGCCACGTGCTCGGGCTCGCCCACATCAACCTCGCCGGGTCGACCATGAACCCGAAGGCCGAGACGGGCGAAGTCACCAAGCGCACGCTCGACGACGGCTCGAAGCAATTCATTTGCGACGTGTACCCGAAAGGCAAGCCGACCAAGACCTGCCAAATACCGACGCTCACCAGCGGCTTGGAACTCGGCAAAGCCGCCAAAGTGGGGTGCTCGTCGCTCCCGGCCGACGCCACATTCGCCGCGGGTGGCGTGTTGGCGGTGCTGCACCTGGCCCGCCGTCGTCGGAGCCCAATGTCGTGAACGCGCGCTTGGGGGCCCTCTTCGTTTCGCTGATCGCTTCGGGCAGTGTGGCCCAAGACTTCAAGCGCACGGTCGCTGACACGACCAGTGAGAACGAAGTGTGCGTCACCTGGAGCAAACGCAAGCTCGTCTACGTCGTCGACGCGGCGGGCAGTGCGCGCACCCCGGCCGAGACCGAGTTCTCGGCCATCACCTCGGCGTGGAGCACGTGGCAGGTCTTGAGCGACGACTGTTCTGACTTCACGTTCTCGGGCGGGCCCCGGCAGGCAAACCTCACCGTTGGCAAGGGCACCCAAGACAGCAACGCGCTCGTGTTTCGCGAATCGGTCTGCCCGGCCGACGACCCGTGCCACGATACGCGCACCTGCGCCAACACGCTCCACTGTTGGGACCACGACGGCGACGGCGTCATCGCGCTGACGACGGTCACCTATTCGATCAAGACCGGCATCATTTATGACGCCGACATTGAATACAACGCAGGCTCGTTCTTGTTCACGACGGTCGCTTCTCCGCCCTGCGCGAAGGGGTCTGAAATGCCGACCTGCGCCGCGTACGACGTGCAAAACACGACCACGCACGAAATTGGCCACGTCGTGGGGTTCGACCACGTCTACAACGTCAATTCGACCATGGCGCCCACCGCCGACGTCGGAGACACCCAAAAACGCATCATCGACGTCGGCACCCAAGACGGTTTCTGTTCGACGTACCCGCGCGCCCAAGCGCCGGTGCCGTGCGACCAGCTCGCTCAAATTCAAAAGCGCATCATCGCCCGCAACACCGGCACCTTCGGCTGCTCGTGTGACGAGGCCGGCGGTGCGGCGGCCCTTTGGCAACTGGCGCTGGGGCTCACCTTGCTGGTGGCGCGCCGGTCGCGTTCGTAGCTGGCCCATGCGTCTGCTCGTGGCGCTCACCGTTGTCGTGGTCGCCGGGTGCGACTGCCGCCCGAAGGTGAGTCAAGTCGTCGAGACGCCGATTTCGGTTGCGCCCGCGGCGCTCGACTTCGGCACCGTCTGGCTTGGCCAGGCGTCGGAGCGCTCGGTCACCGTCACCAACCCCAACCGCACCACCGTCGTCGTGCCCGTGACGACGTCGACCGCGCCGTTCGCGGTGGCCGTGACGTCTCCGCTGTCGCTGCCCGCCGGCGCCTCGGTCGACGTCGCGGTCACCTTCGCGCCCGAAACTGCTGGCGAATTCGACGCCGAGGTGGGTTTTGCCCAGACCCGCGTGGCGCTGCATGGGGTCGCCCGGGCGGTGCCTGACTGCTCGACGGCTGAATCGTGTCGGGTCGCGGCGTTCGACTTCGATGCCGGGGTCTGCGTCGTGGGGCTCGCTCCCGAAGACGCCGACTGCGCGACGCCGCTCACGTGCTTCACGGCCGCGCGCTGCCACCAGGGGGTGTGTCTCGGCACCGACACGACGTGCGACGACGGTGACC